>JADMKA010000081.1 GCA_018780145.1 Vitreoscilla sp. | reverse complement strand
TGCTGGTCATCGCCTGCCCCTGCGCCCTGGTGATCTCCACCCCGGTGACGGTGGTCAGCGCACTGGCCTCGGCGGCGCGCCGCGGCATCCTCGTGAAAGGCGGTGTGCACCTCGAAGGCGCCCGCGGCCTGCGGGTGGTGGCGTTGGACAAGACCGGCACGCTCACCGTGGGCCGGCCGCAGCTGGTGGCCGTCGAGCTGTTGGGCCAGGGCAATGACGAGGCGGCTGTGCGCAGCGCCGCGCACGGCCTGGCCGCGCGCTCCGATCACCCGGTCTCGCAGGCCATCGCCCAGGGCCTGGAGGGTGCACTGCAGGAGGTGCTCGACTTCACCGCCGCCCCGGGCCGTGGGGTGCAGGGCCGCATCGGCGGCCAGGATCTGAGGCTGGCCAACCACCGCTGGGTCGAGGAGCTGGGTGTCTGCTCGCCGGAGCTCGAAGCGCGGCTCAAGGCCCACGAAGAGGCCGGCCGCAGCGTCAGCCTGCTGGTAGGCCCCTCGGGTGTGCAGGCCTTGTTCGCCGTGGCGGACACGCTGCGCCCGTCGGCCGTGGCTGCCGTGGCCGAGCTGAAGGCGCTGGGCGTCAGCACGGTGATGCTGACCGGCGACAACCTGGCCACCGCGCGCCACGTGGCGGCGCAGGCCGGCATCGGCGAGGTGCGCGCGCAGCTCCTGCCCGAGGACAAGCTGGCCGCGCTGAAAGACCTTCAGGCGCGGCACGGCATGACGGCCATGGTGGGCGACGGCATCAACGACGCACCGGCCCTGGCCCAGGCGGACATCGGCTTCGCGCTCGGCGGCGCCGGCACCCACACCGCGATGGAAGCTGCCGACGTGGTCATCATGAACGACGACCTGCGCCGCCTGCCCGAAACCATCCGCCTGTCGCGCCGCACCCATGCGGTGCTGTGGCAGAACATCGTGCTGGCGCTGGGCATCAAGGGGGTGTTCCTGGGGCTTGCGATTTTCGCCGGTGCCACGATGTGGATGGCGGTCTTCGCCGACATGGGCGCCAGCCTTCTGGTGGTATTCAACGGCCTGCGTCTGCTGCGCGGCGACTCGCCGAGAATCGGCAACCCTCAGCCACCGAGCCTGCCCGCATGACCGACCTCTCCAGCTTCCCGATCACCCGCAAGTGGCCTGCCCAGCACCCCGAGCGCCTGCAGCTCTACTCGCTGCCCACCCCGAACGGCGTGAAGGTGTCGATCGCGCTGGAGGAGACCGGGTTGCCCTACGAGCCGCACCTGGTGCGCTTCGACACCAACGACCAGCTGACGCCCGAGTTCCTGTCGCTGAACCCGAACAACAAGATCCCGGCCATCATCGACCCCAACGGCCCGGGCGGCAGGCCGCTGGCGCTGTTCGAATCCGGCGCGATCCTGGTCTATCTGGCCGACAAGACCGGGCAGCTGATGCCGGCCGACCCGGCCGCGCGCTACGAGACCCTGCAGTGGCTGATGTTCCAGATGGGCGGCATCGGCCCGATGTTCGGCCAGCTGGGTTTCTTCCACAAGTTCGCCGGCAAGGACTATGAGGACAAGCGCCCGCGCGACCGCTACGTGGCCGAATCGCGGCGCCTGTTGGCGGTGCTGGACCAGCGCCTGGCCGGCCGCGACTGGATCATGGGCAGCGACTACACCGTCGCCGACATCGCCACCTTCCCGTGGGTGAACAACCTGGTCGGCTTCTATGGCGCGGGAGATTTGGTGGGCTTTGCCGACTTCACCCAGGTCCGTCGCGTTCTGGCGGCTTTCATGGCCCGGCCGGCGGTGGTGCGCGGCCTGGGCATCCCGCAGCGGCCGGCGGTGTGACAAACGCCGGCGCGGCACCTGCGACTCGCAGGCCGCGGGGTTGCGCCGATTGTCTGCATCCGGCCAGTTGCGGTTGCTCGCGACCGTCAGGTCTCGGGCGGCGAATGTATGCGACGACGGCTGACCGAAGCCCGAGGCCCTCGTTGACAAAAGGGCGACGCTTAACCGACCGGCGGCTCAGATGCTCAGCCAGCGATCGAGTTCGGTCAGCGTGCGGTCGATGTCCAGCGGCTTGGTCCAATAGGCAGCGAAGCCACCGGCCAGGGCCTGCGCGATATCGTCGCTGCGCGCCGCGGCGGACACCGCCACCGCTGGTGTGCTGAGTTGGGGAAAGCGCCGGCGGATCTCGATCAGCAACTCACTGCCCAGCATGTCGGGCAGGTGCATGTCCAGCAGCAGCAGGTCGGGCACCCAGCTGTCAAGCAACTGCAGGGCCGACGTGCCCGTGGGCTCGATCTTCAGGGTCACGCCAGGCCGCAGGCCGATGATGGCATCCATCAGCATGGCGTTCACCGGGTTGTCTTCCACGTACAGCACGCTGCTGTGGATGCCTCCGGCCTTGCTCAAAAGGGCCATACCCGGCTCTGCCGACTGCACCGATTGCGCCGCGCTTGGGGCCAGCGCCGGTGGGCTGCCGACCCCGATGTGCAGCGGCAGCTCGAAAGCGAACGTGGAGCCGACGCCGGCCCGGCTGTCCACCGCCAGGCTGCTGCCCATCTGCGTGAGCAGGTGGCGAGTGATGACCAGGCCCAGCCCGGTGCCTTCGATGGTGGTGTGCTGCGCGCCCAGGCGGTTGAAAGGCTGGAACAGCTCGGCCTGCTGCTGCGGCGTCATCCCGGTGCCCTGGTCGCTGACCACCAGCCGCACCGAGGCCGTGCCCGCATGCACTTGCAGCTGTGCGCTGCCGCCGGGCTTGTTGTACTTGATCGCGTTGGACAGGAGGTTGACCAGCACCTGGCGCAGGCGCAGCCCATTGGCGATCACAGTCAGGCCATCGGCCATGGCCGCGCAGTCGAGCGCGATGCCGGCCGCGGCAGCCTGGTTGCACACCAGGGCCAGGGCTTCGTTCACGCAGCGGGCCAGGGCCACCGGACCCAGGTCGACGCGGGCCTGCAAGGACTCCACGCTGGTGATGTCCAGCACCTGGTCTACCAGCTGCAGCAGGTGCTGGCCGGAAGCGGCCACCACACCGAGTCTTTCCCGCTGGCCAGCCGTGAGGTTGTCGGCGTCGTCGCTGGCCAGTAGCTGCGTGAAGCCGATGATGCCGTTCAGCGGCGTGCGCAGTTCATGGCTGACGCGGGCCAGGAATTCGCTGCGCACCTGGGCCATGCGGTCGGCCGCAGCGCGTTCGGAGAGAGCCGCTTCCATTGCGCGACGTTGTGTCACGTCGGCGATGTGGCCGTGCCAGACCCTCACGCCGCCGGCCAGCTCCCGCGGGGTGCAGTGCAGTTCGTGCCAGCGAAGCTCAGCGCCGTCAAGCAGCACGCGGTAGCTGCCCATCCAGTCTTGGCCGCGGTCTGCGGCGGCGTTCAAGGCCGCCAGCAGTGCGTGCCGGTCGTCGCCGTGCACACGGCCAAAGACCGCGTCGGCCGAGGCCTGGGCCGCTTCTGGCGTGACTTCGTAAAGGCGGCGCATCGCCTCGCTGACGAACGGGAAGTGCCGTCTGCCGTCCGGCAACTGCATCAGCTGGAAGATCAGGCCCGGGGCGAGGTCAGCGGCACGCTTGATGCGCAGCATCTCGTCTTCGATGCCCCGCCGCCGGCGTATCGGCGCCAGGATCACCTGGACCTCGTGCGCCGATGCCGCAGCGCTGCTGGCGCTGTCGGGCGGGGCTGCCGGACGCGGCACGCGGGCGCTGTAGAACAGCACATCCACCGTGCCTCCGTGCCGCGCACGCAAGGCCAGCGAAATCTCCTCGACGTTGCCATGAAGTTGCAGCAGCGGGTGCAGATAGCTCTGGAAGAGGACGCGGGAAGCCGCGGTCAGCAGACCGTCGAAAGGGCGGTTTTCAATGGCTTCGCGGTCTTGGTCCAGCAGCCGGCACAGGCTGTCGCTGGTGCTGACGACCAGCCCACGAGCGTCCAGGTACAGCGTTGGACAAGGCCAACCCTGGAGCAGCGTCGGGTGGTTCATCAATGAACCGCCTTCAGTCGCCAGCCAGGTAGCGCGCGATCAGCGCGATGGTTTGTTCCGGATGCGTCATGTGCGGGCAATGGCCCGAGGCGTCAAGCACTTCCATCATGCTGCCCTTCAGGTGCTGGTGCACGTACTGGCCCACCGCCAGCGGCGCGATGGCATCGTCGGCGCATTGGATGATCAGCGAAGGCACGCTCACCCGCGGCAAATCGGCACGGTTGTCGCCCAGGAAGGTGGCCATCGCGAAGCGCCGCGCGATGTAGGCGTCGTTGGCGCAGAAGCTGGCCTTGAGCTCGCTGGTCAGATCCGCGGGGCTCTGCGTGCCCATCACCACCGGTGCCAGGAAGTCGGCCCAGCCCAGCATGTTGGTTTCCATCATGTCGATGAGGCCGTCGATGTCGGCCCGCTCGAAGCCACCGGTGTAGTCGGGCGGCGCATTCAGGTAGCGCGGCGACGGGCCCACCAGCACCAGGCTCGAAAACAGCTGCGGCTGGGCGATGCTGGCCAGCACGCCGATCATCGCGCTGACCGAATGGCCGACGAAGACCGCGTCGCGCACATCGGCGGCCTGCATCACCTCGAGCAGGTCGTCGGCATAGCCCTGGATGTTTGCGTGCCGCTCGGCGTCGTAGGCCTTGGTGTCGGAGCCGCCGCAGCCGATGTGGTCGAACAGCACCACCCGGTGCGTTGCCTCAAAGGTCGGCGCCACGAAGCGCCACATTTGCTGGTCGCAACCGAAGCCGTGCGCGAAGACCATGTCTGGTCCGGCCTGGCCGCGGAAGGTGACATTGTTGCGGCGCAAAATGTCCATGCGGTTTGCTCCTAGAAGCTGCGTCATATACTAGTATCGGCCATTCGCGCCCGAAGTGGCGAGCCTGCACGGTGTCAAGCCTCACGCCGCGTTTCAATCGCCCTGTGTTCCGCCTACCGGTGTTTCTCCTCCGCTGTGGGACCTCCTTCGGAGGCCTCGGTTCGGCTCCGACCGAGACCTTCGGGGCGACGAGTTCAGGGGATTGAGTGTCGGTTCAGGGTCGAGTTCTCCCAGTCACGACAGGCTCCTTCCGCGCCGGCCATCGTGAAAGACCGCTCTGCGGCGGTGACCTCGCCAAGGGGTCGGTCGTGTGCCGACAATGTCCTTCCACGCGGTCAGTGCCGCCGAAGTGAATTGATGTGCGCGAGGCCGAGAGCGCGAAAGAACTCCGCATAGCTCGCCAGGAGTTGTGCAGAGCGTCCCAAATGGGTCGGGGCGAGCAATTTCGGATGAATTCGGCGTGAACTTGCTTGCGGCTCAATGAACCCGCAGCACCTCAAACTGCTGTCGGATGGGAGCGACCTGTATCGACAGCTCATCACCCTCGCATTTACCCAGCATGGCCCTGCCCAAAGGGGCTTCGCTGCTGATGACCTGAACGAGCTGAGCGCCGCTGACCAACTTCATGCTGCCCCCATCCGGGCCGAGAAAGAGCTGTTGCTGCTTGTCGTCGGAATCGACCAGGCAGACCAGCGCGCCGAGCTGTATGCCTTTGCTGGCGTCGTAGGGGCGGGGGCGGAATTGGCGCCAATTGGCCATCGCCTGGCGGATGGCTTCGGCGCGACGAGCTTGGCCGGTGGCCAGGTAGGCGGCTTCGAGTCCCAATGTGTCGTATTTGTTTTCGGCGATGTTTTCTTCGTGAGTCGCCGTTTCATGGGCCGCCCGCGCTGCCTGTTCGGCTTGCAGCAGGTCTTCGGCGAGCCGTTCCAGCACCTGCTGCTGCAGCAAGAATTTATCCATGATGAAACGTCGGCATCTCGAACAAGCGGGGGTCAGGTTTTGATTATGAAGGGCTCCACCAGCCTTCGACGCTTCTGTTGGCTGCAGGTCAACTTCAGCCATGTGCACGGTCCTGTAGCCCCATTCCGTGCATCGAACGGCAGGAACTGGCCGAAAGCAGAGCGTCGCGCGGTACCGAGACAGTGACCTTGCCTTCAGGCGAGGCGCTGGCGGGCCACCCGCGCCAACAACTCCGCTTGTTCTTCCGGGGTGTTGACCGGGAAGCGCTCGAAGCCCTTGCTGCCCAGTTTCACGTCGGCGAACACACCCGCCGGGTCGTCGTGAAAGTGCAGGTAGGCGGCGGACTTGCAGTAGAAAATACCGGGCCGCCGTTCGACCAGGCCGGGCAGTTGCCGCAGCTGGGCGAGCAGGGTGCTCAGCTGGTTCAGGGTGTGGGGGCCGGCGTGCTTCATGCGAGCGCGAGGTTGCCACAGTCGCCGGGCCGCGGCTACCGCGGCGACCATACCGCCTTGTTCTGAGGGGAGCCCGCCATGCTGTTCGATCCCGACCGCCACGAGGCCTTGTGCGACACCGCCTGGGACGAAACCCGTGCCCGGGAGGCCATCCGCACCATCGTCCGAGACACGGAGAAGAACCTCCTGCCCGAAGGCCATTGGCCACTGCACCCGCAGGACGATGAAGGCGAAAGCCCCCGCACCGGGTTCAAGAGCCTGTATCTCGGAAGCGCCGGTGTCTGGTGGGCGCTGTGGTTCCTGCAGCGGCAGGGCGTGGTGCAACTGGGCCGCGATCCGGCCCGGGCCATCGACGCGGCGCTCTCCGCCTACCGCGCCGACCCGGACACCGGCTCGGTGGTGCCCTCCTACTACCTCGGCGAGGCCGGCATCCTGCTCGTGCAGTGGCAGTTGACCGGGTCGGCGCAGGCGGCCGACGCCTTGTTCGACGTGGTCCGCGCGAACATCCCCAACCCCACCAACGAGGCGCTGTGGGCCGCGCCCGGCACCATGGTCGCGGCCTGGGATCTGTGGGAGGCCACCGGCGAGCCGCGCTGGCGCGGGCTGTTCCTGGACAACGTCGAGCAACTGTGGCGCACCTGGCTCCACGACGATGCCGCGCAGTGTCATCTCTGGACGCAGGACATGTACGGCCAGGTGGTGCAGTACGCCGGTGCCGGCCACGGCTTTGCCGGCAACGTCTACCCCTTGCTGCGCGGGGCGGCGGTGCTGGATGCGGCGCGTGTCGAGCTCTTGCACGAACGCTGCCTGCGGGCGCTGAAGTTCTTCGCCCTGGTGGAAGACGGCGCCGTCAACTTCAAGGTGAGCACCGTCACGCCCAGGCCTGGACGACCTGCCGTGCTGATGCAGTGGTGCCATGGCGCCCCCGGCATCGTGACCGCATTGGCGCATTTCCCGGCCGGCCGCTCTGCCGAGATGGACGCGATGCTGGTCGGCGCGGGCGAGGCCATCTGGCGCGCCGGCCCGCTGGCCAAGGGCGCGGGCCTGTGCCATGGCACGGCGGGCAACGGCGAGGCCTTTCTGACCCTCTACCACCGAACCGGCGACGCCCTGTGGCTGGCCAGGGCGCGGGCCTTCGCCATGCATGCCGTGGCACAGAGCGATCGTGCGCGCGCGCAGCACGGGCAGGGCCGGCACACCTTGTGGACCGGCGACCCCGGGCTGGCGGTGTACCTATGGCAGTGCCTCGAAGGCCGGGCCGGGATGCCGGGGCTGGATATCCTGCACTGAGCGGTTCGGGCCGAGGCCCTTGGCACGGCGCACCGGGGCTTACACACCTTGCGTTCACACGCAGGCGGCAGAGGGGGCGACCACCCATACTGGTCTTCTCCCCTCGACCGCACTCCCGCCCCCTTGATGACCAAGCCCACGTTCGACCCCAACGTCTCAGCCGGCACACGCCGCCGCACGGTACTCGCCAGCGGCATGGCCAGCACCATGGCCGCCGCGCTGGGCATGAGCCCGTCGGCCCAAGCAGCCCGGCTGCCGCTGGGCTTCACGCCGAACATCGTCTTCGTTCTCACCGATGACGGCCCACGCAATTCATACAGCGAGACGGAAAACGCCTTCCCCGTGGTGTCCAACGGCTACCAGGGCAGCTGGCTGAGCTATCCCAACGCCAGTTGCAACGACCCGCTGTGCGCGCCAGGGCGGGCCGCGACGCTGTCCGGCCTGGTGAGCCAGCACCACGGTGTGGTCGACAACCAGAGCGGCCACCGGCTCGACCTGCGCAACACCTGGGTGACTGCGCTGCAACGGGCCGGCTACCGCTGCGGCGGCTACGGCAAGCTGATCAACGGCTGGGGCGTCGACTTCGGGTCCACCACCAAGGTGCCAGCCGGCTTCGACGATTTCCACATGCTGGTCAGCGAACCCAGCTACTTCAACTACGTGCTCAACGACAACGGCAAGCCCACCAACTACGGCTCGCGTGACACCAACGACCGCGACACCGACTACCTGACCGACGTCAATCGCTTTCAGATCATCGATTTCATCAAGGACAACGAGCGCAACCGGCCCGGCCGCCCCTGGGCGGTGTACTGGGCACCGAACGCGCCCCACACCGACGGCGGCACCGCCCCCGTACCCCCGGCCCGCTACGAGAACACCGACGTGCCCTTGATCGACCCGCCGAACTTCGACACCGGGCCGCAGGACCAGATGCCCTGGTTGGGCAAGGCGCAAAGGGATGCCCCGCTCGACGTGGATGCCATTCACTACGAGCACCGGCGGGCTCTGCGGGCCCTGATGGCAGTCAATGAAGGCTTGAAGGACATCATCGACGAGCTCGTCCGGTCCAATCTGCTGGAGCGCACCGTCATCATCGTGGCCACCGACAACTCGCACATCTACGGCGCCTACGGCCTGCAGGACAAGGGCACCTCGTTCGAGGACTCCTTGAACAACCTGCTGCGCATCCGCTACCCCGGCGCGCCCGACGGCGATCAACGCCTGCAGGCCGTCTCGAACATCGACATGGCGCCCTTCCTGTGCGAGCTGGCGGGCGCCTCGATGCGGCGCAGGGTCGACGGCCAGTCCTTCGTGCCCACCCTGCTGAACGGAAAGGCGGCATTCCGGGAAGCGGCACCCATCTGCCACGCGAAGGACGGCCCCGGCACACCAGCTTTCGATGGCTTGCGCTTCCCGGACCGCAAGGTGGTCGTCGGCCGCCAGGGCGGCTCGGCACAAGGGGAGCAGTGGTCGCACAACCTGCTGTCCGACCCCTGGGAGCTTCAGGCCAAGGCACCCACCCAGAGCGACCTGGCCAAACTGCAGGCCATGCTGGACTCGTTCTGATCCGAGTCTCAAGGCCGGGAACGGCCTGCGTGCCGATGTGTTGACCAGTGGCGAGGTCGTGCGGGATGCACTCATCGTGCACGTCGGCGCCTGAGCCGTTGAAGCTATCGCTTGGAGCATGAGCCCAGTGCCGCGAATCTTTCCTTGCGCTTGGCAAGTTCCTCGCAGATGTCGGGCCTCAGTCTCTGGTGTGCCGTACGACGCTTCTCCTCCGCGATCTTGTACTCGGCCCGCGCAGCATCCAACTGCAAGCCCAGTGCCACATCGTTGGCCGTGGCGGCCAACATCTCAGGACTGGGTGAGGCCTTGGAATCGAGCGGCTTCGAACCCCGCCTCATCTCAAGTTCCGCGATGCTGATCACCAGCCGATCCATTTCCAACTTGCAGTCGAGGGCTGCGATATCGGCGTCTGACCTGCAGCTCAGGATCGAGACCTCCGTCCGCGTCGCGAAGTAGTCATGAAGTGCGAGGCCGCCGGCGGCCAGCGTGGGAACAAGCAGCACGACCTCTCGAAATGGCTTCAGGCGCGCAAGCAGGCCAACAAGCGCCTGTCCCATGGATGTGTTGGCCGCGGGGATCAAGTTCGAACGCTCAGGCGGCTTGGCTTTGAATGTGGCCATGCGAATGCTGCGTTGTCGATTGCGTTCGGGCCGGACGAGCGTACCGCCCCACCATCAGCGCGACGCCTGGTCGCACATCGGCCGTCGCGTGGCCATGCGATCAGCCATGTCTTGACGCCACCGCTGGTAGCTGCGTTCCGCTTCAGCATCGGCTTGTTTCAACACCTGATGGAACTCAGCGCCCTGCGACGCTGGCTCCCAGCGGATCGTCGGCTGTTGCGGCACGTAGCGGCGCGTCTCGCGTTCGAGCTTGACCAACAGGGACACCGGGAACTGCCGGCCGAGACCACCGGCCAGAGCGGTACGAAACAGCCGTTGCAGAAGGATGAAATCCTCCAGCGGCGCCATGAACTCGTCATACGTTGGGCTGCCAAGCTGCTCTCGCAGGTAGGCGGGCAACTGCTCGGCCACCTGCTGGCGCAGGGACGCCAACTGCGCCTTTGGGAAGTCCACCGCCGAGGCGGTGGATTCGTCGATCTCCATGCCCTGGCGGCTCGCATCGCGGAGCGAAAACGTCGTGTGTACCCACAGGTCGACGTGGTCCAGGCGGGTGGCGGAGCGTTGCATCCAGGCCCAGCCAGGCCCAGCCGACGTGTTGCGTTCGCGGAACTGCGAGGTGTGATCCTCGGGGAACCAGTACGTGGACGGCAGGCCGCGGCCAGACGCCTTCTCACACAAGCAGCCGACGAACGCCGTATCGTCGCCGGCCGAGCAGGCGAGCGCGGTGCGCAGCACGCGCGTCGAATCCGGGTCCTTCTTGTCCTCGGTGGCCATGAAGGCATCCAGCGCCTGCTGCATGCCAGGCGAGAAATGCACCGCGCCCAGTTTGCGGGTTCGGATCAGCCGCCCCAGGTCCTCGCGCGGGCAGGCCTGGCCCGCGCGCAGGCCAGCCAGGGCCTCGGTCAACTCGACCCAGCTCATCCACTGACCCATCTGTACGCGGTCGGAAGCCAACACGGCCAGACCTGCGGCGGGGGCTTGCGTGCGGTTGCGAAAGGAGAAGGTGTCGATGAACCGGTCCGCCTCGACGACCCGGCAGCCCAGCGGCGTGTCGGCCAGCACCGGGTGCAGGTAGGTGATGCGCCCGATGACCTTACCGTCGCCGGGTGTGATGGTTGTTGCCACGACACGCTTGTCCGAGGCGTATCGAAGCGCCTGATTGACGACACCAGCATCGAAGTCGCCGAGCGCCACCCAGCGTTCGTTCTGCCGAACCTTCAGCGTGAGCCGAGTCGGTGCTTCGCCTTGGGCGGGTCGGAGAGTCCAGTCGAATCCGTCGGCGGTGACACCACCGGCCTTCAAGTCCTGGCCGATCAGGACACCGCGCACACGGAAGCTGCGCGAGGCGAGGTGGAAGCTCGTGGCCCGTGACTGCGCAAAGCCGTGCCCGCCGCCGGGGCTGGCACGTTGGGCTCCACCACCGCCACCCCCACCGCCACCGCCACCGCCACCGCCAGCCGACCCGAATCCGGGTGTTTCACCGGCTGGTGGCAGGGCGCCGGGCAGGTCCCGCGGAAACAGTCTGTCATAGCCACCAAGGCGTTCTTGTAGTGCCGCGCGTGCCTCCGGTTCGTGCAAGGCGGCCACCTTCTCTGCCACCGCCTGAACCGATTTCACCTCACGCTGATAGGCGGCTGAGTTCGTCCAGCCCTGGCCCTCCGCGGCAGCGAGACCTTCCACGAACCTTCGCGTGGCCGACGACGACTCGAAGACGAACTGCTTCGCCGCAGCATCCACCTCGGGCCGGACGGATCCGATGAGCGCATCAGTCACCAAGACCTTGGCTCGTGACCTCGCCAGGGTCTTGACAGCTTCCTTGCCGAAGTCCTTGGCCAGCGTTTGGGCTTGCCTTTCGACTTCGGAACTTGGCGTGCGACCGAGTTCGTCGAATGCTGCATCCACGACCTGCTCTATCAGTTTGCCCTGGGCGTCAAGTGCGCCCACGGGGTTGGCGTAGCGCCGCTCAATCGCGACGGCCCAGCGTTGAAATCGTCCTGGTTGCTCCGCCTGAAAGCGCTCGATGCTGGGCCCGATTTCCCGCGCCAGAGCCTCCTCGGTGATCGCCGCTGCTGGCGCCTTTGCAGACGGTTGCGTGACCGACTTGGCAACCTCCTCGCGGACCTTGGTCACACTGTCGGGTGCGGTGCCGGCCGCGAAGTGCTGGTCCGAGATCGCGTTTCGGACGAACTCCGCCTCGTTCGCGAACGAGCGCTCGACTCTCGCCATGCGGTCCAGCAAGCCGCTGCGCGCGAGATCCCGCGTGGCCGCCCGAGCCAGCAGGCGCGTAGCTGACTGTGCCGTGTGAACCGCACCTGCCGATGACTCCGCGGACATGGGCTCGTCGGCTCGCGGCGGAGGCGCCTTCGAAATCGCCTCGCCCAGCTCGCGTTGCACCTGCTGGTCCAGCACGTTGACACGCAGATTGTTCACGGCGAGTTGCAGGCTGTTCGCCAGCGGCTCGGCGCTCCAGCCGATCAGCGAGACCACCAACAGCCCGGTGGTCACACGCGACAGCGGCTTCTTGATGAATCCGAGGTCCTTGCCGAGCTGCTCGCTCGCCAACATGCGCATGAGCCGCGTCCACCGGCTTGGCTGGGCATCGCCCAGCGTCGCGCGGGCCAGGGCGTCTTCGAAGCCGATCTCCTTCTGTGCCAGCTCGATGGCGATCACGGAGAGCAGTCGTGAGATCTCCTCATGTGCGTCGCGTTGTTGCGCATCGGTCAATGGCGGGCCCGCGTCGCTGTCGCCCCCTGCCAATCGGGCGGCGAGCTCGTCAATGCGCTCGACGGCCGGGCGCAACTCGGCCTGCTGGCGCACCGACGCCAGCACCGCCGGATCCTCGATGAGCCGCTTGTGCATGGCCTCGGCACCGGCAACCCAGGCCTGCGAGACGCAGCGCCGGGCATGGCGTGCGGCCAGCCAGAGTGAGATCACCGCACCGCCCAGGGCCAGGACGCCGAGCACGGTGCCGTACTGCTCCCCCACGTTCTTGGTCGCCTCATAGACCGAGGTGGCCGTTGCGAGGACGGCCTGCGGTGCCCCGGTTGACCCGGTGGCAAGCCATGCGCATATCCACGTCAGCACCACCACCGCGCTGATGGCGATCACGCCGATGGCCGCCAGCTCATGCAGCTTCTCCAGCACGACGAGGGTTCCAGCGCGCGCGAGCTTGCCGCGCATGGTGGCGGCAAGCCAGCTGCGCTTCGTCAAGGGCAGCAGCCACACGTGGCACAGGAGCCAGATGCAGGCCAGGATCAGCCAGATGGCAGCAGGTTTCATGGTGCGCCTCTTCTGCGTCAATTCGCGTCCCGGGTTGTACGCGCCCTGTGCCTGCCCGGCATCCGCATCCTTTAGGACTGCGGCGGCGTGAATGCACGCCCCTTCAGGCCAGACTCAGTGGGGGCGTTTCGACGCCCACACGATTGAAGTGTCAATCGCTTGCGGAGGCGGGAACGGAGTAGCGGTGCCCTCAGGGCCGCGGCACGGACTGCAGGCACTGCGCGAGGCGCGAAGTTCCGCCCCAGCGCTCGAACGTGGCCTGGGCGTTCGCGGCCACGTCGCCTTCCTTCTGGTGGTCGTAGGGCAGGGCTTCGCCGCCGAAGAAGACCCACAGCACCTCGGGCTTGTCCACCTGGCCGGCATAGCGGGTCTTGATGGTGATCTCGTCGCTCAAGGGCATGCCCGAGACCTGGCGTGCCAGTGCCGGGCTGCCCTCGCCGATCTTCGGCCCGCCGTCGCCCACCACGAACGGCACGGCCTTCTGGGTCTTGCCGTGGATGGCGACGCCGAAGCTGCCGAGCTTGATGCCCTGCTGTGCCACCGTGCGCGGCAGCACGGCCGAGGGGACGCGCAAGGGGTTCGGGTAGCGGCGTTGGTCGGCGTTGTCGGGCACGTTCCTGTCCACCAGCGAGGTGGGCGAAACGTAAAAGCCCGAGCCGTCTTTCTGCAGCAGCGGCTTGACGCCGTTGATGGTGCGCCCGGCGATCTTCACCGAGCCTTCGGCGGCCACGCCGTACCACTCCACCGCGCCCACACTCGGGTCCGTCCAGCCGGCGGCGGCGATCTTGGCCATGTCGGTCATGAACTTGCCGGTGCAGTTGGAGGGCGGATCTGAGCCTTCGTAGCTGCTGCCGTCGGGCAGCCAGATGCGGGCGCCCACGCACAGGTGCAGAACGGCGCCGGCCTCGCGGTTGCGTGGGTGGTAGGCCTTGCCGTAGCCGTCGATGTTGATGTTCATGCCGGAGAACGCGGCGATGCCGCCGTCGGCCAGCTTCCAGGCCTTGACGTTCTTTCCGCCGACGCCGGGCAGCGGCGCGCCGTCGCAGGAAGCGGCGCCCGCCACCATCGGGGCGCCAGCGGCGCCGCACACCAGGGCCATGGCGAGGCATCGAAACCAGACGGAGGCGTGCATCAGTGATCCTCGGTGACGCTGGGGGCGTGGCGTATGGGCCGCCCGATTCTGCGTCACCAGGCTGCGCCAGGGAAGGACTCAATCCCAGCGCCAGGTCCAGATCAGGTCGAGCGCGCTGTCCTCGCCGGATTGCGCGCGCAGCGTGAAGCGCTGGGCGATGCGGTAGATCAGCTGCCAGGTGCCGACGGTGGCGTTGACGCTGCGTTCGTAGCCCAGGTACCAGCGCCGCGAGAGCTGCTTGCCGAGCGAGACTGTGGTGGTCTGCTCGGCGCCTTCACCGGTCTGCCGCACCCCGAAATCCGACAGGCCGATGTTGGCCAGGAAGGCGTCGGTCGGCGCCTCGCCTTCACCGGCCAGCAGGGCCACGGCCGCGCGCTGCAACAGCGCGGAATCGGCCCGGCCCAGGCCCTCCGAGGCGCGGCCCATGACCAGCCAGGAGAGCTTGTCGGTGTCGCTCATCTCGGGCTCGCTGGTCAGGCGCACGCGCGGGTTCAGCGCGGTGCCGGTGACGGCCACGCCGACCACGACATCGAGGTTCGGCCGCACCGCGAGGATGTCCAGCCGCGGGTCGTCCACCGGGCCGGTGAAGGACAGGCGGCCGCGCTCGATCTCCAGCTTCTGGCCATAGGCGCGGTAGGTGCCGCGCTCGGTGTTGACGTCACCCCGCACGGCCAGCCGGTTGCCGGGGTTGGTGATGCGCAGGTCGCCGCGCAGCAGCGTCTCCAGCCCGCGGCCCTTGACGCGCAGAGCCGAGCCGAGGCCCAGTGTCACATCCAGCTGGGTGCTGAAGGGGCGCTGCACGGCGGCTTCGCCCTCGGGTGTGCCGGGCTCGGCGGCCGGTGCCGACGCAGCCGGCGCCCCGGCGAACACCACGTCGTCGTCCAGCGTCGGCGCGTCGCCACGGCTGAAATCGAACAGTCCTTCGTCGACCTGCATCTGGCCGCTCAGCACGGCCGACCGCGGGCGCAGCAGCAGGCTGACCTGGCCGGTGGTGACGAGCCGGCGGTCGATGCGGCCCAGCACCCGCAGGCGCTCGGCCTTCAGCTGCAGCTGCGCCTCGGGCGCCTTGCCCAGCGTGGCCCCGCCGGTCACCTGCAGGAGGCCGCCTTCGCCACCGTGCCATTCGAACCGCTCGATCTGGGCCTTGTCGCCCTTGAGGCTGATCTCGACGTCGCCGTCCTTGAACTGCACGCCCTGAAGGGCATTTCGGATCTCCAGGCCGCGGCCGACCAGCTTGCCGCTGAACTCTGGCGCACCCCAGCGCCCGCCGATCGAGGCCGCGCTCTGCAGGTCTCCGCCCAGGCGCCAGCCCGGCGGCACCCAGCCGCCCCAGGCCGCCAGCTGCGCCACGTGGAGCTGGAAGGTGCCGTCCATCGGCGCGTCGGCCGCTGGCCATGAGGCGGCCGGGCTGGTGTGCACCGTGGCCACGCCGGCCATCTCGCCCAGCTGGCGGCCGGCCAGTCCCGCGGTGAAGTGCCAGGTGCCGCCATGCGCGGCGAGGCCCAGGCGCAGGTCGCTCAAGCCCAGCGGGCGGTGCGGCGTGGCGCTGTTTCGCACGTCGTCTGCCACGCTGAGGTCCCCCTTCTGCCGCTCGAAGACGATGTCGGCGTCGAAGCGCTCGTCGGCCCGGATGTCGATCTCGCCGCCCAGCACCAGGTCGCCGCGCCAGCCCAGCTCCGGCTGGGCGCGGGCCAGCAAAGGCGCCAGCTCGAAGGGTTCGATCTGGGCCTTCAGCGCCAGCCGCGGCGTGCTGCTGGCAGGGGTGGTGCGGTAGCTGGCCTCGCTCCAGCGCAGTGCGGTGCCGGGCAAGGCCACGCGGCCCGGGTCGGCCTGGGCCAGCGTGACGCGACCCTGGGGGTCCCAGGCCAGGCGCAGCAGCAGGTCCTGCGCGGCCAGCCAGGGCTGGCCGGAGCCGTCGCCGGCCTGCCCTTGCAGGCGGGCGACGCGGCCCTCCCATCGGCCGGCGCCGGTGGGTTCCGGCAGCCAGCGCCCGCTGGCAGCGAGTTGCACTCGGCTGCCGCTGCCGGCATGGGCACCGAGCAGGCTCTCGGCCCAAGCCGGTGGGCGCAACGGGCTCGCGGCCTGCAGGCTGAACTGGTGCTCACGCAGGCTGCCGCGCAGCTCGGCATGCAGGGTGTCGAGCTTGGCGCCATCCGACTCCAGCCGGGCGCCGTCGACCGTGGCGGACAGTGCGTCATCCCCCCAGCCTCGGCCCTGGGCCTGGGCAGTCACGGTGTCGGCGCGCCAGCGGGGGTTCTGCAGCCCGCTGGCCTTCAGCTCGGCCTGCCACTCGGTGGCGGCGGGCGTGTCGGCGGGCCACTTTCCGGTGGCCCGGCCCTGGGCGGTGCCGCCGCGTGGCAGCCAGGTGCGCAGGGGCTCCGGCAGGCTGGCCCACAGCGGCGCCAGCGCTGCCAGCGCCGGGGCGTCGAGCGTGGCGGTGGCCTGGCCGGCGAGGCCGTCGCTGGCATCTTGCAGGTCAAGGGCCAGCCGGTTGCCGGCGGCCTCGGCGCGCGCCGCCACGGTGGCGGCACGGCCCTCCACGCGGCTGGCGTTGAGCTCGCCTTGCAGCGGCACGCCGGTCCATTGGCTGGGCTGCAGCTGCACGGCCACCTGGCCGGCCCAGCCGCGCAGCGAGACCGGCTCGGTGATGCGGCCGCCACCGTCGAGCTGGGCATTCAGCCGCGTCGGCCCGCGCGGGCCGGCCGGTGCCGCGCCGGGGAACCAGAGCAGGGGATCGAACGCCTGCAGCCGGCCCTGGGCCTTCCACTGCAGCGGCAGGCCGCCGGCGCCCGGGCCGAAGCCCAGCTCACCGGCCAGGGTGGCGCTGGCGTCACCGGCGGTGGCCCGGGCCTGGCGCAGCACCAGGGCCTGCCGGCTCAGGTCGGCGTCGACCACGAGTTGCACCGCCGGGGTCGCGGCACCAGCACGGGGCGCATCGAGGCGGCCGTCCAGCGTGCCGGTGACGGTGGCCACCGGTGTGGTGGCGGTGGCGGTGGCGTCGAGTGCCGGCAGGCCGCGCAGTTGCACGGTGAGCGGGCCGGAGAGGCTCATGGCCGGGAGCCGGCGGTCGAGCGCGGCCGGCCGCAACGCGTCGAGCCGCAGGGTCAGGTTCAGGGCCTGGCTGCCGCCTTCGGGGAGCCAGTCGCCGCCGCCACTCAGCCGCCCGCCGGCCGCTTCGCCGCCGAGCTCGACCACCAGGGCCTGCAGCGTCAGCCGGCCCAGCGACTGCGGCTGGCCGCGCGCGCTGAGCTGCAGGTGGCGGATGGGCAGTTGGCCGGCGTCCCAGCGGCCCGGGGCATCGTTGTCGATCACCGCGTCGGCCTGGGCCTCTGCGGCCAAGCCATGGGTGAGGATCTTCACTGTGCCGCGCAGGCGGGTGCGCGGGGCGCTGGCGTGCAGCGCCGCGAGATCGAGCTCGCGGGTGCGCAAGTCCAGCGCAGCCAGCGGCCAGGCCGCGAAGGGGGCCAGCGTGGCCTCGGCATCGAGTGCCGGCGCGTTGGCCCCGGGGCCGGACAGGCGCGCGGTGGCCTGCGGGCGGGCCAGCGGGCCCTTCAGCGCGAGCTGCGCCTGCCAGGCGGTGGCGGCACCGTCGAGGCTGTTCACGGTGGCGTCGAGCTGCACTGGCAGCGCCCCGCCCGTGCCGATTTCGCCATGGATCTCGCCGTGCGCGCGGTCGCTGGCCCAGCGCAGGGATTGGAGGCGGTGGCGGGTGCCGCCGGCGTCGCCGAGGGCCAACTGGCCGTGCAACCCGCGCAACGGGGGCAGATCGTCGATCTGCAGTCGGGCCAGGTGCAGTGCCGCCAGGTCCAGGGCCAGCGGCAGGTGAAGGTCCGTGGGCGCCGAGGCCGTCCCGGTGGAGGGGCCGGATTGCCAACGGGCGGATTCAGCACTCAGGGACTTCACCTGAAGCCCCCAACGCGGCGCGCCCGGCGCCAAGCCGAACCGAAAGGCGGTCTCCAGGCCGACGACCTGCACCTTGTCGAGGGTGAGGAGGCTGCCGGAGATGTCCAGTTGCAGCCGTTTGATCGACAGGTCGCCGCCGAGCAGGCTGCCCTGCACGCCCTCGGCCCGCAGGCCGGGCACACGCGCCAGCAAGGCGGCGGCGCCGCTCTCGCTGCGAACCAGCCAGGCGGCCGTGCCGGCCAGCAGGGTGGCACCGGCCAGCCCGGCCAGCACCCACCGGCGCCAGGCCCGAGGCCGGGTGGGGGCGGGCGTGTGCGGTTCGGCCATCAGAAGGCGATGCCCACGCTGAGGTGGATGCGCGACGCCTTCAGCTCCTGGCCCCAGGCCCAGTCGAGCTTGAGCGGGCCCACGGGGCTGCGCCAGCGCACGCCGACGCCGTAGCCGAGGGCAGGCTTCAGGTCCTGCACGCTGTCGGCGGCGCGGCCGGCGTCGATGAAGCTGGCCCACCAGACCGAGGGCATGTTGCGCGAGACGGGGTGGGCCACCTCGGCACTGGCGGTGAACAGCAGCCGGCCGCCGGTGACGGCGCCCTTGTCGGTCAAGGGGGCCAACGTGCGATAGGGGTAGCCGCGCACGGAATCGTCGCCACCGGCACGGAAGCGCTGCGAATCGGGCACCAGGATGCTGGCGCGGGTGAGCACGCCACCGAGTTCGAGCCGGCCTTCGGCGTGCCAATCCTGGCCCAGCGGCAGGTAGCCGGTGGCGCGGCCGTACAGGCGGCCGAAGGGGCCGGTGCGGGGGCGGTCCTCGGGCGCCTTCCAGTCGGCGGTGCCGGTGGCCTGGCCGCCGCCCACCTGCAGGTTCAGCGCGTAGCCGCGGGTGGGCAGCACCGCGTTGTCGAGCCGCCGCCAGGTGTGGTGCAGGTTCAGCGACACCGCACGCAGGGTCACGCAGTTGGCGGTGTGCTCGTTGACCAGCTCGCATTCGTTGGCCCGCTCGAACTCGGTGTAGGCCAGGCGCTCGAGGCCGGGCAGGTCTTCCGAGCGGCCGATGCGCGCGCGCTGCGAGATGACCTGGTCGGTGTCTGTCTTCAACAGCTCGTAGGTGCCGCCGAGCAGAAAGCGTTGCATCGCGGCATTGGGGTGGGTGGAGATCTCACCGTCCCAGGCCTGGCGGTCACGGCCGTACTCGACCTTGTTGCGCGCCGTGGCGGCGAAGCCGAAGGCCCGGCGGTGCACGTACTCGGCGGTGGCTCGCGGGCCGGTGTTGGCGCTGTAGCCCACGCCCAGCGTGGCGCCCTGCAGCGCGGCCTCCTTCAGCTGCACCAGCACGCGGGCCTGGCCGGCGAGCGCGGCGTCCGGGTCCAGGCTGACGGCGGCCTGGTCGAACAGGCCGGTGCGCAGCAGGCGCTCCTGGTAGTCGAGCAGGCGCGTCTCGCTGAGCGGTGCGCCTTCGGCCAAGCCGGCCAGGGCGCGAACCCGGTCCACCCCGTGGTGGACCAGCCCGCTGACCGCGATCTGCTCCGGTGGCCCGGCACGGTACAGCGGGCCGCTGTCGGCGACCACGAAGATGCGCACCTGAGGCGCGGCGCCAGCCTCGGCCTCGCCGATCTCGGCCGCCGTGCCGCTCCAGGTGGCGCTGGCATAGCCCTCGGCGCGCAGGCGGGCGATGAGGGCGTTCTTGGCGGCGGACCAGTCGCCATTGCGGAAGTGCGCGCCCGGGCCCAGTGGCCAGGCGGCCTGCAGCGACCTCAGCAGCGCGCTCGCCGCGGGGTCGCCGCGCTCGACGGCCTCGCCGAGCTCGCCCTGCGAATCCAGCACCACGCTGCGCACCCGGGCCGCGGGGCCAGGCTCCAGCGTCAGCCGGACCTCGGCGCCGTCGCGCTCGACATGGGCCTTCGCGGCGAAATAGCCCTCGGCCTGCACCAGGCTGCGGGCCTGGGCTGGCGCGGCGGCGATCAGGCGCGACCACTCGACCTCGGTGATCTCGATAGTGGACAGCGGTGCCGACGCCGAGCCGGCTGGCGCCTGGGCCGGCGCGGCGGCGGCGTTCTGGTCGGCGATGGCGCGGGCGAGATCGAGGTGGCGCTGCAACAGGCCGCGCAGGTCGTCCGGCGCGGTGATGCTCAGCACCGGCGCCCGGGGAGTGGCCTCGGCGTCCTGGGCCCAGGCTGGCGTGGCGCCGGCCAGCACCAGCAGCAGGCCGGCCCAGATGGCGTGACGGCTCATTTGCTGAGCAGGCGCATCGCTCCTTCGAGCCCGGCGAGGGTGAGCGGGAACATGCGCTGTTGCACCAGCTGCTGGACGATCGAGATGCTTTGCCGGTACTGCCACACGCCTTGCGGCTCGGGGTTGATCCAGGCGTACTTGGGGAAGGCGTGGGTCAGCCGCTGCAGCCATTCGGCGCCGGGCTCCTCGTTGTTGTACTCGACGCTGCCGCCGGGCTGCAGGATCTCGTACGGGCTCATGGTGGCGTCGCCGACGAAGATCAGGCGCCAGTCCTTGTTGTACTTGCGGATCACGTCCCAGGTGGGTGACTTCTCGGCGTAGCGGCGCCGGTTGTTCTTCCACATGAAGTCGTAGACGCAGTTGTGGAAGTAATAGAACTCCAGGTGCTTGAACTCGCTCTTGGCGGCACTGAAGATCTCTTCCACGCGGTGGATGTGTTCGTCCATCGTGCCGCCCACGTCCATCAGCAGCAGCACCTTCACCTTGTTGTGGCGCTCGGGCACCATCTTGATGTCCAGCATGCCGGCGTTGGCGGCGGTGCAGTGGATGGTGTCGTCCAGGTCCAGCTCCAGCTCGGAGCCCTCGCGGGCGAAGCGGCGCAGGCGGCGCAGGGCGACCTTGATGTTGCGGGTGCCGAGCTCCAGAGAATCGTCGTAGTCCTTGTAGGCGCGCTGGTCCCAGACCTTGACGGCACTGCGGTTCTTGCCCGGCCCGCCGATGCGGATGCCCTGCGGGTTGTAGCCGCCATGGCCGAAGGGGCTGGTGCCTCCGGTGCCGATCCACTTGCTGCCGCCCTCGTGGCGCTCCTTCTGCTCCTCGAGGCGCTTCTTCAGCGTCTCCATGAGCTCGTCCCAGCCCATCTTCTCGATGGCGGCCTTTTCCTCGGGGCTCAGCTCCTTCTCCAGGATCTTCTGCAGCCACTCCAGCGGGATCTCCTTGCCGAAGTCGGTGAGCATCTCCACGCCCTTGAAGTAGGCGGAGAAGGCGCGGTCGAACTTGTCGAAGTGGGCTTCGTCCTTGACCAGCGTGGTGCGGGCGAGGAAGTAGAAGTCGTCGATCGAGGGGCCGATCACGCCTTCTTTCAGGGCCTCCAGCAGGGTCAGGTACTCCTTCACCGACACCGGCAGTTTGGCGGCGCGCAGGGTGAAGAAGAAATCGGTGAGCATGGCCGGGGCGGGGTGGTGGGGAAGCTGAGGGTCGATGGTGCCACATTGCGCCAACGCCGGCCGGCCTTAACATGCCCGCAACCTTGCCACCGGCCCCAGGGATGGAAGCCACCCACAGCGTTCTCGTCGTGCTCGCCATGCTGCTCGCGCTGATCGGCGCCGGCTGGTGGATGGCCGCCGTGATGCTGGGCCTGTCGCGCGGGCCGGCCCTGCACTGGTCGGTCTTCTGCGCGCTGGGCCAGTTGGCGGCGCTGTTCGGGATGTTCGAGTCGAGCCCGCGTGACGCTTGGTCGGTGGGGGCCAGCAACCTGCTGGTCCTGGCGGCTTTCGTGGCCGCCGGGCGGGGCGTCGGCCTGTTCCTGGGACGCCCGGCCCCGTTGTGGATGGACAGCGTGGCCTTCGGTGCGCTCGTGCTCGTCACCGCAGCGGACATGCTGGTCGGCCTGAACCCGCTCTGGCGGGCCGCGATGGTCTCGGCCTGCACGGCGGCCGTGTTGCTGCGCGCCTTCCTGGCCAACGGGCGCCCGCTGCTGGCCGAGTTCGGCGCCGCCGTCACCACGGTGGTGAGCATGCCCTTCCTGCTGGCGGCCGGCCTGTTCGTCTGGCGGCTGGTGCGCATGGTGGCGTTCCCGCCCCAGGAGGGTGAGCTGCTGATGACGGCCAACACCAGCGTCAACTTGGCGGCGCTGTTCGCGCTGACCGGCCTGGCCGTGCTGCTCAACATGTCGCTGGCCTACATGGTGCTCGTGCGCCTGGTGCGGCGCCTGCAGCATCTCTCCCGCCACGACAGCCTGACCGGCTTGATGAACCGCCGCGCCATGATGGGCACCATCGACGCCGAGCTGGGGCGGGTGCGTCGTGGCGCGCCGGGCTGGGCCCTGCTGCTGGTGGACGTGGACCACTTCAAGCGCGTCAACGACACGCTGGGCCATGCCGCGGGCGACGAGGCCCTGCGCCGCGTGGCCACGGCCTTGCGCCAATCGGCGCGGCAGATCGACAGCGTGGCCCGCATGGGCGGCGAGGAGTTCTGCGTGCTGGCACCCATGACCGACCTGCACGGGGCCGCGCTGCTGGCCGAGCGCCTGCGCCAGGCGGTGGCCACCGCCACCGGCGCAGCGCCCGGCGGTGCCCGGGTGACGGTGAGCGTGGGTGTCGCGCTCAGCCTGGCCGGCCAGGCGGACACCGGCGAATCGGCCCTGGCGCGGGCCGACCGGTGCCTGTACCGTGCCAAGGCGGCGGGGCGAGACCGGGTCGAGCTGCCCGCGGCCGAGTGACGCTGAGCACGCCCGTGATGTCCGGCTTCTCACCCACCGAAGTGGCCTTCCTGATGGCCGCCACGATGCAGGCGGTGGCGGCCGTCGTGTGGGCCATCGGCGCCTGGGTCTGGTCGGTCGCGGAGGTGAGGCGGGCGATCCTGCACTGGTCCGCCTATGCCGGGCTGAGCGCGCTGACCTGGACGCTGCTGGCGCTGGCACTCCAGTCGCCGCCGCTGGTGAGCATCCTCAGCGGCGTCGCCGCGGCGTTGATTCTGCAGCGCGGCATCCGCATCTTCATCGGCCGGCCGGTGTCCTGGTCGCGCAGCTGGATCCCGCTGGTGGTGGTGGCGGCGGCCTACGCGCTGGCCGAGAACCCGGCCACGCGGCCGCTGCAGGTGGGCATCAACTTCGGGGTGATCGGCTGGATCTACGGCGTCACGGCGCTGGAGTTGCACGCCCATGCGCGCGACGAGATGCAGCTGCGTCTGCCTTGGCTGCTGGCCATGCCTCTCGCGCTGGGCAGCCTCGCGTTCCTCAGCCGGGCGGCGCGCGCCGTGCTGGCACCCGACTCGGTGGCCACCGAGATGACCACCCACAGTGGGCTGAACGTGGCGTCGGCGTTCAGCTACCTGGTGCTGGTGATGGTGATGCACTCGACGCTGGCGGCGCTGGTGGTCCACCGCCTGGTCGGCCAGCTGCGGCGCCTGTCGCGCCACGACGCGCTGACCGGCCTGTACAACCGCCACGCGATGCAGGAGGCGCTGGATCTGCAACTGCACCGCAGCCGCCGTGCCGGCGACCGCTTCAGCGTGCTGATGTTCGACCTCGACCATTTCAAGCTGATCAACGACAGCTTCGGCCATGCGGTGGGCGACCAGGCCCTGCAGCATGTGGCCGGCGTGATGCTGCGCGGCCTGCGCGACGTGGACCGCCTGGCCCGCTTTGGCGGCGAGGAGTTCCTGGCCCTGCTGCCCGGGCTGGACGCTGCCCAGGCCCTGGCCCTGGCCGAGCGCATCCGCCAGGCCGTGGCCACCGAACGCGGGCCGCAACTGGCACCCGGCATCGGGCTGTCGGTCAGTGTGGGCGTGGCCGAATGGCACGGCCCGGCCGAGGAGATCTCCCGCCTGCTGGTGCGCGCCGATGCCGCGCTCTACACGGCCAAGCGGCTGGGCCGTGATCGGGTGGTGTCGGCGGGCTTGGCCTCCGCTTGAGATGGGGCACCCGGTGCCGGGGTACCGGCCCCACCCGCCGGGCGGGCACGCGGCAGCTACTTCGCCTTGCGCGAAGCCGGCTCGTGGGCCTTCAGCCAGCCGAAGAACTCCTCGTGCCACAGCCTGGAGTTGCGCGGCTTGAGGATCCAGTGGTTCTCGTCGGGGAACCACAGCAGGCGGGCCTCGACGCCGCGGGCCTTGAGGGTGTTGTAGTAGGCCAGGCCCTGCTGGTCGGGCACGCGGTAGTCGAGCGCGCCGTGGATCACCAGGGTGGGGGTCTTCATCGCGGCCGAAAAGGCGTGCGGGCTCTGCGCGTTGATGCGGGCCGGGTCGTCCCAGTACCAGGCACCCAGCTCCTTGGAGTGCCAGGCGTAGGCATCGTCGGCGAACATGGCGGTCCAGTCGAAGCAGCCGGCGTGGCACACGTAGGCGGCATAACGGCCGGGCTTCACGTGGCCGTTCATCCAGGCGACCATGTAGCCGCCGTAGCTGCCGCCGGTGGCGTAGACGCGCTTCCTGTCGGCCCAGGGCTGCTTGAGCGCCCAGTCGGTGGCGGCCTCCACGTCCTGCAGCTCCAGCTCGCCCCACCGGTGGGTGATGCTGTCGAGGAAGGCGTGGCCGAATCCCGAGGAGCCGTGGTAGTTCACGTTGAGCACCACATAGCCCTGCGACGCAAAGAGCTTGTAGTTCCAGCGGTAATGCCAGTGGTCACCGGGGCCGGTGTGCGGCCCGCCATGGATGGCGTGCATCACCGGGTACTTCTTCTTCCTGTCGAAGCCCGGCGGGTAGTAGACCCACACCTGCACCTTGTCGCCCAGGGCGCCGGTGACCCAGCGTTCCTCGTGGCTGCCCAGATCGAAGCCGGCCAACAGCTTGTCGTTGAAGTTTTCGATGCGGCGCGGCTCCTCGCCGGGCAGGTGGGCGGTGAGCCGGGCCGGGTGATCGGCAGTATCGGCCAGTGTCACCAGCGTGCCGGCGGCCTTGTCGAAGCTGCTCAGCGTGCCGCCTGCCACCACCACCTCGGCGCGGCGGTCGGCCAGGTCGAAGCGCCACAGGTGCGTGCGGCCGTGCTGCTCGGCGGTGAAGAGCAGGGCGGCGCCGTCTTCTTCCCAGTGCAGCGGGGCATGGACCTCGTGGTCCCATTCGGCGCTGACGACGTCCCAGCGGCCTGCTTGCCGGGCCGTGACCGCCAGTTGGCTGGGCATGGTGTGCTTGCGGCCTTGGTGCGAAGCCAGGAAGGCCACGCGGGTGCCGTCCGGGCTGTAGCGGGGGGCGCCGAAATCCCAATCGGGGTCGCGCGCCAGCTCGCTGACCCGGCGGCTGCGCAGGTCGATCTCGGCCAGCGCGTAGCGGCCGTCCACCGGCTTCAGCGGCGAGGGGTCGTGGGCGAAGACGATGCGTTTGCCGTCGGGCGAGATGTCGAAGCTGTCGGCATCCGGGTCCGCACGGGTCAGCTCGAAGGCGGTGCCCTCGAACAGGTCGGTGGCCTTGCCGGTGGCCAGGTCCAGCACGTGCAGGCGGGCCACGCGGCCCTGCGGCACGAAGTGGTCCCAGTGCCGGTAGGTGGCCTCGCTGGTGGCGTAGCCGGTTTCCTTGCGGTCCTTGAAGGCCTTGTGCTGCTTCGCCTGTGCGGCCGCACCTTTCAACCCGGGCCAGACCCAGGACACGAACGCGATCCGTTGGCCATCCGGGAACCAGCGGAAGGCCTCGATGCCGGTGGCCACCTGGCCGACGCGGCGCGCCTCACCGCCGTCCGGCGCGATCACGTAGAACTGGGGCGTCTCGTCCTTCTGGCCCTGCTGCTCGCGTTTCGCGACGAAGCCGACCAGGTCGCCGCGCGGGCTGAAGCGCGGCTGGCCGTCCTTGTCGCCGCAGTGGGTCAGCGGGCGTGGCCGGCCACCGAGCGTGGAGAGCAGCCACAGCGCGGTGCTGGACTTGTTCTCGGCCATGTCGTAGCGGCTGAGCGAGCACACCGCCTGCGCGCCGTCCGGGCACAGGCTGGGGGCACCCAGGCGCTCTATCTGCCACAGCGCATCGATGTCGAGTTTCTTCTTGGCCATGCGTGCTCCGTTCTTGGCATGGTGAGGGGGCTATCGTGGCCGTGCCAATTGCCACGCCAGGTGGGATCGCACCTCGGGCCACTCTTCGGCCGTGAGGCTGTACATCACGGTGTCGCGCACGGTGCCATCGCGGCGCAGCGCATGGTGGCGCAGCACACCGTCCTTCTTCGCCCCCAGGCGCTCGATGGCGCGCTGCGACGCGAAGTTGAAGTTGTCGGTGCGCCAGCCCACCAGCTGCGCGCCCAGCGTGTCGAAGGCGTGTTGCAGCAGCAGCAGCTTGGCGGTGGTGTTCACCGCACTGCGCTGCACGCGCCGCGCGTACCAGGTCCAGCCGATCTCCAGCCGGTCGAGCGCGGGCACGATGTCGTGGTAGCTGGTGCAGCCGACGACCTCGCCGCTGGCCGCGTCGAGCACGGCGAAGGGAAAGCGATGCCCCGCCTCGCGCCCGGCCAGCGCCTGCTCGATGTAGGCGCGCGTACCGGTGGGCTCGGGCACCGAGGTGAAACGCAGGTTCCACAGCTCGCCGTCGGCGGCGGCGCGCTGCAGCCCTGTTTCGTGCGCAAGCCCCAACGGCACCAGCCGGATCGGCGCGCGCTCCAGCACCACCGGTTGGACGTTCAGCATGTCATCTGTTGTGCCGCTGCATGAAGACCAGCTTCTCGAACAGCGTCACATCCTGCTCGTTCTTCAGCAACGCGCCCACCAGCGGCGGCAGGCTGACTTTCTCGTCCTGGCTGCGCAGCGCCTCGACCGGGATGTCCTCGGCCACCAGCAGCTTGAGCCAGTCCAGCAGCTCGGAGGTGGAAGGCTTCTTCTTCAAGCCGGGCAGTCCGCGCACGTCGTAGAAGCTCTTCAGCGCCGCGGCGAGCAGATCCTTCTTCAGGTTCGGGAAGTGCACGTCGACGATCTTGTGCATCGTCTCGGCGTCGGGGAACTTGATGTAGTGGAAGAAGCAGCGCCGCAGGAAGGCGTCCGGCAGTTCCTTCTCGTTGTTGGAGGTGATGAAGACCAGCGGCCGGTGCCGGGCGCGGATGGTCTCGCGCGTCTCGTAGACATGGAACTCCATGCGGTCGATCTCGCGCAGCAGGTCGTTCGGGAACTCGATGTCGGCCTTGTCGATCTCGTCGATCAGCAGCGCGACCGGCTCGTCCGACTCGAAGGCCTGCCACAGCACGCCCTTGACGATGTAGTTGCGGATGTCACGGACGCGGTCCGAGCCTTCGACATCGGACAGCTGGCTGTCGCGCAGGCGGCTCACGGCGTCGTACTCGTACAGGCCCTGGTGCGCCTTGGTGGTGCTCTTGATGTGCCACTCCAGCAGCCGCAGGCCCAGCGCCGAGGCGGCTTCCTCGGCCAGCATGGTCTTGCCGGTGCCGGGCTCGCCCTTGACCAGCAGCGGGCGCTTGAGTGTCATCGCCGCGTTCACGGCCAGCATCAGGTCAGGGGTGGCGACGTACTTGTCGGTGCCTTCGAATTTCATGGCTTGGCGGCGTGAGGTGAGGGGGTCTCGATCCAGTATATGCGCGCCCCTATAATCGTTGACTAATCGCAAAGGCTGGCCATTCATGCAGGTTCACCCCCGCGGCCAACCCCGTCAAACCACCGCTCGAACGAAAACGACCCGGCGATGAAGAACATCCAGGCTTTCTCCCTCCGTGCCCTCTGCGTGGCGTTCGCCCTGGCCGGCACGGCCGCCGCGGCCCAGGCCCAAGCCGTCAAGGGTGACGCCGCGGCCGGCGAGAAGAAGAACGCCATGTGCATCGGCTGCCACGGCATCGAGGGCTACCAGGCCAGCTTCCCGCAGATCTACAAGGTGCCCAAGATCTCCGGCCAGAACGGCAAGTACATCACCGCCGCGCTGGAGTCCTACCGCAAGGGCGACCGCAAGCACCCGTCGATGCGCGGCATCTCCGGCTCGCTGACCGACCAGGACATCGCCGATCTGTCCGCCTACTACGAATCCCACGGCAAGTCCGCCGCCGACGCCGCCGTGCCGGCCCAGGCCGAGGTGCCGGCTGCACTGAAGGACAAGCTGGCCACCTGCGTGGCCTGCCACGGCCCGAACTTCAACAACACCACCGACCCGGCCAACCCCCGCCTGGCCGGCCAGCACGCCGACTACCTCTACGTCTCGCTGAAGGCCTACCAGACCAGCGGCAACAACGTCGTGGGCCGCGGCAACGCCACGATGGTGGGCATGGCCTCCACGCTGAAGGAGGCCGACATCAAGCAGATCGCGGCCTACATCGCATCGCTGCCGGGTGAGCTGAAAACCGTGTCGCACGCCAAGTTCCGCTGATCCTCGGCCGGCCGCGCGCTGGTCTCGACAACAAGCCGCTGGTTCCAGCGGCTTTTTTTCGTCGGTTCGGGCCTTCATCGTGCGTGCACCGGGCCGATATGGATTCTCAGAGACGCCCGGCGACTGCATCCTGCTGGATTTCGACGCGCGCCCGCCCGTCAGCATGCTGAAGAAGATCACCGTTCAACAGGTCCGCATCGGCATGCATCTCCATGCGATGGAGGGCGCCTGGATCGACCACCCGTTCTGGAAGACGCGCTTCGTCATCCGCGACCAGGGCGACGTCGACAAGCTGCGCGCCAGCGGCTTGCCGGGCGTGTGGATCGATGTCGCCAAGGGACTGGACGTGGTCGACGCCGCTGCGGCCTCGCTGCCGGCCGAGGTGGCCCCCGCGGGCCCGCCGCCGACGGAAGCGGCCGCTTCCCGGCCGGTCCCGTGCAGCCTGCAGGACGAACTGGCCCAGGCCGCAGCGGTCTGCAAGAGGGGCCATGTGAAGGTGCTCTCGATGTTCAACGAGGCCCGGCTGGGCCGCGGTGTGAACGCCGAGGATTGCCTGCCGCTGGTGAACGACATTGCCGATTCGGTGTTCCGCAACCCCGGAGCCCTGGTCAGCCTGGCACGCCTGAAGACCCAGGACGACTACACCTACCTGCACTCGGTGGCCGTGTGTGCGCTGATGGTGGCCCTGGGCCGCGAACTGGGCCTGGGCGACGACGCCTGCCGCGAAGCCGGCCTGGCCGGCCTGATGCACGACCTGGGCAAGGCGGCCATGCCGCTGGAGATCCTGAACAAGCCGGGCAAGCTGACGCCCGAGGAGTTCGTGGTCATGAAGACCCACCCGCTGCGCGGCCACGCGATGCTGGTCGAAGGCCGGGGCGCGCCGCCCGGTGCGAGAGACGTCTGCCTGAACCACCACGAGCGGATGGACGGCACCGGTTACCCGAACCGGCTGCCGGGCGAAGCCCTCAGCCTGCTGGCCCGCATGGGTGCGGTCTGCGATGTCTACGACGCGATCACCTCGAACCGGCCCTACAAGGCGGGCTGGGACCCGGCCGCTTCGATCGCCGCGATGGCCTCGTGGAAGGGCCACTTCGACCCCGCGGTGTTCAAGGCCTTCGTCAAGAGCCTGGGCATCTACCCCACCGGCTCGCTGGTCCGGCTGCAGTCCGGCCGGCTGGCGGTGGTGGTGGAGCAGAACCCCCAGAGCCTGGGCTCGCCGCTGGTCAAGGCCTTCTTCTCCACCAAATCCAACCTGCCGATCCCGGCCACGACGCTGGACCTGACCCAGGGCACCGACAAGATCGTCTCGCGCGAGGACCCGAAGGTCTGGAAGTTCCCGTTCCTGGACGAGCTCTGGGCCGGGGAACTGGGGCACCCGGCGTCGGGAAACCGACGCCACCCGCCGGGCGGGTAGCGCGGCCGCCTTGGGAGCGGCCCGGCGGCGGCCGCGTGTGGGCGTCAAGCGTCCGGCGGCACGGGCGGCTTCCAACGCCCCAGCCACAGCGCATTGCCCACCACGCTGACACTGGACATCGCCATCGCCCCACCGGCGAACACCGGGCTCAGCCAGCCCAGCGCGGCCAGCGGCAGGCCCACCACGTTGTAGAAGAAGGCCCAGAACAGGTTCTGCCGGATCTTGGTGTGGCTGGCGCGGGCCAGGGCGATGGCTTCCACAACGCCCCACGGGTCGGCGCGCAGCAAGGTGATGCCGGCCGAGTGCATCGCGATGTCGGTGCCGCCTTCGGCGTGCGCCATCGCCAGCCCCACGTCGGCGGCGGCCAGTGCGGGGGCGTCGTTGATGCCGTCGCCGACCATCGCCACTGCCGTGCCGCCGGCCTGCAGGCGGGTCACCAGCGCGGCCTTCTGCTCGGGCCGGACCTGGGCGTGCACCTCGGTGATGCCCACCTCGCGCGCCAGGTGGCCGGCCGCGCCCAGGCTGTCGCCGCTGATCAGCACGCAGCGCAGGCCCTGGGCCTGCAGGGCCGCCACCGCCGCGCGGGCCCGGCCACGGGCCTGGTCGCCGAACGAGAAGCAGCCCAGCAGCGTGGGCGCGCCGCCGCCCGGCGGCGTGGCACAGAGCCAGGAGACAGTCTCGCCGCGCGCTTCGCACGCCTCGGCAAAGGCGGCCAGCGCGGTGCGGTCCACACCCAGCTCGTCCATCCAGCGCGCCTGGCCCAGCGCCACGCGCTGCCAGCCGGCCGGGCTCTCCACCTCGCCCTGCATGCCACAGCCGGGCACGGCGGCCACGCCGCGCGCGGCGTGCGCGGGCGAGCCGCGCTCGGCCGCCGCCGCCAGCACCGCACGGGCCAGCGGGTGTTCGCTGGCGGCCTGCAAGCCACCGGCCAGTGCCAGCAGCTCGCCCTCCGCCGGGCCGCCGGGCACGCCCTGGTGTTGCAGCAGGCGAGGGCGGCCCTCGGTGAGCGTGCCGGTCTTGTCGAAAGCCACCACCTGCACCGAGCGCAGGTGCTCCAGCGCGCTGGCCTCGCGCACCAGGATGCCGCGGCGCGCGGCCACGCCGCTGGCCACCATCAAGGCCGCTGGCGTGGCCAGGCCCAAGGCGCAGGGGCAGGCGATCACCAGCACCGACACGGCGCGGATCAGCGCCGTGGCGCCGTCCTCCCCGGCCAGCCACCAGCCGGCCAGCGTGACGACAGCCAGCACCAGCACCGCCGGCACGAACACAGCGGCCACCTTGTCCACCTGCTGCTGGATCGGCGCCTTGCCGCCCTGGGCCGAGGCCACCAGCCGCACGATGCGGGCGATCTGGCTCTCTGCGCCGAGCGCGGTGGCCTTCACCTGCAGCACACCCTCGGCGTTGACCGAGCCACCGATCACCGCATCCCCCGGGCCGCGGGCCACCGGCAGGCTCTCGCCGGTGATCAGCGATTCGTCCACATGGCTGCGGCCGTCGACGACCTCGCCGTCCACCGCGATGCGCTCGCCGGGCTTCACCAGGATGGTGTCGCCCAGAGCCAGCTCGCCCACCGGCACCGTGTGCACCTGGCCGCCGCTCAGGCGCTGCGCGGTGGCCGGCCGCAGCGACTGCAGCGCGTCCAGCGCCTCCAGCGTGCGCCGCTTGGCGCGCGACTCCATCCACTTGCCCAGCCGCACCAGGGTGATGACCACCGCCGCGCTCTCGAAGTACAGGTGCGGCATGCCCTGCGGGTCACGCCACCACAGCGCCATCGACAAGGCCCAGGCGGCGCTGGTGCCCAGGGCCACCAGCAGATCCATGTTGGCGGTGCCGGCCCGCACGGCGCCCCAGGCGGCGCGGAAGAACCGGGCGCCGAAGACGAACAGCACCGGCGTGGCCAGCAGTGCCTGCCACAGCGCCGGCAGCATCCAGTGCCGGCCGGCCAGATCGCCCACCATAGGCAGCACCAAGGGGGCGCTGAGCAGGGCGGAGGCGAGCACCTGCACGCCCTCGCGGGCCCAGAACGGCCGGGCCTCGTCGCCGCCGCCGGCAGCGCCGTCGACCAGGTGGGCCGTGTAGCCGGCCTTCTGCACGGCGGCCAGCGCCTGGGCCGGCAGGTCGGCACCACCCCAGTACGCCACCCGGGCCTGCTGGGTGGCCAGGTTGACGCTGGCCTCCAGCACGCCGGGCAGGGCGGCCAGGGCCTTCTCGATGCGGGTGACGCAGCTGGCGCAGCTCATGCCCTCGACGGCCAGCTCCATCACCTTGCGCGGCACCTGGTAGCCGGCGCGCTGCACCGATTCGGCCAGCGCCTGGCTGCCCACCTGGGCGCCGCCCTCCACCAGCGCCGTCTCGCTGGCCAGGTTGACGCGGGCACTGCGGACCCCGGGCACGCGCAGCAGGGCTTTCTCGACACGGCCGGCACAGGAGGCGCAGGTCATGCCCTCGATCGGGATGGTCCACATACCCGCCAATGTACGCCGTCACCTGGACGATACTGGCGGCACCCGTCACCGAAGGAGCGCGCCATGATCATCGAACTGACCCTGCCGGACATGACCTGCGGCCATTGCGAACGCACGGTGAAGGCCGTGGTCAGCCAGCTGGACCCCAAGGCCGAGGTGCGCGTGGACCTGGTGCACCACAAGGTGGAGATCGACTCCGGGCTGCCGCGCGAGCAGCTGGAAAAGGCCCTGGCCGCCGAGGGTTACCCGCCCGCCTGAGCCCCAGGGAAATCCCTCCGCCCGGCTCGGCATGCGCCTTGCCTACACTTGCCCGACCACGGTCCACCGGACCGGCATTGATCGGAGCCGACGCATGCAACGCCCCATCCTCACCCTGTTGCTGGCCGCCTCGCTGGGCCTGGCCAGCCTGGCCCAGGCCCAGACCCTTCGCTGGGCCAGCCAGGGCGACCCCCTCACCATGGACCCGCATTCGCAGAACGAGGGCCTGACCAACTCCATGAACGGCCAGGTCTACGAGCGCCTGGTGATGCGCGACAAGCAGCTGGGCATTGCACCCTCGCTGGCCACCGAGTGGCAGCAGGTGTCGCCACTGGTCTGGCGCTTCAAGCTGCGCCCGGGCGTCAGGTTCCACGACGGTTCGCCGTTCAATGCCGACGACGTGGCCTTCTCGGTCGAGCGCGCCAAATCCCCCAGCTCGCAGATCGCCGCCTACGCCACCGCCTGCGGCACGGTCAAGAAGATCGACGACCTGACGGTGGAGTTCCACCTGCCGGCCGTCAACCCGATCTTCCTGCAGCACCTGGACACGGTGTTCATCATGAGCAAGCCGTGGTCCGAGAAGTACAAGGTCACCAAGCCCCTGAGCTTCAAGGACAAGGAAGAGACCCACGCCTCGCTGAACGCCAACGGCACCGGCCCCTACATGCTGGTGAGCCGCCAGCCGGCCATCAAGACCGTCTACAAGCGCAACCCGGCCTGGTGGGGCAAGCTCGAAGGCAACGTGCAGGAGATCGTCTACAGCCAGATCTCCAACGACGCCACCCGCCTGGCCGCGCTGATCTCCGGCGAGATCGATTTCGTGCTCGACCCGGCGCCGCGCGACGTGGCCCGCCTGCGCAACACCGAGGGTGTGCGCGTGATCGACGGCATGGAGAACCGCGTCATCTACGTCGGCATGGACCAGGCCCGCGACAGCCTGCTCTACGGCAAGAGCCCGGACGGCAAGAACCCGTTCAAGGATGTGCGCGTGCGCCGCGCGCTCTACCAGGCCATCGACATCGAGACCATCAAGACCAAGCTGATGAACGGCCAGTCCCAGCCCACCGGCGTGCTGGTGCCTTCTCCGCTGGCCGCCTTCAACGACCCCGAGATCGAGAAGCGCCTCCCCTACGACCTGGCCAAGGCCAAGGCCCTGATGGCCGAGGCCGGCTACGCGAGTGGCTTCGAGGTCACCTTCGATTGCCCGAACAACCGCTACATCAACGACGAGGAGCTCTGCATTGCGCTGGCCGCGATGTGGGACAAGATCGGCGTGAAAGTGCGGGTGAACGCCATGCCCCGCTCCACCTACTTCCCCAAGACCGAGAAGCTGGACACCAGCCTCTATCTCTTCGGCTGGGGCGGCGCCATCACCGACGCCGAGACCACCTTCACCCCCATCTACCGCAACCGCGGCACAGCCGGTGTGGGCGAATACAACCGCGGCAACTACAAGGACGACAAGCTCGACGCCATGGCCGCCGCCACCAGCGTGGAGCCCGACGTGGCCAAGCGCCGCGAGATGATCAAGGCCGTCTTCCGCGAGCACAACGAGCAGATGCGCCACATCCCCCTGCACCGCCAGTTCATCCCCTGGGCCGCGCGCAAGAACGTGAACGTGGTGCACCGGGCGGACAACTGGGTCGAGGTGCAGTGGATCAGTGTGAAGTGAGGGCAGGGGCGGGCTGATGCCCAGATCGCGTTAGACGCTTCATGCGAGACCTCCTTCCGTTGGCCAGCGCCGTGGTTCTGGGGCTGTTCGGTGCTGCTGTTGGCGCGCAGGAGTTGGTTTTTCAGAGGATGGGCACGAGCCTGCTGGAGGGCGGTCGCCCAGTGACACTCGAACTGGCCATCGCCAAGCCAGCAGGCGACGGTCCATTCCCGACCCTCGTCTTCAATCATGGTTCGGTGGGCAACGGCAACGATCCGCGAGAGGTCACCCATACAGTCACTTACGCTGAGCTGGCCGCCTACTTCAACGAAAGAGGCTGGATGGTTGTCTTTCCACAAAGACGCGGGCGCGGCAAATCAGAAGGTCGTTATGCCGAAGGCTGGCGACCCGAGTCCAGGCGCTACTCCTGTGATCCAAGCGTGTCTCTGGCGGGGCTGGAGCATGCGATGCAAGACATTGGCGAAGTGACGCGGTACCTCAAGAACCGGGCGGATGTGGATCAAACCAGAGTGCTCATCGGCGGCCATTCGAAAGGCGGGATTCTGGCCATGGCGTTTGCCGCAACAGAACCAGACCGCTTCGTGGGTGTGTTGAACTTTGTCGGTGGCTGGGTAGGCGAGCGTTGCGAAACGGCAGAGAAGATCAACACCCCGGCCTTCGTCAAGGCGGCGGCATTTCCGCGGCCTACCTTGTGGCTTTACGGAGAGCGCGACCCCTACTACAGCATCGCCCACAGCCAGAAGTACTTCGCTGCATTCACCTCAGCTGGCGGCAAAGGCTCATTCCACGCGCTGACGTTCGGGCCGCTTCGAAACGATCACCAGATTGTCCGAAACCGCGCCATCTGGTCAGAGCCGATGTCGCTCTTCCTGAATACCTTGAACCTGTGCAAGGGCGTCGTTGCGGAGGCGGCGTCAAACGCCACTGTGAGGGGGGCGTGCGGTAAGCTGCAAGAAGCCGCTCTCTGAGAACGCTTGTCTTCATGCAGAACGCTCACCAGTGCCCACCATGCACATCGCAATCCTCACCTTCCAGGGTTTCAATGAACTTGATTCGCTCGTCGCTCTGGGCATTCTGAATAGAGTCAAGCAGTCCGATTGGCGGGTCACGTTGTGCTGCCCCGAACCAACCGTCACCTCAATGAACGGTGTGACTGTTCACGCTCAGTCAACTCTGGATGAAGTGGCACTGGCTGACGCCGTCATCGTCGGAAGTGGAATCAAGACCCGGGAGGTCGCTGCTGACGAAGACCTGATGTCGCGACTGCGCCTGGATCCCACGCGTCAATTGATTGGCGCTCAGTGCTCCGGCACGCTCATCATGGCCAAGCTTGGGCTGCTCGGCTCTGTGCCGGCATGCACCGACCTCACGACGAAGCCGTGGGTTCAGGAGGCTGGGGTCGAGGTACTCAATCAGCCATTCTTCGCCTCAGGCAACGTGGCGACGGCGGGTGGGTGCTTCGCCTCGCAGTACCTCGCGGCCTGGATCATCGCCAGAACCGAAGGGGAAGAAGCTGCAAAGTCGGCATTGCACTACGTCGCGCCGGTGGGTGAAAAGGAAGACTACGTCTCGCGGGCAATGAAGAACATTTCGCCGTTTCTCGCGCCACAACGTGCCGGTTGACTCACACGCTAGGGTGTGCCTGGGGCCAGGTCAATGCAGAAGGCACCGTTGGCAGCCAGTCCAGAGGCCTATCTCGCCGCTCTTGATGGCTGGCACCTGCTCTATGTCGCGGCGTTGCGGGCGGCAACCCTGAATGCGGCGCCTCTGCGGGAATCCATCAAATGGGGCAACCTCGTCTTTCACTCCAACGGGCCTGTGTTGCTCATCCGAGCGGAGCCAAAGCGGGTGCTCTTCGGGTTCTGGCGTGGCCAGCGATTGCGGCACATCGAACCCAGGCTCAAGGCTGGCGGCAAGTACGAGATGGCAACGCTCGCGCTGGATGAAGGGACACCACTGGAGCAGTCCACGGTGGTCAAGTTGGTGCAGGAGGCCGTTGCGCTCAATGCCGTGCTGGGTGATCCCACATCACCATCTGCGCCGCATGACAAGGGTGCACCCTAGCCCCGCCTCATCCAGAACGTGGGTCCTGGAGCCCCTACACTGGCCGCATGCGATCAGTCCCGTTTCTGGCAGCACTCGTCTTCTCGATCCCGGCTATCGCCGAAACATCTTCGCCGCCGGTCGGGCAGCTTGGCTTCGCTTCCGTGGCGGCCGCACTCAAGGAACTTGAGGCCCGCGACGGGAACGGGACGGTGGTCACTCATGCGGACGGTTGGACGGTTGTCAACGAACCCGTCGCATCCGCTCAATGGTCTTTCACGCCCAGCGGCTACTACGCCTATCCCGCTGTCGTGCGCCGCACCGTCAAGCGGGCCCCCGATGGCTCGGTCTCGGTGGAAACGGCTAGCCTTTGTGAAGCACCTCAGGCCGAGTGCAGCAAGCTCCTGGCTGAGTTCGCCGCCATGAACGATCGCATCACCCAGGCTGTCAAGGCTCGGGGCCGTCAAGCCCCATCACAGCCTCCGCAGTGAAGACCGGGTCTGTCGAACGGCTGCAGGCCCGCTCGTCGTAGGGTCAGAGGCGGAAACTACGTGGTCCGCCCCGAACCCCGATCAACCCACCGAGGAACCCGCCATGTCTGACCGTACTGTCCGCCTTCACCGCGTGCTCCGCGCCAAGCCCGAGAAGGTCTATCGCGCCTTCCTCGATGCAGGTGCAATGAGCAAGTGGCTGCCGCCGTATGGGTTCACCTGCCAGGTCCATCACCTGGAGGCTCGTGTCGGTGGCACCTTCCGGATGTCGTTCCACAACTTCTCCTCCGGCAACGGGCACTCGTTTGGCGGCGAGTACCTCGAGTTGATCCCCAACGAGCTCATTCGCTACACGGACAAGTTCGATGACCCCAACCTCCCCGGTGTCATGGAGGTGATCGTGTCGCTCAAACCCGTTCTTTGCGGCACCGAGATCAGCGTGGCCCAGGCGGGCATCCCCGAGGTCATTCCGCTCGAGATGTGCTACCTCGGCTGGCAGGAGTCGTTTGCCCAGCTGGCGACGCTCGTCGAGCCCGATATCCCGGGCTGAGCAATGGCGATGCCCACGCCCTCGACGCGCTCATCTCGACCGACGGGCGGGCAGGCGATGAGGGTCGTCACCGCTGCCGACCTCACGCTGGAACCGCAGGTCGCGGCGCACGCGGAGGAGATGTTCGTCGTGCTCAGCGACCCGGCCATCTACGAGTACGAGAACCAGCCACCGCCGTCGGTCGATTGGCTGCGCGCCCGGTATGCCAAGCTCGAATCTCGGTTCTCGCCGGAGGGGCAGGAGCAGTGGCTCAACTGGGTCATCCGGCTTCCCAGCTCGCAGCTGATCGGCTTCGTGCAGGCCACGGTGCGCTCCAGAGGCCGGGCCTCCATCGCCTACGAGCTCGCCAGTGCCCATTGGGGCCAGGGCCTGGCCAGCCAGGCCGTGCAGGCCATGATCGGCGAGCTGGTCGGGCACTACCAGGTTCGCAGCCTGTCGGCAGTGCTCAAGAGTGCCAACGGGCGGTCGCGTCGCCTGCTGGAGCGGCTGGGCTTTGCGCTGGCCACGCCCGAGCAACATGTCCGGCACCGGGTGGAGCCCGATGAGCTGCTGATGAAGCGTGCAATACGCCGGCCTTGAGCCACACGGGCCCCGGGGTGCCGCTGGTGTGTAATGCCACATGAAGTCGAACCCGGTCGATGACCTCCTGGATGACCTGCGCGCCGCCGACGCAGACCGCGCGGCGCTGGTCGACCGGCTGCGCAAGCTGGTGCTCGGCATCGACCCGAAGGTCACCGAGGATGTGAAGTACGGCGGCATCCTCTTCTCCGCGGGCCCACCGTTCTGCGGCGTCTTCTCGTACCAGAACCATGTCTCGCTGGAGTTCGGCCGCGGCGCCGAGTTGCCGGATGTGCACCAGGTGCTGGAGGGCGCGGGCAAGCTCCGGCGGCACATCAAGATCCAGTCGCCGCAGGATCTGTTCCGCAAGAACGTCCGCCACTATGTGCAGCTGGGGTTCACCGCAGCGGTGCAGGGCGTGGCGCTCCTGAAGAGTGCCAAGAGGCGGCCCTAGAAGGCGGCCCGGCGGCTACGATCCGGCTCTCGCCACCGCCCTCGGAGCCCACCCCCATGGCCACAGCCCGCCCCGGCAACCAACCCGTCCTGCTGGTCGTCGACGTTCAGGTCGGCGTGGTCCACGACGCGTGGGAGGCGCCGCGGGTGATCGGCAACATCGCCCGGGCCGTCGAGCGGGCACGGGCCGCTGGCGTGCCGGTGGTCTGGGTGCAGCATGCGAACGAGGAGCTGCCCACCGGCAGCGCGGCCTGGCAGTGGGTGCCGGAGCTGGTGCCTGCCGACGGCGAGGCCTTGATCCCCAAGCAGTTCAACTCGTCGTTCGAGCAGACCACGCTGGACGATGAGCTGGCCCGGCTGGGGGCCACCCACATCGTGCTGGCCGGGGCCGCCACCAACTGGTGCATACGGGCCACGGCCTACGGCGCGCTGGACCGCGGCTACGACCTCACGCTGGTCCAGGATGCCCACACCACCGACACGATGCAGCTGGACGGCGGCATGCGGATCGAGGCCGCCCAGGTGGTGCAGGAACTCAACATCGCGATGACCTGGCTCAGCTACCCGGGCCGCCGCAACGGCATCGCCACGGCCGAGGCGGTCGATTTCAACAGCCCGGGCGGGGCGCGGTAGGCCGGCGCCAAACGCGGCCAGCGCACGGCCGCTCCGAAGCGGCCGCGCACCCTCACGGAGGGTGGGGCCGGTACCCCGGCACCGGGTGCCCCACGCGCGGCCAGCGCACGGCCGCTCCGAAGCGGCCGCGCACCCGCACGGAGGGTGGGGCCGGTACCCCGGCACCGGGTGCCGTCATCAGTCCTTCGTGGCCCGCATCCGCACCCGATCCAGATAGGCCAGCCCATCCGGCGGGCGGCCGCTGCGCTGGGATTCCCAGATCATCTCGCCCAGGCACTCCATCACCTCGTGCTGGGCCTCGTGGATGGAGTGGCGCCTGGCGGCCAGCAGATCCACCGCCTGCCGGATGCCGCGGGGCTGGTCGATGGAGACCTGCTCGCTGATCGTCAAGTGCATGGAGAGGTGCAGGAACGGGTTGGTCTGCCCACCCTCCACGGTGTAGGTGGCGGCCAGTGCGGCCTGCACGTCCGACAGCTCGGCGTGGTACTCGGGGTGCTCGTCGATCCAGCGGCCTGCCAGGGTCTCGATGGGGGTGAGCGGCAGGCCTTGGCGCTGCTTGGCGTGCACCTCGCAGAAGAATCGGCGGACGTCATGCTGGGAGGGCTGGAACATTCGACAATTGTCGCTTCGCCCTCAATGCCCCCACCAACCCATGAACGTCACCCTCGAACAGCTCTTCACCGAGGCCCGCACCGCGCGTGGCTATCTGCCTGGTGAGGTGCCGGACGCGACCCTGCGCGCCCTCTACGATCTGGTGAAGTTCGGCCCCACCTCGGGCAATTGCACGCCGCTGCGCATCGTCTTCGCGCGCACGGCCGCGGCGCGCGAGCGCCTTGCCGCCTGCATGAACCCGGGTGGCAACCAGGCCAAGGTGCAGGCTGCGCCAGTGGCCGCCGTGCTGGGCATGGATCTGGGCTTCACCGCCCACCTGCCGCGCCTGTTCCCGCACACCGATTCCCAGGCCTGGTACGCCGGCAAGCCGGAGAAGACGGCCGACGCCGCGCTGCGCAACGCCCACATCCAGGTGGGCTATTTCATCCTCGCGGCGCGCGCGCTGGGGCTGGATGCCGGGCCGATGGGTGGTTTCGACGCGGCGGCGGTGGACGCCGCCTTCTGGCCGGGCACCGCCCGGCGCAGCATCGTGGTCTGCACCCTGGGCACCGGCGACCCGAGCCGCCTGCGCCCGCGCGACCCTCGCCTGGCGTTCGACGAAGCCTGCGAACTGGTTTGAGACGGCCTGGCGCTCGGCTGAGGTGATCACCGACACCGCGTTCTACGCCGTTGCCGTGCCGGCGGTGGTGCTGATGGGCTTGTCCAAGAGCGGCTTCGGCTCGGGCTTCGGCGCGCTGGCGGTGCCGCTGATGGCGCTGGCCGTGCCGGTGCCGCAGGCGGCCGCCATCATGCTGCCGCTGCTGGCGGTGATGGATGCGATGGGTCTGGCCGCGCTGGTCCGCCACCGCGACCGGGCACTCGTGAAGCTGCTGCTGCCCGCCGGGCTGGTGGGCACGTTGATCGGCACCTTGCTGTTCGGCGTGCTCTCGGCCAAGGTGGTGGCCGGCGTGGTGGGGGCGATCACCCTGGTGTTCCTGGCCATCCGGGTCGCGTTCCCGCCGAAGGCGGATGCGCCACCACCGCCGCGCTGGCTGGGCTTCGTGCTGGGCGCCACCTCGGGGTTCACCAGCTTCGTGGCGCATGCCGGCGGCCCGCCGGTGAGCTTCTACGTGCTGCCGCTGAAGCTGCCACCGCTGGTGTTCACGGCCACCATGTCGGTCTTCTTCGCGGTGGTGAACGCCAGCAAGTGGATCCCCTACGCCTGGCTGGGCCTGATCGATCTGGGCAACCTGGGCACCTCGCTGGCCTTGCTGCCGTTCGCGCCGGTGGGTGTGTGGCTCGGGCTGCGCGTCGCCCAACGCATCGACGCGCGCTGGTTCTACGGCCTGTTCCACGTGGGCATGTTCCTGACCGGCTCGAAGCTGCTGTACGACGCGGTGCGCTGAGGGCATCTCGATACACACGACACGGCCTGTGACACCGCCTGTAGGAGCGGGCCGACAACCCGATTTGCCCTTGTCCGATGGATGTGGCGGCCCGCTGCGCTCACGATCAGGGCCATGAACAAACTCACACCTTCCTCAGCCGAAACGACCTCGCACACCATGGCGTCCTATCGCGCCACGGGTTGGGAGGGCGCCAGCGGCACCCGCCGGTTCATGCCGGCGCTCGTCATCGCGGTGTTGGTTGCTGCCGGTGGCGTGGCGATCGAGTTCGCGTGGAGCGACAAGCCGAAGCACATCGAGGCGGTGGCCCAGGCGCCGGCTGCGTTGGCTGCGCCCGTGGTCACCGAACCCGCCGAGTTGGCGCCCGCACCACCACCATCGCCCGTGGCCGAGCCAGTCCTGGCGCCGAAGCCGGCTGCCGCCGAGACCCCCCGGGTTGTCGCGCCGCCCCGGCCGGTGGCGCGTGCACCCGTGGCGGCCCCTTCGCCGGCGATGCGGGCCTCGCCCGAGCGCCAGCTCGAGCTGGCGCCTCCGGCAGCCGGTGTGACACCAGCGGCCCCTGCAACGGAGCCCAGGGCGACCGAAGCGCCGCTGGCCGAGCCGCCCATGGCGGCCCCGATCCCCGCCCCGATGCCAGCACCCGCCCCGGCCTCAGGAGCCTCCTAGCTTTCGCGGGTGTCGTCGTCGGCGTGCCAACCGTGGCCGGCGGGTTGGTCGCTTTGCCGGGCCCGTTCCTGGGCGAACATCTCCTCCATCTGCTGCCGGCCGGCCTTGGCCATGGCGATCAGGCGGGCCTGGTCGCCATAGTGCGGCGCCAGTTCGTGCAGCTGGCGGACGCTGTGCCGGCGGAATTTCATCGCCAGCGTGCGGGCCTGGTGCGGCTCGAAGCCGACCGTTTCCAGCACCGTGCGGGCAGACATCAGTGCCGAGTCGAAGGTCTCGCGCTCGATGTGCGTCACGCCGCGCTTGTCCAGCTCGTACCAGTGCTGGGCGTTGCGCGCCCGCACCACCAGCGTGAGCTGGGGGAAGTGCTCCAGCGCCAGATCCACCACCGCCAGGCTCTGTTCGACATCGTCGACGGCCACCACCAGCACCTTGGCGCTGCCGGCGCCCGCCACGCGCAGAAGATCCAGCCGGGTGGCGTCGCCGTAGAAGACGCGCCAGCCGAACTTGCGCAGGCTCTCGACCTGGTCTGCGCTGTGCTCCAGCACGGTGGCCTTCAGGCCGTTCGCATAGAGCAGGCGGCCGACGATCTGCCCGTAGCGGCCGAAGCCCGCGATGATGATGGGCGCGTCCTGCGCTTCGCTGATCGGCGCCGGGCCATCGCCGGCCGGGCGATGGGCCGACAGGTGCGCCGCCCACCAGCGGTCGGCAGCCACCAGCAGCAACGGCGTCAACAGCATCGACAAGGCCACCACGGCGACCAGCAGTGACGAGGTCTCCGCCGAGATCACGCGCCCCTGCGCTGCGGCCTGGAACACCACGAAGCCGAACTCGCCACCCTGCGCCAGCAGGATCACGAACACCGGCCGCTCGGCCAGCGGGATCGGCATGGTGCGTGTCATCACCCACAGCACCACGGCCTTGATCAGCAGGAAGGCCGCGACCAGGCCGACCACCCAGCCCGGGTGCGCCCAGACCGCGCCGAAATCGATGCTCATGCCGACGGCGATGAAGAACAGGCCCAGCAGCAGGCCCTTGAAGGGCTCCAGGTCGGTCTCCAGCTCGCGCCGGTACTCGCTCTCGGCCAGCAGCACGCCGGCCAGGAAGGCACCCAGCGCCATCGACAGGCCCACCGCCTGCATCAGCGCGGCGGTGGCCACCACCAGCAGCAGCGAAGCGGCGGTGAAGATCTCCGGCGTGTCGCTCCGGGCGATCCAGCGCAGGGCGGGGCGGATCAGCAGGCGCCCGCCGAGCACGATGGCGGCGATCACGCCCACCGCCTTCAAGGCACCCAGCCAGCCCCCCCCGCCGCCGTGCGCGCCCTCGGCGGCCAGCAGCGGCACCAGGGCCAGGATGGGGATGGCCGCGATGTCCTGGAACAACGCCACGCTGAGCACGCTCTGGCCCGAGGTGGTGCCCATCAGGTTGCGCTCGGCCAAAACGCCCAGGCCGATGGCGGTGGACGACAGCGCCAGCCCCAGGGCGACCACCAGGGCCAGCCGCCAATCGACACCGAAGGCCACCGCCGCGCCGCCCATCAGGGCCGCCGAGCCCAGCGTCTGCACCGCACCCCAGCCGAAGATCGGCCGGCGCAAGGCCCACAGCCGCTTGGGCTCCAGTTCCAGGCCCACCAGGAACAGCATCAGCACCACGCCGAACTCGGCGAAGTGCAGCATCGTCTGCGGGTCGGTCACCAGCTTCAGGCCCCAGGGGCCGATGGCGATGCCGGCACCCAGGTAGCCGATGATCGAGCCGAGCCCGGCGAAGCGGGCCAGCGGCACGGCCAGCACCGCGGCACCGAGGTAGACCAGGCTGGTCAGCAGCCAGCCGCCGTCGTGGGGAGTTTCCATGTTTGTCAGTCTCCCGGGCGGTCGGTCTCGGGCACGGCGCAGGACAGATCCGGCTCCAGCTCGTCGATCTCCGGCCACGCGGGATAGCTGGCCAGGCGTTCGGCGTACAGGGCCGCATGGTCGCGCACGGTGGCGTCGTCCACCCGGTGGGCGCCGTGCAGCACCAGCGGCGGCAGGAAGCGCATGCCGGCCAGGGCGGCCGTCTGCTCGGCGGGCGGCCAGAAGGCATCGATGAAATGCCGGTTGTGGCCGCTGGGGTGGTACGCGTCCTGGCCGCCGCCGGTGCTGACCGCCAGCCACAGGTCCTTGCCACGCAGCGCGGTGCCGCCCGGGCCGTAGGCCCAGCCGAAGCCGAACACCTCGTCCAGCCAGAGCTTCAGCAGCGGCGGCATGCCGTACCACTGGAACGGGAACTGCCAGACCACCAGCCTGGCGGCGGCGAGCGCGGCGCGCTCGGCATCGACGTCGATCAGGTAATCCGGGTACAGCGCGTAGAGGTTGCGCACCTCGGCCCGGCCCGGGGGCAGGCCCTGGGCGGCGCGCAGCAGGGCGCGGTTGACCCGCGATTGCTCCAGGCGCGGGTGGGCCACGAGAACGACGATTTCCGGCGATGACATGCGTCGGGCACAGCGGGTTGGCCCGGTGCGGGAGGCACCGGCAAGCCCGTTACCATACCCTCGAAACCGCCTGGGCAGACAAGGAGGAGCGCATGCCGGTCATCGCGATCGCCAACCCCAAGGGGGGCGTCGGCAAGAGCACCCTGGCCACCAACCTCGCTGGGGCGCTGGCCTGGCAGGGCCATGCCGTCATGCTGGGCGACCTGGACCGGCAGCAGTCGGCGCGCCAGTGGCTGGGCCTGCGCCCGCCCGGGCTGCCGGCCATCACCGGCTGGGAAGTACGGGAATCGACCGGCCAGGTGCGCCCGCCCAAGGGCACCACCCATGTCGTCGTCGACACCCCGGCGGGCCTGCACGGCAAGAAGTTGCAGGCGCTGCTGGGCCTGGTGGATCTGATCCTGGTGCCGATGCAGCCCAGCCTGTTCGACATCCAGGCCACCCACGCCTTCCTGGCCGAGCTGAAGGAGCACCCCAAGGCGGCCAAGGTGCGCGTGGGCCTGGTCGGCATGCGGGTCAAGGACCACACCATCGCCCAGGAGCGCTTGCAGGAGTTCGTGGCCACGCTGCCGGCGCCCATGGTGGCGGCCATCCGCGACACCCAGAACTACGTGCACCTGGCGGCCCACGGCCTGACGCTGTGGGACGTGGCGCCCAGCCGCGTCGAACGCGATCTGGCCCAGTGGGAACCTCTGCTGGCCTGGCTGGCCTGAACCGAAAGACCTGTCTGCATGCCCACCCATTTCAAGCACCTCGCCGATCTGCCCGCGCTCGTGGGCCAAGACCTCGGCGCCAGCGATTGGATCCTGGTCGACCAGGGGCGCATCGACCAATTTGCCCACGCCAC
>JADMKA010000031.1 GCA_018780145.1 Vitreoscilla sp. | reverse complement strand
GCGTGGTGCTTGCGGTGGATGGCCACCCACTCCTTGGTGACCATGCCGGTGGTCATCCACAACCAGAAGCGGAAGAAGTGCGAAGGAATCGCATGCAGCTCCAGCGCGCGGTGCGCCTGGGCACGATGCAGGAAGATCGTGACCGAAGCGATCGTGATGTGGGTCAACACCAGCGTGATGGCAAGCAACTGCCACCAGCTCGCGTGCACCAGGCCATGCGCCGCCCAATCGATGAACGCGCTGAAGACGGATGAGAAGTCAATCATGTCTGAACCCAGGTGCCCGCGGAATCCGGGCTGATATTCGATTGTAAGTGACCGCTACCCGGCCACAGCCCGGGATTTGCATGACCATCCGCCCACTGACCCGAAGATTGGGGCAGTCGGCGGGCCGTCAAGCCCGGCGCTGCCAGGCGGCGGCGAAGAAACCGTCGGTCTCGTGCCGGTGCGGCCACAGCCGCAGGAAGCCGCCGACCTCCAGTTCTTCGGCCCGCTCGACCTGCGCGGCGGCCAGCGTGGCGGCGATCGGCAGGGGCTCGAAGTCAGCGGCGTGCGCTGCCGTGAACGCGTTGGCGATGTCCTCGTTCTCGCGCCGCAGCAGGCTGCAGGTGGCGTAGACCAGCCGGCCACCGGGCTTGAGCAGCCGCGAGGCGCCCTCCAGGATGGCGGCCTGCTTGACGACCAATTCCTCCAGCGCCTTGGGCGACTGGCGCCACTTCAGATCCGGGTTGCGGCGCAGCGTGCCCAGGCCCGAGCAAGGCGCATCGACCAGCACGCGGTCGATCTTGCCGGCCAGCCGCTTGATCCGATCGTCGCGCTCGTGGGTGATCTGGGCCGGGTAGACGTTCGACAGCCCGCTGCGCGCCAGGCGCGGCTTCATGCCCTCGAGCCGGAACCCGGAGACGTCGAATGCATAGAGCCGGCCGGTGTTGCGCATCATGGCGCCCAGGGCCAGCGTCTTGCCGCCGGCACCGGCACAGAAATCCACCACCATCTCGCCGCGCTTCGGCGCCACCAGCGCGGCCAGGAGCTGGCTGCCTTCGTCCTGCACCTCGACATCGCCGCGGATGAACAGGTCGAGCTTCTGCAAGGCCGGCTTGCCGGCGATGCGCAGCCCCCAGGGCGAGTAAGGCGTGGCAACGGCTTCGATGCCGGCCTCCGCCAGCGCCGCGCGCACTTCCTCGCGCTTGGCCTTCAAGGCGTTGACACGCAGATCCAGCGAAGCCGGCCGGTCCAGCGCATTCACCAGCGGCCAGAACTCCTCGCCCAACTCGGCCTTCAATGCCCCGACCAGCCAGTCGGGCAGGTTGTGGCGCAGCTTCTCCGACAGCGTGGCGCGGTCGATGGCCTTGACCTCGGCCAGCCACTTTTGCTCGTGCGGGCCCAGTGCGCCCCGCAGGAAGGTGTCGCTGCCCTGCCAGGCCAGCGCGGCCAGCCGGCGCTCGACGGCCCCGCTGCCGCCCTGCACCAGGTGGGTCAGCGACAGGCGCTGGCGCAGCACCGCGTAGGCGGTCTCGGCCAGCGCATGGCGCTCTCGAGGCCCCAGGCCGCGGTGGTGGCGGAAAAAGGTGGACACCACCGAGTCGGCGGGCAGGTCGAGCTTCAGGACCTGGCGAATCAACTCGGTGGCCAGGTCCAGCAGGGCATTGGGATGCATCCGTGGATTATCCCCGCGCCTGGGCCGGCACGCCGGGTGAGGCCATGGCGCCGGAGATCGACAGCGCCGCCGGCTCGCTCCGTCAGGCCAGGTAGAGCTGCGGCGCGCCGTCGAGCTGAGTGACCACGCCGGCCTCGGTGCGCAGGCGGCCCTCGACAAACCAGCGCACCGCCAACGGGTAGATGCGATGCTCCTGCACCAGCACACGATCGGACAGGCTCTGCTCGTCGTCGCCCGGCAGCACCGGCACCACCGCCTGCACGACGATGGGCCCATGGTCAAGTTCCGGCGTGACGAAATGGACCGTGGCGCCAGCCGCCTTGCAGCCGGCCTCGATCGCGCGGCGGTGGGTGTGCAGGCCGGAGAAGGCCGGCAGCAGCGACGGGTGGATGTTCAGCAGGCGGCCCTCATGGCGGCGCACGAAGTCATTGCCCAGGATGCGCATGAAGCCGGCCAGCACCACCAGATCCGGCCCCCACAGGCCGATCACCCGGGCCAGTTCGGCGTCGAAGGCCTCGCGGCTGGCATGCTCACGGTGGTCCAGGGCGGCGGTGGCGATGCCACGCGCGGCAGCCCAGGCCAGGCCGGCGGCGCCCGGCCGGTTGCTGGCCACGCCCACCACCCGCGCGTCCCAGCCCTCTTCGGCGCAACGCTCGACGATGGCCTGCATGTTGCTGCCGCGGCCGGACAGCAGGATGACGATTCGCTTCATGAGGCGCCGGAGTGTAAGCCGGCTGGGCTCTGCGAGAATCCGCGGCTCATCGCACTTCAGGCCTGCCCGCCATGCGCCCCCGCGTCCTCTCCGGCATGCGCCCCACCGGCGCCCTGCACCTCGGCCACTACCACGGCGCCCTGAAGAACTGGGTCCGCCTGCAGCAGGACCACGATTGCTTCTTCTTCGTCGCCGACTGGCATGCGCTGACCACGCACTACCAGGAGCGCGAGGTCATCGAGCGCAACGTCTACGACATGGTGGTCGACTGGCTGGCTGCCGGCGTCGACCCCGACCGCGCCACCCTCTTCATCCAGAGCCGCCTGCCTGAGCATGCCGAGCTGTTCACGCTGCTGGCCATGGGCACGCCGCTGTCGTGGCTGGAGCGCGTGCCGAGCTACAAGCACCTGATCGCCACCCAGCCCGACCGCGATCTGGCCACCTACGGCTTCCTCGGCTACCCCTTGCTGCAGGCGGCCGACATCCTGATCTACAAGGCGCAGTTCGTGCCGGTGGGCGAGGACCAGGCGGCGCACGTCGAGATCACCCGCGAGGTGGCGCGGCGCTTCAACCACCTGTACGGCAGGCTGCGCGGCAGTGACATCCCGGTGCTGCCCGAACCCGCCACGCTGCACACCGACACCGCGCGCTTCCCCGGCCTGGACGGCGAGAAGATGAGCAAGAGCACCGGCAACACGATCGACATGCGCGAGGCGCCGGAGCAGGTCACCCAGAAGATCCGCCGCATGCCGACCGACCCGCAGCGGGTGCGGCGGGGCGACGCGGGCGATCCCGCGCGCTGCCCGGTCTGGCCGCTGCACCAGATCTACTCGAGCGACGACACGCGCGCCTGGGCCCACCAGGGCTGCACCAGCGCCGGCATCGGCTGCCTGGACTGCAAGCAGCCGCTGATCGAGGCCATCCTGCGCGAGCAGGATCCCTGGCGCGAGCGCGCCGAGCGCTACCTTGCCAACCCGAAGCAGGTGCACTGGATCGTCGAGATCGGCACCGAGCGCGCCCGCACCGTGGCCAAGCAGACCATGAAGGACGTGCGCGAGGCCATGGGGCTGAACTATTGACGACCCCTGCGATGACGGCCCCCCTGTTGATGCTCGGTGCGTCGCTGCTGTTCGCGACGATGGGCGTGTGCGTCAAGCTGGCGAGCGCGCACTATGGCGCGGGCGAGATCGTGCTTTACCGCAGCCTGGTGGGCGCGGTCTTCATCGCCGGCCTGTCGCACTGGCGCGGTGGCAGCCTGCGCACCACCATCCCGGCCATGCACTTCTGGCGCAGCCTCACCGGCGTCGTCTCGCTGGCTCTTTGGTTCTATGCGATCGGCAAGCTGCCGCTCGCCACGGCCGTCACGCTGAACTACATGTCGTCGGTGTGGATGGCGCTGTTCCTGATCGGCGGCGCCGTCATGCTCGGTTCGGCGCGGGTGGATCCGCGGCTGGTGGCCACCGTGCTGGCCGGCTTTGCCGGGGTCGCGCTGGTGCTTCAGCCCACGCTGGAGCGTGACCAGTTCCAGGGGGCTCTGGCCGGCCTCACCTCGGGCCTGACCTCCGCGATGGCCTACCTGCAAGTCACGGCACTGGGCCGTGCCGGCGAGCCAGAGTACCGCGTGGTCTTCTACTTCTCGATCGGCGGTGTGCTGATGGGCAGCCTGTTGACACTGCTGGGCGGCGCCCATGCCCACACGCTGCAAGGCGCCGCGCTGCTGCTGGCCATCGGCGTGCTGGCCACCACGGCGCAGATGATGATGACCCGGGCCTATGCCATCGGCCGCGCGCTGACCAACGCCAGCCTGCAATACATGGGCATTGCCTTCGCCTTCGTCTTCGGCGTGCTGGTGTTCGACGACCCCGTCACCGGGGTGGCGCTGGCCGGCATGGTGCTGATCGTCGGGGCGGGCCTGGTGGCCACCCGGCTGCGTCAACGCGCCGCCCCGGCCGACACCGACCACGCTGGCGAGACCTGAT
>JADMKA010000110.1 GCA_018780145.1 Vitreoscilla sp. | reverse complement strand
AGCCGCCGACGAAGCCGACGAAGGCCACCACCATGATCAGCGGGCCGGGCGTGGTTTCGCCCAGCGCCAGGCCGTCGATCATCTGGGTGCCGCTCAGCCAGCCGTAGTGGCCTACGGCGCCCTGGTAGACGTAGGGCAGCACCGCGTAGGCGCCGCCGAAGGTGAGCAGCGCGGCCTTGGTGAAGAACCAGCCCATCTGCGCCAGCGTGCCGTTCCAGCCCTGCAGGCTGGCCACCAGCGCGATCGGTACCGCCCACAGCACGCCGCCGGCCAGCAGCACCAGCGCGAGGTGGCCGGCCGCGAAGCGCGCGTGTGGCGGCGTGGGGGTGGTGTCGTCGATCAGCGCGGCGCCGAAGGATTTGTCCGCCTTGCCGTGGCCGCCACCAGCCTTGAAGTACTCGGGCCGGACCTTGGCACCGACATAGCCGACGAGTGCGGCCACCACCACGATGGCGGGGAAGGGCACGTCGGCCGCGAAGATGGCCACGAAGGACGCCGCGGCGATGCCCCACAGCAGGTTGTTCTTCAGCGCCCGCGAGCCGATGCGATGGGCGGCCTGCACGACGATGGCGGTCACCGCGGGCTTGATGCCGTAGAACAGCCCCGCGACCACCGGCAAGTTGCCGTAGGCGATGTAGATCCAGCTCAGGAAGATCAGGATGAACAGCGAGGGCAGCACGAACAGGCCACCGGCCACGATGCCGCCCCAGGTGCGGTGCATCAGCCAGCCGATGTAGGTGGCGAGCTGCTGGGCCTCGGGGCCGGGCAGCACCATGCAGTAGTTCAAGGCATGCAGGAAGCGCTTCTCACTGATCCACCGGCGGCGTTCGACCAGCTCGCTGTGCATGATCGAGATCTGCCCGGCCGGCCCGCCGAAGCTGATGAAACCGAGCTTCAGCCAGAAGCCGAAGGCCTCCCAGAAGCTGACGGGGCGGGGGGGCTGGTCGGTGGGGTCGGTCATGGGCTGTCCTGTCCGGCACGGAACGCGAGGTAGAGGCCTTCGAAGACGCCGTTGGCGAGCGCCAGCAACTGGTCATCGTCGGCGATGGCGCCGCGCATGCCGGCCAGCACACGCTCGACGCCGGGAGATTCGGGGAGCTGCACGCCGCCGGCGTCCAGCCCGTGCACCAGCAGGCCCAGCCGGGCCAGCGCGGCGTCGGCGTCCAGCCCGAAGCTGGCCAGCAGCGTTTCGAAGCTGACGCGCCCGCCCACATGGGTGAAGCGAGCGCCGTCGAAGTCGTAGCCCAGCGCGTCGGCCGGGCAGTCGGCCGGGTTGGCCAACCAGAGGAACTGCGCGGCGGGGTCGATGAAGCGGCGGATCAGCCAGGCGCAGGCCAGCCTGTCCACCCAGGGGCGTTGGCGGGTGGCCCAGCGGCGGCCCTGGAAGCCGGCCAGGTCGAGGCGGGGGATGGCGCGCTCGACCGGCAGTGGCTCACCCGGCGAGCGCTGGGCCTCGATGCGCGCTTCCAGATCCTGCAGCGCCTGCGCCACCTGGCGCTGGGCCTCGCCGGGAAAGAAGTCGATCGCCACCAACGTGTCGAAGCCCTTCCGCAGCTTCGCCGCCTGGCGAAGCGCGTCAGGGGGCAGGGCGCCCGCTTGCAGCGGGGCGATGGCGGCGAGCATGTCGCCGAACTCGGCGCTCCTGTCGAACAGCGGCTGGAAGTCGTCGCCCGACGCCGCCTCGGCGCGCAGCACGTGGGCGCTGCCGCCCTCGGCGCGCACATCCTGCGCCACGCTGTCGAGCGCCGCCTGCTGTGCGTCACCCTCGGGCAGCAGGTAGACGCCGTCGCGCGCCACGGCCGCTCCGCAGGCCTTCAAGGCCCGCCAGGCGCGCATGCGGGCGGTGGCGTTGGAGGTCGGCAGCGAGAGAATCAGTAGATTCCACAACATGAAGTAGAGAATACTACATCACGTTGTTCGATGGGCAGCCCGTGGCGCAGCGCCAGTTGCACAATGTGCGCACGGGCCCGTGCAAGCCCCCGCGACACCCATCGAATGAAGGAGACAACGTGAACGGACTCATGATGCAGCAGCCGCTGCTGATCTCTTCGCTGCTGACGCACGCCGAACGCCACCACGGCGAGCAGCAGATCGTCTCGCGCCGCGTCGAGGGCGACATCCACCGCTACAGCTTCCGCGACATGGCCGGGCGCTCCCGGCGCATGGCCAATGCGCTGGGCACGCTGGGCATGAAGCCCGGCGACCGCGTGGCCACGCTGGCCTGGAACACCCACCGCCACATGGAGCTGTACTACGCGGTTTCCGGCGCCGGTGGCGTGCTGCACACCCTGAACCCGCGCCTGCACCCGGACCAGGTGGTCTGGATCGCCGACCACGCCGAAGACCAGATCCTGTTCTTCGACCTGACCTTCCTGCCGGTCATCGAGGCCATCGCCTCGCGGGTGAAGACCATCCGCACCTTCGTGGCGATGACATCCCGCGCCCACATGCCGGCCAGCACCAAGGTGCCGGGGCTGCTGTGCTTCGAGGAGCTGTGCGAGCAGCACGCCCCTGAGTTCGCCTGGCCCAGCTTCGACGAGAACACCGCCTCCTCGCTCTGCTACACCAGCGGCACCACCGGCAACCCCAAGGGCGTGCTCTACAGCCACCGCTCGACCATCCTGCACACCATGGCCTCGGCCATGCCGGACGCGCTGAATGTGTCCACCCGCGATTGCATCCTGCCGGTAGTACCGATGTTCCACGTCAACGCCTGGGGCCTGCCCTACTCGGCGTGCATGGTCGGCGCCAAGCTGGTCTTCCCCGGCCCGGGGCTGGACGGCAAGTCGCTGCACGAACTGTTCGAGTCCGAGAAGGTCACCGTGTCTGCCGGGGTGCCCACCGTCTGGCAGGGCCTGCTGGGCTACATGGACGGCAACGACCTGAAGTTCAGCACCATGCGGCGCACCATCATCGGCGGCTCGGCCTGCCCGCCGGCCATGATGCGCAGCTTCCAGGAGCGCTACGGCGTTCAGGTGCTGCACGCCTGGGGCATGACCGAGATGAGCCCGATCGGCACCGTCTGCACGCTCAAGGGCATGCAGGCCGGGCTGTCGGCGGACGAGAAGATGGCCGTCCAGGCCAAGCAGGGCCGGGCCGTGTTTGGTGTGGACATGAAGATCGTCGGCGAAGACGGTGCCGAGCTGCCCTGGGACGGCAAGGCCGCTGGCGAGCTGCTGGTGCGCGGGCCCTGGATCATCTCGCAGTACCTGAAGGGCGAAGGCGGGAACCCGCTGGTGGACGGCTGGTTCCCCACCGGCGACGTGGCCAACATCGACGCCAACGGCTTCATGCAGATCACCGACCGCAGCAAGGACGTCATCAAGTCCGGCGGCGAGTGGATCGGTTCGATCGACCTGGAGAACATCGCGATGGCCCACCCGGCCGTGGCGATGGCGGCCTGCATCGCCGCGCCCCACCCCAAGTGGGACGAGCGCCCGTTGCTGGTGGTGATGAAGAAGCCGAACGCCGAGGTGACGCGCGAGGACATCCTGGCGTTCTACGAAGGCAAGATCGCCAAGTGGTGGACCCCGGACGACGTGGTCTTCGTCGACGCCATCCCGCTGGGTGCCACCGGCAAGATGCAGAAGATGAAGCTGCGCGAAATGTTCCGCGACCACAAGCTTCCGACCGCCTGAGGCCTTTCGAAATCGTGTCCTTCGCGGGGCACGCTGTTGCGCTTTGGAGCATGTGGGGCCTTCGCACCGGGTGACCCTCCCGATGCGAGGCCCGGCACGACACGGCTAGACTCTGCGGCTCAACTTTGCCCGCACCATGACCTCACCCACCGTCACCCAAGCTGCCCTGTTCGATCAACTCAAGACCGTCATCGACCCCAACACCGGCAAGGACATGGTGTCTGCGCGGCAGGTGAAGAACGTGCAGATCGACGGCGGCGACGTCGCCTTCGACGTCGAACTCGGCTACCCCGCCAAGAGCCAGATCCCGGCGCTGCGCTCGGCCCTGGTGGCGGCGGCGCGCCTGGTGCCCGGCGTGGGCAACGTCAGCGTGAACCTGAGCTCGAAGATCGTCGCGCATGCGGTGCAGCGCGGCGTTCAGGTGATGCCGCAGGTGAAGAACATCATCGCCGTGGCCTCGGGCAAGGGCGGTGTGGGCAAGAGCACCACCGCGGTCAACCTGGCGCTGGCGCTGGCCGCCGAGGGTGCCAGCGTGGGCATCCTCGACGCCGACATCTACGGCCCCAGCCAGCCCACCATGATGGGCATCGAGGGCCGGCCGGAGAGCGCCGACGGCAAGACCATGGAGGCGATGGAAAACTACGGCGTGCAGGTCATGTCCATCGGCTTCCTGGTCGATGCCGACAACCCGATGATCTGGCGCGGCCCGATGGCCACCCAGGCGC
>JADMKA010000050.1 GCA_018780145.1 Vitreoscilla sp. | reverse complement strand
TCAAACTCTACCGCGCTGGTCTCGCTTTGAACATACAAGCGGCCGCGTGACCCGCCTGGCGGGTGGGGCCGGTACACCGGCACCGGGTGCCCCACGCCACGCGGCCAGCGCACGGCCGCTCCGAAGCGGCCGCGCACCCTCGCGGAGGGTGGCAGCGGTACCCCGCTGCCGGGTGCGCCATCTACTACTCGTAGACCTCGGCGTTCGGGTCGGTGGCTTCGAGCTCGTAGGCTGCGGCCAGCATCGCCAGCCGGCCGATCACGCCATACATGTAGAAGCGGTTCGGCGCGCTGACGCCGGGCTTCTCGCCGGGCTTGGGCAGGTGGTGGCTCTCGGAAAAGGCCAGCGGCACGAAGCTCGAGCCGGGCGCGTTGAGGTTCTCGTCGATGCCGCGGTCGGCATGGATGCGGTAGAAGCCGCCGACCACGTAGCGGTCGATCATGTAGACCACCGGCTCGGCCACCGCGTCGTTGACGCGCTCGTAGGTCGGCACGCCCTCCTGGATGATCACCTCGGTGACCTCCTGGCCGTCCTTCACCACCGACATCTTGTTCTTGGTGCGGCGGTTCAGCTCGTCGAGCTCCTTGGCGTCGCGCACCGTCATGATGCCCATGCCGTAGGTGCCGTTGTCGGCCTTGACGACGACGAAAGGCTTCTCGTTGATGCCGTATTCCTTGTGCTTTCGGCGGATCTTGGACAGCAGAGCGTCGACGTTGCCCTGCACGCAGTCGAGCCCGGCGCCCTCGTTCCAGTCGACCTGGCCGCAGCGCGAGTACATCGGGTTGATCAGCCACGGATCCATGCCCAGCAGCTTGGCGAACTTCTTGGCCACCTCCTCGTAGCTCTGGAAGTGCTGGGTCTTGCGGCGCACGGACCAGCCAGCGTGCAGCGGCGGCAGCAGGTACTGCTCGTGCAGGTTCTCCAGCACCTTCGGGACGCCTGCCGACAGGTCGTTGTTGAGCAGGATGGTGCAGGGGTCGAAGTTCTTCAGCCCCAGGCGGCGCTTGCTGCGCAGCAACGGCTCGAGCGTCAGGCTGCTGCCGTCGGGCAGGGCCAGCGCGGTCGGCTCGGTGATCGACTCGTCCAGCGTGCCCAGGCGCACGTTCAGGCCGGCCAGCGAGAAGATCTGCATCAGCCGCTGCACGTTCATCAGGTAGAACATGTTGCGGGTGTGCTTCTCGGGGATCAGCAGCAGGTTCTTGGCCTCGGGGCAGATCTTCTCGATCGCTGCCATGGCCGCCTGCACCGCCAGCGGCAGCATCTCGGGCGTCAGGTTGTTGAAGCCGCCCGGGAACAGGTTGGTGTCCACCGGCGCCAGCTTGAAGCCGGCGTTGCGCAGGTCCACCGAACAATAGAACGGCGGGGTGTGCTCCATCCATTCGAGCCGGAACCAGCGCTCGATGGCCGGCATGGACTCCAGCATGCGCTGCTCCAGCTCGTTGATGGGGCCGGTGAGCGCGGTGACGAGGTGCGGGACCATGGCGGGCGGGGCGCGTGAGGGGAGAGGGAATTCTGGCAGATGGCGGCGGCCGGACCGAATGCAACGCGGCCCATGAAGAAAGGGCTGCCCGGAGGCAGCCCTTTCAGCTTGTCGAAGTGCTCGGCTTACTTGTTGTAGGCCGTCTCGCCGTGCGAGGTGATGTCCAGGCCCTCGCGCTCCTCGTCTTCCGGCACCCGCAGGCCGATGACGAGGTCGACGATCTTGAAGGCCACCAGGGAGACGATGCCCGACCACACGACGGTGATCAGCACGGCCTTGGCCTGGATCCAGACCTGGCCGGCGATCGTGTAGGCGTCCGGCGCGATCATCGCGACGGTCGTCCAGTCGGCCACGGCGCTGGGGCCGCCGAGGTTCGGCGAGTTGAACACGCCGGTCAGCAGCGCGCCCAGGATGCCGCCCACGCCGTGCACGCCGAACACGTCCAGCGTGTCGTCCGCGCCCAGCATCTTCTTCAGGCCGGTCACGCCCCACAGGCAGGCGAAGCCGGCGACCACGCCGATGATCAGCGCACCGCCCACGCCGACGTTGCCGGCGGCCGGGGTGATGGCGACCAGGCCGGCCACGGCACCCGAAGCGGCACCCAGCATCGAGGCCTTGCCCTTGTGCAGCGCTTCACCCACCGACCAGGCCAGCACCGCGGCAGCGGTGGCGACGAAAGTGTTGATGAAGGCCAGCGCGGCGTAGCCGTTGGCTTCCAGCGCCGAGCCGGCGTTGAAGCCGAACCAGCCCACCCACAGCAGGGCGGAGCCCACCATCGTCAGCGTCAGGCTGTGAGGAGCCATCGACTCCTTGCCGTAGCCGATGCGCTTGCCCACCATGTAGGCGCCCACCAGGCCAGCGACCGCGGCGTTGATGTGCACCACGGTGCCGCCGGCAAAGTCCAGCGCACCCATCTGCCAGATGTAGCCCGCCTTGGCGGTCATCTCGTCGGCCACGCCGGCGGCGCCGGTGTAGGCGTCCGGGCCCATCCAGAACCAGACCATGTGGGCGATCGGCGCGTAGCTGAAGGTGAACCACAGCGCCATGAACAGCAGCACGGCCGAGAACTTGATGCGCTCGGCGAAGGCGCCGACGATCAGTGCGCAGGTGATGCCAGCGAAGGTGGCCTGGAAGGCTGCGAAGACGATCTCGGGGATGTAGACGCCCTTGCTGAAGGTGGCCGCATTGGCGAAGGTGCCGGCCACGTTGTCCCAGGTGCCCTTGAGGAACAACCGGTCGAAGCCGCCGATGAAGGCATTGCCCTCGGTGAACGCCAGGCTGTAGCCGTAAATGGTCCACAACACGACGATCATCGAGAAGGTGACCATCACCTGCATCAGCACGGACAGCATGTTCTTGCTGCGGACCAGGCCGCCGTAGAACAGCGCCAGGCCCGGTACGGTCATCAGGATGACCAGCAGCGTGGAGACCATCATCCAGGCGGTATCGCCTTTGTTGGGAACCGGCGCGGGCGCGGCGGCCGCGGCCTCCGACGCGGCTTCGGCCGGGGCCGCGGCAGCAGCTGCGGCGGAGGCCGGCGCTTCAGCGGTGGCTGCCGCAACAGCCGGCGCGGACGCGGCAGCGTCCTGCGCGGCCGCGATGCCGGCGAAGCCCAGGACCGCGAGGCCCAGGGCGAGGGTGGCAATGAGTTTTCTCATGGTGCGTTGTCTCGGGTGGTGTTTGGCGTGTTCAGAGGGCGTCCTTGCCGGTCTCGCCGGTGCGGATGCGGACAACCTGTTCGAGCGTGGAGACGAAGATCTTGCCGTCGCCGATCTTGCCGGTGCGGGCCGAGGCCTCGATGGCCTCGATCACGCGGTCGACGAGGGCGTCGTCGATGGCCGCCTCGATCTTCACTTTCGGCAGGAAGTCCACCACGTACTCCGCGCCGCGGTACAGCTCGGTGTGGCCCTTCTGGCGGCCGAAGCCCTTGACTTCGGTCACCGTGATGCCCTGAACGCCGATGGCGCTGAGGGCCTCACGCACTTCGTCGAGCTTGAACGGCTTGACGATCGCGGTCACCATCTTCATGGTTGCTTGCTCCTGGGTAAGGGGCCGGGCCTTCGGGGCACCCGGCCGTTCGTGATCACATCGTTTTGGTCAGGGTCAGGACGAAACGGTCCTTGTTGACGCCTGCCCATTGCTTGTCCTTGTCGGCACCGACCCAGGCCGCCGCGGCGCTGAAGCCGTTGCCGAGATCCTTGGTGGCACCGAGCTTGTAGTCGGTGTAGTTCACCGCACCCACGTCCTTGGCGCCGGAGCTGAAGCCCGTGTAGCCGACGTGCGCGTTCAGCGTCGTGCCGGGCATGAACTCGTAGTTGGCCGACAGGTCGAGGTAGCCGGTGCCGTTGCCATCGGGCACGCCGAAATACTTGTCGGAGACGGTCAGCGAGTACTTGGCGCTGACGATGCCGTAGCTCAGCGCGCCATACAACTCGGTGGTGTTCAGCACCGAGGCGCCGGTGCCCGGGTAGTAGTACGTCAGCACGCCGACGTCGTAGCCCATGCCGGCGGCTTCGCCCTTGAAGCCGCCGTACAGATCGACCTCGGTGCCATGGGCAAAGCCGATCGACGAGTTCCAGTTGCCGATGTAGAAGGCGCCGCTGGCGTAGTCGAAGCCGCCCTGGATGGCCGGGATGAAGTCTTCCTTGGTGTCGCTCTGGTCCTGGCCGCGGTACTTGTACTTGCTGGCCACGGTCACGTTGGCGGTCAGGCCATCGGCCTGGACGTTGAGGCTCAACACGGCCAAGGCGGCAGCGGTCGTCAAAGCTCTTTTCATCAGCGAACTCCGTAAAGGTGGGAAGGGTTCAAGGGTTTGAACCGGGGATTGCAGCTTCCGTGCCACGCCGCGCCGGGCGAGTGTCGGCCGCAGGCCGGGTGCATCGCGGTGCGTGGCCCCCCACACCGGGCGCACCAAAGACGAGCACTTCGACTGAATAGCACCAAGATGGTGCCTATCTGCGCTCCCCCAAGCGGGGGAAAGCGCTCCTGCAGGCCGGCACCGCACAATCTGGGCGCGCCGACGGTTGAATCCACAGCCCGGCGTGCACGGGAAGGAAAAAGACATGTCGTTGGCCGTCGTCGCCAGCCGGGCCCTGGACGGCCTGGCCGCGCCCGAGGTGCGCGTCGAGGTCCATCTGGCCAACGGGCTGCCCAGCTTCACGCTGGTCGGCCTCGCCGACACCGAGGTGAAGGAGGCCCGGGAACGGGTCCGTGCGGCGCTGGCCGAGAGCGGCTTCGCGTTCCCCCACAACAAGCGCATCACCGTCAACCTGGCGCCGGCCGACCTGCCCAAGGAGTCCGGCCGCTTCGATCTGCCGATCGCGCTGGGCATCCTGGCCGCCCAGGGGGTGATCGAGTTGTCGCGCCTGCAGGGCCTGGAGTTCGCCGGTGAATTGTCGCTGGCCGGCGAACTGCGGCCGGTGCGCGGGGCGCTGGCACTGGCCTTGGCGGCACGCGATGCTGTGCCGCGCCCGACCCTGGTGCTGCCTGCCACCAGCGCGGCCGAGGCCGCTCGCGTCGAGGGGCTGGACATCCGCTCCGCCAGCCACTTGGCCGAGGTGGTGCAGGCGCTGCAGCCGCAGCCGGATGGCCCGGCCTTGCCGCTGCCCCGGGCTCGTGCCGCCGAAACGGTCGCCGCCGTCGACCTGCCGGACCTGCGTGACGTCAAGGGCCAGGCGGCTGCCAAGCGGGCCCTGGAGATCGCCGCTGCCGGCGGCCACAGCATGCTGCTGGTGGGCCCGCCGGGCACCGGCAAGTCGATGCTGGCGCAGCGCCTGCCGGGGCTGCTGCCCCCGATGAGCGACGACGAGGCCCTGGCCACCGCGGCACTGCACAGCATCGCGGCCGGGGGCTTCGACGCCGCGCTGTGGCGCACCCGCCCGGTGCGGTCGCCGCACCACAGTGCCAGTGCGCCGGCCCTGGTGGGCGGCGGCTCGCCACCGCGGCCGGGCGAGATCTCGCTCGCCCACGGGGGGGTGCTGTTCCTGGACGAACTGCCGGAGTTCCCCCGCCTGGCGCTGGAGGCCTTGCGGGAGCCGCTGGAGACCGGCCAGATCACCATCTCCCGTGCCGCCCGCCAGGCCCAGTACCCCGCGCGCTTCCAGCTGGTGGCCGCGATGAACCCCTGCCCCTGCGGCTGGCTGGGTGCTTTCGCGGCCACGGGCAAGACCTGCCGATGCACGCCGGAGGCGGTGGCGCGCTACCAGGCGCGCCTGTCGGGCCCGTTGATCGACCGCATCGACATGCAGGTGGAGGTGCCCGCCATGCCGCCGGCCGAGATCCTGGCCGCGGCCGACGGCGAGCCCAGCGGCCAGGTGGCGGCGCGGGTCACCCGGGCACGGGAGCGGCAGCAGGCGCGCCAGGGCCGCGCCAATGCGGCGATTGGCGCCGGTGAGATGGACACGCTGTGCCGGCTTCAGCCGGCGGCCGCCCAGTTCCTGCAGTCCGCCGCCACGCGCCTCGGCTGGTCCGGCCGCAGCCTGCACCGCGTGATGAAGCTGGCCCGCACCATCGCCGACCTGGCGGGCGCCGACACGGTCGGCGTGGCGCCTGTGGCCGAGGCCGTTCAGTACCGCCGCGCGCTGCCAGGAGCCTAGCTGGCGCCCAGGCGCTGCCTCGCCGCAGCCGCCAGAGCCCGGCGTCCCGAGGGGTCGGCAACCCAGCTCAGGATGGCCTCGATCCACGCATCGGGGTCGTTGGGCAGCAGCACTCCGTCGACCCCGTCGCGCACAAAACCCTCGTAAGGGGCGCCACGGCTGTACAGGCCCATCGCGCCCTGGCGGGCGTAGTCGATGAACTTCACCGGCCCGCGGGCCGCATTGAAGCGGCTGGGCAGCAGCGGCGCCAGGCCGATGTCGGCCGGGTGGCTGGCGGTGTGGGCCAGGTAGTTCTCCCAGCGCATCGGGTGCAGCACGGCCACCCGCGGCAGGTCCCGGAAGCGCCGGTTCACGGCGAGCTCGCCGAACAGCTCGACATGGGTTGCCTCGCTGCGCTGCTGCACCGCGGCCAGCACCGGATGCAGCCAGTCGATCTCGGCCTGGTGCGAGGCCGTGCCGTGGTAGACCAGCTTCACCAGCGGCCGGGGCGCGGCCAGCCCGGGCGGTGGTGCGAATGGGAGCAGCGACGGTGACGCGCTCGCGTACTTGGTGGCCAGGGCTTCGGTGGCCACCCACCACTGGCTGCCCATCTGCTCGAACCAGGGCCGTTGCGACAAGGCCATGCGCCGGATCTTGCGGGCGTAGGGGCCGGCCAGTTCGGACAAGGCCTGCGGATCCAGCAGGTCATCGTCCAGGAACCAGGCCAGGCCCGCCAGCCCCGGGCGTTGGCGCTCGATGGCGGTGCGCCAGGGGGCATGCAGGTAGCGCTGAACGACCACGAAGTCACCAGCCAGCAGCTGCCCGGCGCGCGGCGCGATGCGCGCATCCAGGCGGACCAGCACCGGGCCGAGGCTGGCCAGGAAAGGGGCCAGCAGGTAGTCGCCGCTCGGGGTCCGGCCCTCTTCCAGCAGCACCAGTCGGCCGGCCGCCTTCGCCCGTGCGGGGGTGCCCGGCGGGGGGATTTCGCGCGGGGTGCTGCCCAGCAGGCGCCGCCACATCAGCGAGCCCTTCCGACGGTCATGCTGCCTGCCCTGCCAGCGTGCTCAGCAGCTCGCGCCAGCGCGGCAGGCACAGCCGCCGCAGGTCGCAGCGCTCGACGATGGTCTGCCGTGCAGCGGCGCGAAGGGCAGCGTGCCGCGCACGCGAGCCGACGGCGTCCGCCACGGCCTCGGCGAGCGCGCTGGTGTCGAAGAAATCGACCAGCGAGCCATTGACACCGTCCTCGATGTAGTCCTGCACCGGTGCGGTGCGACTGCCGACCACATGGCAGCCGGCGCTCATGGCTTCCAGGCAACTCCACGACAGCACGAAGGGGTAGGTCAGGTAGACATGCGCGGCCGAGACCTGCAACAGCCGAAGGTAGTCGGTATACGGCAACTGGCCCAGGAAGTGGACGCGGGTGGTGTCCAGGCGGTCCTTCACCTCGTCGAGGAAACGTTGCTTCCAGGTGGTGCCGAGCGGCGCCGCGGCGCCGTAGCTGACACCGTCACCGCCGACGATCAGCACCCGGGCGTCGGGCAGGCGGCGCTGGATCTCGGGCAGGGCGCGCATGAAGACATGGTAGCCGCGGTAGGGCTCCAGATTGCGGTTGACGAAGGTCACCACCGGCTCGCCAGCGCGAACTGGGGCCGGGAGCCAGGCATGGTTGAAGCTGGCCGCCGGATCCGGCACCACGCGGTCGGTGTCGATCCCGTCGAAGATCAGTTCCACCCGGTCTCGCCAGCCCTCCGGCAACCGCGAGGCCTGCCAGGCCGTGGGGGCCACGCCACGGTCCATGGCCAGCATGGCTTCGATCAGCGCCATGTTCTTCAGGCGGTGCTTCATCCGGGCTTCGATCGTCGGTTGGCCGAACTCGGGGTCGAAGCCGAAATCCGCATCCGGCGTGCCATGGAAGAACTCCAGCAGGCACACCAGGCGGGCCTGGGGGAACACGTCCTTGACGAACAAGGCCTCGCCCCAACCCGGGTTGGCGATCACCAGGTCGGGCCGGTAGCCGCCCTTGGCCAGGTGCAGCATCGCCGCGGCGCAGGCCTCGCCGCGCAGCACCTTGGCCTCGGATTCGCGCAGCAGCGGGTGCATGTCGGTGCCCGCGGCTCGGGTCACGCCGTAGACATGCTGGGTCACTCCTCTGGGGGGCGGCCGACGGTGCATGGCCAGGGCATCCACCCGATGGCCGGCGGCCGCCAACGCCGGCGCCAGGTGGCGGAACTGGCCCGGGAAATTCTGATGGATGAAGAGGATGTTCATGGCGCGGGGCGGGATTGTCGGCGCATCGACCGGGCCCATCCCCCCAATTCTTGGCCGGGAGAACCCGGGTCCCGGGGCACAATCGAGCGCCAACGCGGCCGCCGGCCGCCACAAGATCAAGGGAATAAGTCGGCCGATGAGGGATTTGTGCTGATACTTGCTGACAGACCAGGGGGCAGTGCCCGCGTTGTGTCGGATAGAGTCTGCCCTTCGCTGGCGCTCGGCGCCTGGGCCCGAGACGGCGAACCGACCCGACCATGAAACGCAGCTCCTGGCAGATTCAGAAGGCCGTTCTCTTCGCGCTCATCCTGCGCGAGTTGAAGACACGCTTCGGTGGCCGGTTGATCGGGTTGTTGTGGGTGCTTTTCGAGCCGATGGCCCACATCGCCGTCATGCTGGCGTTGCGCATCATCCTGCGTGAACGCACGGCGGGGGTCATGATCGACGTCGCCGTCTACCTCGTGGTGGCGATGATCCCGTTCTTCATGTTCCGCAATATCTGGTTCCGGATGATGCAGGCTGTCGAGGCGAACGCCGGTTTGTTCGGCTACCGGCAGGTCAAGCCAGCCGACGCCATGGCCAGCCGGGCGATCATCGAGATCGTCATGTACACGATGATCTTCGTGGCGTTCATGCTGGTCTTCGCCTGGATGGAGTATCGAATCACCCCTGCCAGGCCGCTCGAATACCTGGCGATGATCCTGTTGTTCGTGATCTGGGGTGTCGGGTTGGGGCTGATGTCGGCGGTCGGGGTGAAGAAATTCCCGGCCCTGGGCAGCTTCCTGCAGCTGACCTCGTTCCCGCTGTACATCAGCTCGGGGGTCCTGATCCCGATCCACAACTTTCCGCCCACGGTGATCCAGTACCTGATGTGGAACCCGCTGCTGCACATGGTCGAGTTGACCCGCTGGTCCTACTTCCCCACCTACCATCCGCTGATGGGGGTGAATCTGGACTATCCGCTGGTCGTGGGCATGGTGCTGTTGTTCCTTGGCGTGGCGGTGTTCTGGGTGAACCGCCAACGCGTGCTGGTGAGGCGCTAGGAGCGGCCATGATCGAACTGCGCAATCTCACCAAGTCCTACCCCACCCGGCATGGGCGGAAGTATGTCTTCCGCGACCTGAACTTCACGCTGCCGACCGGTTCCGGCGTCGGGCTGATCGGCCGCAACGGTGCAGGCAAGTCCACCCTGCTGAACCTGCTGGGTGGCCTGGATGCACCCGACAGCGGAGAGGTCATCACCGACCAGAACATCTCGTGGCCGGTCGGCCTGTCCGGCGGCTTCCAGGGCTCGCTGAGTGCACGCGACAACACCCGGTTCGTCTGCCGCGTGTTCGGTGCCACCGGCCCGGAAATGCGCGAGAAGGTGGCGTATGTCCAGGCCTTCGCCGAGATCGGCGACTACTTCGACCTGCCGATGCGGACCTACTCGCCCGGCATGCGGGCGCGTGTGGCCTTCGGCATGAGCATGGCCTTCGACTTCGACTACTACCTCATCGACGAGGTGCTGGCGGTCGGCGACCCGATCTTCCGCAAGAAGGCGTCACAGGTCTTCCGGGAGAAGCTGGCCCATGCCGGCGTGATCCTGGTCACGCACAATCACAAGGAGATCAAGGACATGTGCAGTACCTTGGTCTTCATTCACAACGGCCAGGCATCGTTCTACGACGACGTCGACGAGGGTCTCGAGGCCTTCCAGGAACTTCTCAAGGCATCGCAACCATGAAGGCATCCTCATTCACGCCCCGGCGTCTGAAGCTGGCGTTGATCGCCGCACCCATGGTGCTCGGCCTGATCTACTACACGCTGATCGCGTCCGACCGCTATACCAGCAAGTCGATCGTCGCCGTCAAGTCGGCGGTGGTCAGCGCCGGGCCGGGCGGCACCATTTCGCTTGGCGCAGGTGCCGGCCTGCTGTCGTGGGAAGACACGCTGTACCTGCTGGATTTCGTCCACTCCGGCAGCCTGGCCCGCGAGCTCGAGCCGCGCCTGAAGCTGCGCGAGCACTTCGAGGCGCCGCGCGCCGACATCTTCTACCGCCTGTGGCCGGGCACCAGCCTGGAATGGTTCATCAAATACTACCGGGCCCGGGTGGAGCTGGAGTTCAACGACATCAACGGCCTGCTGACCATCCGCACCCAAGGTTTTGATCCTGAGATGGCGGAGAAGCTGAACCGGGCGATCCTCGAAGCCTCCGAGCGCTTCGTCAACAACTACACCCACCGGGTGGCGTCCGAGCAGATGCTGTTCTCGCAGACCGAGTTCGAGGCCACCTCGCTGCGCCTGCAGGCCGCCAAGGCGAAGGTGGTCGAGTTCCAGATGGCCAACAAGATCCTCGACCCGGTGGCCCAGTCGGCCGCAGCCAACGCGTTGACCGCCGAACTGCAGGCCACGGTGGCGCGGCTCGAAGCGGACATGAAGAACAAGTTGTCCTTCATGCAGCCGGACGCGCCCCAGGTGGTCGCGCTGCGTGACCAGATCATCGCGAACAAGGCGCAGCTGGAGGCGGAAAAGGCCCGCACCACCTCGAGCGTGACCGGCGACCGGCTGGGCGCCGTCAATGCCGAGTACCAGAGCCTGCTGCTCAAGGCGGTGTTCGCCGAGGACGCCTACCGGTCCGCCAACGCGGCGCTGGAAGCCGCGCGCATCGAGGCGGCGCGCAAGCTCAAGAGCCTGGTCATCGTCGAGGCCCCGGCCAAGGCCGAGACCGCCGAATACCCGCGCCGCATCTACAACCTGCTCACCTTGCTTGCGTTGTGCGCCATCGTCTACGCGGTGGTCCGGCTCATCGTCGCCACGATTCAGGAACATCAGGACTGAACACCATGACCCGCACCACCCTTCACCACCTGATTGCCGCCCTCGCGCTGGGCGCCCTGACGACGATCACCGCCGCGCAGACCGCGCCGCAGCCGATGGTCTACCCCGCGACCAGCGGCATGCCGGCCACGACGTCGACCACCACCACGGTGCCCACGGCCAGCACCGTCGCCCCGCCGCAGCAACCGGTGCCGGTGGGTACGCCGGCGGTCGCGCCGCCGCCGGTGGTGGCCCCGCTGCCGCTCACCCCGACAGCCACCGGACGGCCGGTGATGTTCGGCTCGCAGATGTTCAGCGGCCGCTTCGGTGCCGTCACCTTCAGCGGCTTCAACCCCGACTACCAGCTGGCCATCGGCGACCGCGTGCTGACCCGCCTGTGGGGCGCGATCATCTACGAAGCCACCCAGCCGGTCGATGCGCAGGGCAACATCTTCATTCCCAACGTCGGCCCGGTGAAGGTGGTCGGCGTGCGCAACGGCGACCTGAACCAGCTGGTCGACAACGCGGTCAAGAAAGTTTTCCGCGCCAACGTCGGCGTCTACGCCACGCTGGAGGCCGCGCAGCCGGTCAAGGTTTACGTGACCGGCTTCGTGCGGGCACCGGGCCTGTACGGCGGCCTGTCGTCCGACTCGGTGCTGTACTACCTCGACAGGGCGGGCGGCATCGACCCGGAGCGCGGCAGCTACCTGGCGGTAGACATCATGCGCAACGGCAAGCTGCGCGCCAGCATCGACCTCTACAAGTTCCTGCTGAAGGGTCAGATCGAGGCGTTGCAGCTGCAGGACGGCGACACCATCGTCATCCCGCCGCGCCGCCATGCGGTGATCGTCACCGGCGAGGTGCTGAACCCCTACCAGTTCGAGTTGTCCAAACCGCAGATCACCGCTGCGGATCTGATGGCGCTGGCCTCGCCGACCCCCAACGCCACCCACATCAGCATCATCCGCTCGATCGGCGCCGAGCGCCGCAGCGAATACCACCCGATCGAGAACGCCGCCAACGTGGTGGTGCAGGCCGGTGACGAGGTCGGCGTCACCGCCGACAAGTACCCCGCCACCATCCTGGTGCGCATCGATGGCGCCCACCTGGGCGAGCGCTCCTTCGTGATGCCCTATGGCTCGCGTCTGAAGGACGTGATCGCCCGCCTGAAGCCCGCACCGCAGGCCAACCTGGATGCGTTGCAGTTGTACCGCCGGTCGGTGGCCGCCAAGCAGAAGGAAAGCCTGGATCAGACCCTGCGCAGCCTCGAGGTCACCGCGCTGACCGGCCGCTCGTCCACGATGGAAGAGGCCAATCTGCGCAAGACCGAGGCCGAGCTGATCCTGCAGTTCGTCGAGCGCGCCCGCACCATCGTGCCCAAGGGCCAGGTCGTGCTGGCCAGCAAGGCGCAGGCCCCCGAGACCCTGATGGAAGACGGCGACGTCGTCCGCCTGCCCGAGCGCACCAACCTGGTCGCGGTCAGCGGCGAAGTGGTGTTCGCCAACACCCTCATCTACACGCCCGACTTCAGCGTCGACAACTATGTGGATCTGGTGGGCGGCTACACCCAGCGCTCGGACCGCAACAAGACCCTGGTGCTGCGGCCGGATGGCAGCATTGCCCCCAGCGGCGCGATCCCGGGGCCTGGCGACGAGATTCTGGTCTTCCCGAAGGTCGAGTCGAAGTGGGTGGAGGTCGCACGTGGCATCACGTCTATCCTTTACCAGCTGGCGATTTCGGCCAAGGTGCTGACCAGCTTCTGATGCTGACGGGCATGGCCTGAGCGTGGACACCCGGCCCGGGTTGCCGCGCCGGGCCGGCCCAGGTGGGATGGAGGCAGGATCTTGATCGCGGTACCCAAGCGAGCCTTCGACGCCAAGGTGATGCTGCAAGGCATCCGCCTGGTGCGAGCTGTCAGCCGCCTGTGGAGCGGCGAGCATCAGGCGCTGCTGTCGTTCGAGATCGAGTTGACCCGTCACCTGGGCCTGTTCGATCGCGAACACTACCTGTCCCAGATCGAGCCCAGCGAGCTGCGCGGCATGTCGCCGTTGCGCCACTACGTGTTGATCGGAGACACCGCCAACCTGTCGCCCACGCCGCTGTTCGACCTGCGCCACTACGACGCCCACTGTGGACCGCGTCATGGCATCAATCGGCTGCTGCACTACGGCCTGGTGACCCGTTTTCAGGGCCTGTCGCCGACCCCCTGGTTCGACGCCGAGTACTACCTGCAGAGCAACCCGGACGTGGTGCAGTCCGGCTTGGACGCGCTGGAGCACTTCCAGCGCTGGGGCTGGCGCGAGGGCCGCAGCCCACTGCCGGGGATCGACATGCGTCGCCTGCTCGGCTCGCAGCCGGGGCTGCGCGTGGCCAAGGGCAACCCGCTGTCGCTGTTCGCCTCGGGCCAGATGGCGCATCACGTACAAGGCCTCGAGCAACAGGCGCGCTGGCCTGCCAACAGCGCCGAGCCACAGAGTGTCGATGGCGACATGCTGGATCCGGCGCGCTGGGCCGAACTGGTGCCGCACCGCCCTGCCGGGGAGCCGCGGGTCGACGTCATCATCCCGGTCTACGGCGGCGCCCAGGAGACGCTGCGCTGCCTGTGGACGGTGCTGACCGCGCCCGTGCGCACGCCCTACCAGCTGATCGTCATCAACGACGCCGGGCCGGTGCCCGAGCTGAACGCGATGCTGCGCAGCCTCGCTGCACGCGACCTGTTCACGCTCGAGCAGCACCGCATCAACCAGGGCTTCGTGAAGACCGTGAACCAGGGTCTGCGCCTGCACCGCGACCGCGATGTGGTGATCCTGAACAGCGACACCGAGGTGTACAACGACTGGCTGGACCGCCTGCTGAACCATGCCGCCGAGCACCCGCGCCTGGCCACCGTGACCCCGCTGTCGAACAACGCCACCATCTGCAGCTACCCCGAGACGCTGAGCGACAACCGCCTGGGGCTGGAGGTCGCGCCCGCGGAGATCGACCGGCTGGCGGGTGAGGTGAACCGTGGCCGGCACGTGGCCACGCCGACCGGGGTCGGCTTCTGCATGTACATCCGGCGCAACGCGCTGAAGGATGTCGGCCTGCTCGACGAGCGCCGCTTCGGCCGCGGCTATGGCGAGGAGAACGATCTCTGCCAGCGCGCCAGCCGGCGCGGCTGGACCAATGCCATCGCGTGCGACGTCTACGTGCGCCATGTGGGTTCGGTCAGCTTCAAGGGCGAGGCGGCCGAGCGCACCGCCAAGGCCATCAAGACACTCGCCAAGCTGCACCCCGAGTACGAGGCCGACGTGGCCCGGCACATCGCCGACGACCCGGCCTGGGTCTACCGCGCCCGCATCGATCTCGCCCGGCTGAAGCGCCTGACGACGGCACGCAACGTGCTGCTGGTCTGCCACAACCGCGGTGGTGGCACCGAGCGCCACCTGCTGGAGCAGTCGCAGCAATTGCTGGCCCAGGGTGCGGCGGCGTTCGAACTGAGGCCTTCGCACGAGGCGGGGTGCGTTTCGTTGCTGCATCCCGGCCTGTATGGCCTGCAGAACCTGGCGGCGCTGCCGCTGTCCAACGGCGGCATGTTCCAGGAGGCGCTGCGCGAGCTCGGCATCACCGAGATCCACCTGCACCACCTGATCGACTTTCCGCCCGAGACGGCCATGCACCTGCAGGCCGTCTCTCAGCGCCTGGGCCTGACCTTGCGCCTGGCGGTGCACGACTACTACGCCGTCTGCCCGCGGGTCAACCTGGTCACGCCGGAGGGCCGGCATTGCGGCGAGCCCAGCACCGAGGACTGCAACCGCTGCCTCGCCGCCGACAAGCTGATCGAGCAGACCGGCACCATCGAAGCTTGGCGTGCCGAATCCCTCAAGCTGCTGGCCTCGGCGCAGCAGGTGGTGGTGCCCTCGGCCGACGTTGCCCGCCGGCTGGCCCAGGTGGCGCCGCAACTGCGCGTCAGCGTGGAGCCGCACGAGGACGACCCGCCGCCGCGCGACCTGCCACCGCAGACCGTGCCGCCGGGCACCGACCTGCGGGTGCTGGTCATCGGCGCGATCAGCCGCATCAAGGGCTACGACGTGCTGCTGGGCCTGGCGCAGTCGGCCCGTGTGCGCGGCCTGCCGTTGGCGCTGTCGCTGCTCGGCTACTCGATGGACGATCCGCGCCTGGCCGACGCGGGCGTCAGCCTGCTGGGCCGCTACTTCGACAACGAGTTGCTGGCCAAGATCGAGGCGGCCGATCCGCACCTGGTGCTGATCCCCTCGATCTGGCCCGAGACCTACTGCTACGTGCTCTCCGGCGCCCTGCGCAGCGGGCGCCGCATCGCGGTGTTCGACCTCGGTGCACAGGCCGAGCGGGCCCGCCTGCACGACCCCCACCACCTGCTGCTTCCGCTGGCGCTGGCCGACCGCCCCGACGAGCTGGCTGACCTGCTGCTGGCAGCTGTGCATGACCCACAACGGGTGCCGTTGAAAACTGCGGCATGATTGACTAGATGGCAATTTCGTACATTCGTCCCACCGCGCGTGCGGGAACCCGGGCTGGTGAAACCAGTGACGCCGCCGCCGCCCCCAAGCAGGGAGCGCCAACATGCCGAGTGCTTGTCGAAAGGTTGGAGGGCTTGTCGGTGGTTGGCTGGGCGTCCACATCAGCAGGAGAGCCTGCGGCGCTTCGGCTTGTCGTTGCCGGACAGACCACGGAGGCGTGCTTCGAGGCCGTTCACCGACAGGATGTGCTGGACGCCTTGAAGCTGAGCACCTCGGCCCGGCTTGGTTTTCGGGTCGATCTGCCGCCATTGGTCTGGGCGGAAGGGGACGGGCTGTCACGGCCGGTGGAAATATGCGCGGATGAGCAGACCGTTGCTGTGCCGATGCCGCCGGATCTTGAAAGCGTGCTTGTCCATCTGCGCGGTGGCGCGCTGGACGGTGCATCGGATGATGGGCTGGTTGCTGCGTTGGAGCATGTGCAGGCCGTAGGCATGGGCGCCTTGAGCGCTGAGACCGCGCGATGGATTGAGCAGGTCGCAGCTGCCCGCGGGGGTTGGGCATCGGCGGGCGCCGGGACCAGGAGCATTGGCACCAAGCTGCATGGGCAGGTCGAACGCCTCGATTGCGCGGTCTTGCACGGATGGGCATGGGTCGAGTCAGCGGACGACGAAACCGTGTCGCTGCACTGCGACGGGGCGCCGGTGGAGTGCTCGGTAATTAGGATCGAGCGCAACGATGTCCGTTCGGCCTTGCACACCGAGCGCAGCCGACTCGGTTTTGAGATCGAGGTGCCCGCGACCTTGTGGAGCGCAACGGCGGGCACTCGGAAGCTGGCGTTGACCGTTCGTGTGGCGGGGGCGGTGTTGAACGCCGAGCCGCTGGGACTGTCGCACGGACAGATTGTTGGCTGGATTGAGCAGTTGCGGGTCGCTGAGGGTGGGGTGCCGCCGGACGAATCTGCAGCGTCTCGCCAAGAGCGGCAGTACCGAACCCTCTTGCTGCTGGAGCACGTGGCAGCGGCAGAGTTGTTCCCGATGCTGGACACAAGACAACAGGCGTTCGTTCTGGCCAATGCGGAGCGTTTCGGGCTGACGTCGCTCTTTCGTGGGCATGGGATTCCAACGGTGCAGGGGTTGCCACTACCGGCCATGGCCTTGCAGGATCTCGCGACATTGACCAACTGGCGCATGATGCGCGAGTTCAATCGGGCGCTGGGCGAAGGCGCTGATCACCCGCTCCAGGCGCTCGAGCAGGTGCTCGAGCGCAACCAGGTGAACGGCTTGGCGGCCCAGCGGTTCTTGTGGTCGATTACGCCCTATTTTTGCGGTCGGTCGATGTATCGCGCGATTCGTCCGCGGCTTGATGCTGGGCGCCTACGCGACCTGGGCGAGTCGAGTTCGGCATACGAACTTTCGCTGATGCTGCCGGAGGCGGCGAGCTCCGGTGATATGCGGCTCGCCGAATCGGCCATGAAGAAGTTGGCAACCGCGACCGACGGCTGGTTGAACACCGAGTGCATCGAGCAGGCCATTCGAATCGTGGCCTGCACACCTGACGTTGGCACCTTGCGCCAGCAGGCGACAGTATCCTTTCTCGACGCCTTCCTGGTGATGTTGGAGAGTGTCGGCGACCGGGGCTACTGGTCGCGCTTGCACGACGCACATCTCATGGGCGCGCTGATCGCATTGCTGGAGGCACTGCCAAGGCTCACCCAAGGCCTCGCGCAATGGGCAGGCGATTTCGCCGTTCGCCGCTATGCGTTGGTGCCCGATTTCTGGCGCCGACTCAGCCAGGCCACGCCACCAGTCGGCGGGTGGCCGATCCAACTTCTGGATGCCCGAGGTGAGTTTGAATGCGTACAGACACTGCTCACCTCGTTGGGGGCGGCCACTGACGGCGTGCGCGTTGCCGGGGTTCGGGCGATCGCCAGCCTGAAGGCCAGCAGAAACTCGGACGCCGATATCGTGTGGCGCGAATTGGTCATGTGCTGTTCAGGCGTACTCAACCCTGATCCGGGCACGCACGCCGAGGTCGAGATGGCCTGCCTGCCGATGAATGGTGTGAATGAGCGCTTGCGTATGCTGGCCCACCCTGCGGCCGGGTACGCCTTGAGCGTGGGAGACTCGACCGTTGCCGAGGAGATTCGGGCACTCAGCGGCATAGCCGGCATACCTCGTCGCCGCACGGTCGTGGAATTGGTTGCCGCCTGCCTGGGATCCAACGGTATCGGCGGGGTGCCGGCACGAGCCCTTGACAGTGCCTGGCGATCCGTCAGCCAAAGGGAGAATCACTACGTTGGTGTTCGCTTGGCTTGTGGCGCTTGGCTGCGAGGCAGCGAACCGTGGCATACCCCGGAGCGCGAGGCGGGCTTGGTCGAGTTGCGGGAGCTGTGGTTTGCCGCATTTGACGATTGCGTCGACCTCCCGCACCCGCCCGCCGCGCTGACGGCCAGCTTCAGCCAATTTGCGGCTGCGGCGCAGGCCTCGGCCAGCGAGTCCATGACCCACCTTGTCCAGGAGATGCGTGCCGCCTTGCACGGTAGATATGGCCCGGCTGCCGAGCTGGCAGAGCAGACGCGCTGCGCAAGCTCGGCGATCGGGATGGGGCCGACAGGGTACGCGACACTGGTGGCGATCTACTCGTGCGAACGCAATCTGACCGGTCGCGTACAGGCCATCCGTGAGACGTGGGCCAAGGAGCTCACCGCGCTCGGCATTCCCTGGGTCGTGGTGGTTGGAGGGGGGAACGGCCAGTTGGACGGTGACATCCTGCGCCTGTCCGCGCCGGATGACTACGAATCCTTGCCTGCCAAAACCTTGTCGTTGGTGGAATGGGTCTACCGGAACACCCGCGTCGAGCACCTGATCAAGATCGATGACGATTGTCACCTGGCGGTGCAGGCATTCTTTGCTGATGCGCCGTTTCTGTCGCATCACTATCACGGCCGTCGCTTGCATCGCGCCGTTGGCGCCACCGACCGCATCTGGCATCAAGGCAAGTCGCGCAGCCACCGGGCCGCGCACTCGGCGGACAAGACGCCGGAGCCGTCGACCTACGCCGACGGCAGCTCCGCGTATTGTCTGAGCCGATATGCAATGGCTCAGGTGAGCTTGGCGGTCGAGAGCACCGTCGGTGCGCGTCTGACCCGCAGTGCCTTCCTCGAAGACAAGCTTCTCGGAGACCTCCTGGCGACGCGCAATCTGCACCTTTCTAACGAGGGGCACTACACACTCATTCGGCGACGGTTCGGTCCAGCAGCCATTCCCGTCAACGCCTGGGACAACCTGTTCTATCCATCGACCCGAAGCCCGACGTTGGTGACGCATCTGGATGAACATGAGTCGATGGCCACGACGCAGTCCGGCGTTGCCACCTCACGCCTACATCCGCCTCGCATTTGGCCCACTGATGCCCTCGTTCGCCTCAGCGGCGGCCAGACCAACCAACTCGAATTGGTGAGCGACGCAACCCGCATCCAGGCGCTTGGCAGGTCTCCGGCAATCGTCATCGCTGTTGCGCGAAACGAGCGCGTTCTGATGCCGCACTTCCTGCAGCACTACCGCCAGATGGGGGTTGGCGCGTTCGTGATCGTCGACAACTTGTCGGACGACGGAACCCGCGAGTACCTGCTTGAGCAGAGCGACGTCGTGCTCTATTCGGCCGACACGGAGTACCGGGAATCCCACTACGGCGTCAGTTGGCAACAGGCCGTCCTTGGCGCTCACGCGGTCGGTAAGTGGGTGATCCTGGCCGATATCGACGAGTTCCTGGTCTATCCAGAGTGCGAAACGCGTGGTGTCGCTTCCTGGCTGTCGGCCATGGAGCAGGCCGGACATGATGCCTCGCGCATCCTGATGATTGACATGTACCCGTCCGGGCGCATCGAGGATGCCGATTTCACCCAGGGTGCTCCCTTCGAGTTGGCCAGGTGCTTTGACGAGGAGCCGCTTCTGCGTTGGTATCTGGGGTCGGGGAGTTTCTCCAACAGCCCCACCTACCTAAGTGCTCTGCGCCACCGGCTGATCCCGGACTCGGCGCCCAACATCTACACCTCCCAGAAGTTGGCTGTCGTGAAGTACCAGCCTTGGGTTCGTTTCTCGGAAGGGCTGCACTACGCCAGCAACCTCCGCGTCGCGCCGGAGCCGGCTTGGTTTGCACACTTCAAGTACCACGAAGGATTCAGCCGCAAAGTTCAGCTTGAGATCGCTCGACGGCAGCATTTCAATGGGGCCGAGGAGTACCGCAAGTACGCCAGTTTGCTGGCCGAGGCGCCCGCGTCGCTGGCCCAGGAAGGACGAACAAACGCCTACGCGGACAGCCGGATGTGGTCTGCCTACAGATGAAGACAAAAGAATTGCCCGCTCCGACAAGCGCACCTGTGGCGGCAGGCGTGCCGTTGTGGATCTGGCGGTCGGCCGGTTCGATCGGGGCCTGGTTGCCGCACCAGATTCTCGAACAGTCTCAGGTCGACTGTCCGGTGGTTGAACCCTTCGCGGCGTCCGGCATGCATCATGCGCTGGCGCAGAAATGGCGCTCGGAGATGCCCCGCGAGGCCGACGAGAAGCTTGTACGCGCCGCGTTCCAGGATGCCATGGCCGTCGTGCACACCGTCGACGGCATCGTGGACAGCCTTCACGCAGCGATGATCGACGCGGCAACACCGCGAGCGGGTAGGCACATCGTCCTGTACGTACGCGACTCAGCGAGGCGCCTGGTCGACCGCCTGAACTTGGTGCCCACCCGGCCCTCCATCGGTAGCCTGATCAAACACGACCGCGAGGCCACAACCAAGCTCGGCCGTGTGCTGCTGACTCTCCGCGCTGCTGGTGTGCCGGTTCATGCGCTGCCGGTGGATGATCTTGCCACCGAGGATCAGACTGGCGATGAGGCATGGCTTGATCTGTGCAAGTTCATGCGGGACACATCGCTTGGCGAATCGAATGCCCGCGTGGCGTGGCGTCAACGGCTGCAGAAAGATCTCGCTGCGATGGATGTGGCGCTCGACGCCGACCTTCGAGAACGGGCGAGGCGCGAGGCGAACTGGGCCGCCAGTGCCGAGCTGGCGCCAAGTGGATTGAAACCGGCGCTCCGGGTCACGGGTTCGGGAATGAAGTTGGTTCGCCTGGATCGCCTGCCACCGGTGTTGCTTGAGGGCGAAACGATCCGCTTGTCGGGCGTGGTTGTCCCGGAAGGGGCGCTTGCGGCGGACAGGCGATTGTTGCTGCGACAGGGGCGCCGTAGGCAGTCGTTGGTCTGGAATCAGTCGTCACCGGCCATCGCAGCCAAACTCCCCGGCCAGCCTGCCGCCACTCAGGCCCGCTTCAAGACCGTGGGCATTCGGGTCTTGAGGCGCGAGCCGGTGTCCGTGTTGTACCGGGCCGGTGAGGGCTTGCCGCCCCAACCCGTGGCGGATATCGCATTCGAGCCGATTGCGCGCGAACCCATCGACGGCATCTTCATTGCACCTTGGTCGATCGGCTACCAGCCCATACCAAAGGTCGCATGCACGTCGATCAAAGAGGCGTTATTCCGGCTGGCCACGGGTGAGCCGTACTCCGCGGCCCTGTCCGAAGGCGCTTCACACGTTCACAGCTACTTCGATGCGCGCATGCGCGATGTGGGTTCAGCCGCGTTCCGGTTCACCGTCGTACGTGATCCGATCAAACGCTTCCTGTCGGCGTTCAGCAATCGGGTGCTGCATCACAGAGAGCTTTCCAGGCCGTATCTGGAAAGACTCAAGCTCGATCCGCCACTCAACCTGAGCGACTTTCCCTTTGAGCCAAAACTGGCCGAGTTTGTCGAACACTTCGAGTTCTATCGGCGTGTACCGACCATCGAACACCACTTTCGCCCGTTCAGCGAGTTCACGGCGCCGCTGGCGGCATTCGACAAGGTCTACCCCTTCGAGGCGATCAACGAACTGGTGGACGATCTCCAGCAACGAACGGGGGTGTTGATGTCGCTCCCGCACTCACAGCGCGGAGGGCCGAAACTGCAGGGCAAGGACCTCTCGCCAAGGGTATTCGACAAGCTGGTGAATATCCTCGCCGCCGACTACGCGATGCTGGATGGCCTCTATTCCCCGACAGCCCTGCGCTGATGAAGCTCCAACTGATCGGACACCGACGTGAGCGCCCGTATTTACGCCGTGCACCATTCCGTGCCGATCTACCAGAGTTCTGTTCGCGCGCACGACTTCGGTCGCGAGCGCTGGGGCCAGGTCAATTCGTTCGAGCAGATTGTCGTGCGCCCTCCGATGGGTGCGGGCGAGTTGTTCGAGGACGGCACCGTTTACAGGGCGTTCCAGGCGGTGTTTCTGCGAGGCGAGAGCTGGGAGGAGACCGAATGGTTCAGGCGCAACCTGAGGCTCGTCGAGGCCGGCAAGACCGTCTGGAACTGCCGCACGAAGCAGGAGTGGCTTGACCGCCTCAACGGCGACGTGCGTGCACTGTATGAGTCGATTCGAATTCATGGGTTTCTCGAACAGGAAGCGATCGCCGAAAGGGCGCGGGGCAACACTGGTGAATTCGGCCAATTCGTCCGCGAAGGCTATCCTTCAACTGTCGGGGCAAACCATGAGATCAAACTTGGCATCAATGAAGACGGCCGACTGCTGTTTCTCGACGGGCGCCACCGGCTCGCCATTGCCAAGTTGCTCGGTATCGAGCGCATCCCGGTCCGCATCGTATTCGTGCACCAGGCCTTCCTGGAGCGACAACCAGAGTGGACATCGACGGCTGGGGGGCGATCCGGTGGTCCCGAGCACGACTCTGCAGCTCTGCAGCATGTCATCGCAAGCCACCTCGCATCCCTGGTGCGCAAATCGTCGGCGGCGCTTGTTCGCTACGTGACCTTCGATGAATTCGTCGTTGCAACTCCATCGGCCGCGCGAGACAACGAGAAGGCTTTCGCGATGCGCTGGGAGTATCACAAGAGCGCAATTGACTTCGTCCGGCTGTGCAAGCCCACCACCGCCTCGGAGGTGCTGGAACTGCGCGCCAAGGGCGTTCCTGTCGTCAACGGCAGCGACACGCTGGATCCGACCGGAAAGTGGGCGGCGACCGGCTCGGGTACCGTCCATCTGCACGAGCCCCTGAACCTGCCCTGGCCGGTGGCCGACAAGCGCTACACAGTGCTTGTCGCCCTGCGTGTCTTTCAGCACTTGTGGCCCAGCCAGCGCGAGTGCTTTCTGGAGGCACGGCGGGTCGCGCGCAACATCGTGATGGTGGTGCCCGATCAGTACCAGACGCCGCCTCAGTACGACACCTCGGCCGGCGTCACCGAAGCCCAGCTCACCGAATGGAACGGCGGTGTACCGCCGACCGTTTCGGCGAGCCTGCCGGGCTGGATCGGCAAGATCCACTTCTGGAACGAGGAGGCGCTGGGTGCTCAGTGACCGCGCCGTCGAGCGGCGAATCGCCAGCCACCGGCAGCAGCTTCAGCCCCGCAGCGTGCGTGCTGACGCGATCGCCGACACCTGGTGCCTGCTGGTGTGCTGTGCGCGCAACGAGATGCCGCGCATGCCGGCCTTTCTTGACCACTACCGGCGGCTCGGCGTCGGGCACTTCCTGGTGCTGGACAACCAGTCCGAGGACGGCTTGCAGGACTACCTGGCCCAGCAGCCTGACTGCTCGAGCTGGCTGGCCAACGGCAGCTACAAGGCGTCCAACTTCGGTATGGACTGGTGCAATGCGCTGCTCGCGCAGTATGGGGCCGGCAAGTGGTGCATCACGGTCGATCCCGACGAGTTCCTGGTCTATCCGCACTGCGAGCGGCGAGGCTTGCGGAGTTTGACCGATCGAATGGATGCCATAGGACAGCCCAGCCTGTTCACCGTGATGATCGATGCCTACGGCGAGGCGCCGCTGAGCCAGAACCGGCTTGCGTCCGGTGTCGATCCGTTCGACATCTGCCCGTGGTTCGATCGCTTCAACCTGACCCAGCGCTTCGACCCGGAAACCCAGAGCTTCTGGGTGCAAGGGGGCGTACGGATGCGTCGCTTTTTCGCCGATCGGCCGCAACAAGCACCCGCGCTCAATAAGGTGCCGCTGGTGCGTTGGCGTGACGGGTTGCGCTACGTGTCCTCGATGCACCATCTGAACAATCCCGCGCTGAACTGCACCGTTCTGGATCGACCCGAGGCGGTTTCCGGCGCGCTGTTCCACTTCAAGTATGTCAGCCTGCTGCAGCAAAAGGCGACCGAGGAGATGGTGCGCGGCGAGCACTATGCCGGCAGCGTCGAGTACAAGGCCTATCTGGAGGCTGGCGACGTCGTGCTGTTCGATCCCGATATTTCGATCCGGTACGGCGGCAGTCCGCAATTGGTGAGGCTCGGGTTCATGCAGGCTGGCTCATGGCTGTGACGCATTCTTCGGCCAGACCTTCGCGCCGACGTGGGGCGAACCAGTGAAGCTCGCGGTCCTGCTGCTCTGTCATGAGGATGTGGTCGACCTCGCCGCCAGGCTGGCGTCGCCGTTCTTCGCGAACGATGACGTCAAGATCTACGTCCACTACGATGCGCGCCGAACCATGCGCGAGGTCGATGCACTGAAAGCTGCGGTGCCGCCGGGCGTGCGCCATGAGTTCGTAGAAGACCGGGTTGCGTGCGGTTGGGGCGACTTCACCCTGGTGGAGGCGACGCACCGGCTGATCCGTCTGGCACTGGCGGATCCCAGCTTTGCGCCGGACTATCTCGCCCTGATCAGCGGCAGTTGCGTTCCCATCCGGCCTTGGTCAAGCCTGCGTGAGTTCCTGCAGCGGCGCAACGGCCTGGACTTCATACAGGCGGTCGACATCCGACAACGCAAATGGGTCAAGGGCGGTTTGGAGCACGAACGCTTCAAGTACTACTTCCCTCTCAACTTCAAGAGACACAGGGCATGGTTCGACCGCCTGACCAACTTGCAGCGCTGGTTGCACGTGCAGCGTCGGGTGCCAGATGGCCTGAACATTCGTTTCGGCTCGCAGTGGTTCTGCCTGACGCGTGACACCGCAGCGGCGGTCAGCACTCGCCTCACAGAGCCGGTACTGCGCAAGTTCTTCGCGCAGAGTTGGATACCCGATGAGTTCGCGATCCAGTCGCTGGTCGTGCAGGTGCAAAAGCCCGAACGAATCGCGGGACACACCCTGACCTACTATGAGTTCGACGACCAAGGGCGCCCGCTGGTCTTGGAAAACGGGCACTACGAGCACCTGCTGGACCAGCCATTCTTCTTCGCGCGCAAGGTGTCGACACATGCAGCACTGCTACGGCAGCAGATTGACAATCACCTGCGCGAGCCGGAGTTGGACCTGAGCTACTTTTCTCGTGCCGGTTCGCCGACCAGCCACTACCAACGCTTCCTGGTACAGGCGCTGTCGTTGCCGGCCACTCGCGCCCTTGTCGGCGCGTCGCGTGAAAAATGGAGTGGCGTGATGCAGGTGAATCAACGCCGCTATTGCGTGATCCACGGTGCTTCACGCCGCTTCGCGTTGGAGCTGATGCGCCGAGTTCGGTCTGTGTCGAGTGGCCATCCCGCACTTGATTTCGTGTTCGACCCGTTGCGGCTCGTACCGGCCGCAGAGTCCCCGACGTGGCTTGGCCTCCAAAGTGGGATGAGACAGCGGCGCGACCATGATCCGGGAGGATTCCTCTACGAACTGGTGAACCTCGACGCCGAGCGCTCGACGGCTCTTTGCATCGACGCCGCCACTGAGTCGTGGGCCCGGGATTTCGTCCTGTGGGATCCCAATGCGACGGTGCTGTGTTGCGAACCGCTGGGCCTGGGGAAGTATCAGCGAGCCGAGGCCGCGTTGCGCGACATCTGTGTCCACGAGGAGGGGGCCTTGTACGAGGCGACCTTGCGCGCAGTACCCCAACCTGCGTGGCTGCCGCAGGACTTTTTCGACCAGGCTGCGAGGGAGCGCAAACATGGGTGCCAGATCGTTCGGCTGGGCGAGGTTCCCGTGGATGCTCCTGACCCGACCTTGCGGGAGCTGCGTGCAGCCTGGTCCACCATGAATGCAGGGGACTACTTTGCGGAGAGCGAGGATCAAGCTCGCAGCCGTTTTCATGACCTCGGTCCCAGGCAGGGCATGCGATGAGCGCCGGGCGGTTTGTCATCCTGTCGCAACGGCGATGTGGTGCGGCGGCCGTCTACAGGCTGCTGGCGCCGTGGGTTGCCGCACCGGGACTGGGCGGACAGCCGTTCGAGTGGACTCGGGCGCTCGGCGAAGTGTCCAGGGCCTTCCACCAGGGGGCAATTCAGCAGGCGAGGGCGCGGCTTGAACAATGCCTGGCTGAGGGCGTGTTCTTTCATCATCGGTATGACCTCGAGGCGTGGGAATTCAATGCCATGCTCCTTGATGCGCTGGCAAGGTCCGGCTACCGCGTTGTCGTCATGGAACGCGAAATCGACGTTGATCAGCTGCTTTCCATCGTGATCGCGGATCGATTCGAGTGCCGCGAGCTGAAGGATGTCGAGCGCCTCCGCGATCGCCTTCGCAGTGGCAGTGATGTGCCAGACATCGATAGCGACTTCATCGCGTCATTGGTGCGTGGCCAACTGGCCAGCAAGCATTGGTTCGACCAAGCCGTCGAAGCTTCGAGCGTCGACCGGATGGTGTGTCGGCACAAGGAAATCTTCCTGAGTGGAGTCAAGACCCTTGAGGTCGCAGATGTCCTGTTTGAATACTGTGGCGCCGGCTCCCGTGCTGCGGTCGTCGACGATGCGTCGCTGTTGCGATTCGCCCTCTCGGGCCAGTTCTACACAAGCGGGTTGACCGCCTATTCGCCGTCGTTGTTGCGGGCGCGGCGAGAGATTGCCATCGTACTGTCCAACACGAGCTCCTTCGATGACGGTGCCCGATCAAGCGATTCCCGGGCTTGAGGAGTTCGCCTACAAGGTTGCCGGGTGGCAGCCGGCAACCTTGGGTCTCCCGGGCTATCAGGTCGACTTCTTGCCGGGGGGGCCGCTGCTCGTGGTTACCTTTGAACCGACTGTGTCGAAGAGCGGCGCGGCGGATTTCAGCCGGCCAGTCTGGGGGCAAGCGTTCCTGCACAGTCGCGGCCACTCGGTGTTGGGCGTCAAGCGCCAATGGGCCGACTGGTACCGCGGTGCCGAGTTGCACCAGGCCTTCCGCGGGTTCCAGGCGCGCGGGCTGTTCCGGGGCTTCGAGAAGGTCGTCTTCTACGGGCCGTCGATGGGTGGTTATGCCGCGCTGGCGTTTGCCTCCTGCGCGCCGGGTTGCACGGTGATTGCGATGAACCCGCAGTCCACCCTGGCGCCCGACCGGTGCTGGTTCGACCAGCGCTTTGCCGGCGACCGCGCCGGGCTTTGGAGCGGCGATTTCGTCGACGGGGCGGTCGAGGCCCGCGCGGCGGCTCGTGTCTACGTCTGCTACGACCCCTATCAGGTGAAGGACCTCCTGCATGCCCAGCGCCTGGATCCAGCCAACCTCGTGAAACTGCGGCTGCCCTTCGTCGGGCACACCACGGCCGTGGCGCTGAACTCCCTGGGCCTGCTGGCCACGGTGTTCGACCAGGCCGTGGCGGGCACCTTGGACGAGTCTGGTTTCCGGCAGATCGCCCGCGCCCGCGTGGGCCTGGCGGACTACCACGCCCGCCTGGCCCAGCGGGGCCGCAGCCGGCCGCGCCGACTTCGGCACCTGGACCGCGCTCTGGCCATCGAGCCCGGCCACGCCGGCGCCCGGGCGCTGGCGGGCTCGCTGCGGCCCGTGGCGGGCGCGCCGGCCATCGTGTCCGCCGAAGAGCGTTGGCCACCCGGGATGGTGTCCGCCGGCCGATTGCCGCTGGTTTACCTGAACCTCGCCAAGTCCGGGAGCACGACGATCCAGAACCAGCTGCACTACATGGCGTGGGGCCGCTACCCCGCGCAACCTCAGGACATCTTCCGCAACGGCGACCTGCAACGCAGCTGGGACACCGACCCCGCCGTGCAACAGCAGTTCTCCGACAAGATCCGCGGCGGCGCCGTCGTCTTCACCTTTCTGCGCGACCCTGGCGAACGCGCCTATGCCTGCTTCAACGAGAAGATCTTTCACACCGGACGGACCAGTTTCCCGGCGGTGCGCCGCCAGCTCATCGAAGGCTGGGACCTGGTGCTCGACGATGACGACCCGCGTCCGACCTTGCCGGTCCATCAGACCAACTTCAGCCGCTTCCTCGATTTCGTCGAAGCCAACGTGGCGGGTTCGACATCGATCCGCTGGGACGCTGGTTGGAGCCCCCAGGTGCCGCAGCTGGCGCGCTTTCGCGAGCGTCTGCAGGTCAAGGACCTCGGCCTGCTGGCGTTCTATCCGTCCCAGATGGCGCGCATCCTGCATAGGGCCGGGGTGACCCGCATTCCGGATCTTCGCGAGCGGCCCTGGTGCCATCCGCCCGCGCCCCATCCCTACGCCGAGGTGGTCACGCCCGACATTCAGGCGAAACTCGACCGCATCTACCGGGCTGACTACGCGCTGGTGCAGGCCCGGTTGGCCAAGTCGTCCACCGCGGCTGCCCCCGAACCTCACCCAGCCAACCACCATGAGGATTGACCTCCATCTCGGCGTCCACAAGACCGCCACCACCCATCTGCAGCGCTACTGGGTAGCCTGCAATCCGCTGGGCCACGCGGCACGCATCCACTGCCCGCCGCTGGACGAAGTCCGGGCTGAGCTGACGCCGCTGGCCGGCGTGGGCGACGATCTTGGCGTGCCAAAGTTCAAGCGCGCCCAGGCCTACCTGGGGCGCCTGGCCTCGGCTCACGCCCGGGTGATCCTGTCTGACGAGAACCTGCTCGGCACCTGCGAAGGCAACTTCGCGCAGGGCTGCCTCTATCCCAACGTGGCCGACCGCATGGCGAACCTGAAGGGCGTGCTCCAGCCGTTCGAGGTCCATCTGCTGATCTCGGTGAGACGCTACTCGGATTACCTGCGCTCAGCCTACTGCGAGGCCATCCGCCATTCGCGCTACTTCACCTTCGAGTCGGCGATCAAGCGATTCCAGCCCGAGAAACGCCGCTGGCCCGTGATCCTGCGCGAGCTGCGCCTGGCCTTTCCTCAATCGACGCTCACCTGCTGGCCCTACGAGGCTCTGCATCAGGTGCGCGGGCCGATGACGGCCAGCCTGTTCGAGCTCGACATCAACAGGCTCCCCGTGGCCAGCGAGGAGCGGCCGCGCCGAACCATGTCGCGGCTTGCGATCAAGCTGCTCGACGACATCCACAGCCACGCCGGGGCCGAGGTGGCGACCGCCGCACGGGCCTCGGTCGAGAAGCTGGTCGCCGGACCGAAGATGGTGCAGTTCGACCCCTGGACGGACGAGGTCCGCGCGCGGCTCGACGCGCTGTACGAAGAGGATCTGTTGATCATGCGAAGCGACCCGACCCTGCGGTTCCACCATGGCTAGCTCAGAGCCAGGCAGGCCCGGGTGGTGGCGCGGCGGCCGGCGGCCTCGTTCTTCCAGCGCCCGACGCCTGATGGAGACCGCCGGGCCACCACGCCGCGCCATCCGGGGCCCCATGTCGGCGAGGCACGCTTGCTCGTGTTGCGCACCGCTTATCATTCGCTGGACCCGGCGCCGTTCCATGTGGCGCCAGGCGCCGCTTGGCACCAGTTCTGGACTGGACCACCCTTGCCCGCCGTAGGCTGGGCCTCCACACATACTCGCTGCCATGACCCGACCGGCTGCCCCTGCCTCGAAAGCCAAGCCCCCCACTACGACCATGACGGTGGATGTGCCTTTGGACTTGCCTCTGGTGCCGACCCAGTCGGCGCCGTTCTTCATGCTCGGCTGCGTGCGCTCGGGCACCACGATGCTGCGCGATGCGCTGCGCATGCACCCGAACCTGGCGGGTCCGGAAGAGACCCACTTCTACCGCTGGGGCGAGCCCTTCGGCACCGAAGCGATGACCCGCACCCTGACCAACAACGTGGTCCTGAAGCGCCACCGCGAGATCGACGGCATCACCGAGGCCGAGTTCGCCGAGATGCTCAAACAGAGCACTTCGCGCGCCGAGCTCTACTGGAAGTACATGACGCTGTACATCCACCGCAAGAAGCCGGGTGCGACACGCTGGTTCGACAAGACGCCGCAGAACGTCTACGGCGCCATGCTGGCGGCCAGCAGCATGCCGCGCGCCAGGTTCGTGCACATCGTGCGCGAGCCGATCAACGTGGTGGCCAGCCTGCGCATCGGGCGCATCGTGAAGGTCGAAGGCCTGGCGGGTGCATGCAACTACTGGAACGAGGCGGTGCAGATCATCGCCGGCCTCAAGCGCGCCTACCCGGCTCGCGTCTATGAACTGCGCTACGAGGATTTCGTCGACCAGCCGCTCAAGCAGCTGAAGATGCTGCTCGACTTCATCGACGAACCGTTCGACGAGAAGTGGTTCTCCGGGCTCGTCACGAGGCAGGTGGACCACCGCGACGAAGGCGTGCTGAGCGAAGCCGACCTTGCCACCGTGCGCCAGCTTTGCGGTCCCGGACGCCGCCGCTATGGCTACGAAACCATGCCGAGTGGCGACAAAGCGCCCGGCGATGGCCGGATTTCAAACAAAGTTCCAGGGGCCCGCAAGGCTGCCCGCCGGGCCGAGACCCCGCGTTAACATTCCCGACCGGTTCGCCGCCTGGCGTGCGCGCCCACCGTGATCGCGCGCCGGGCCCGACAATTGCAGTTGGAACGCCATGCCAAACACCGAAGACGCGCGCCGCCACGAGCAGGTGCATCGCCTGACCCTGGAGCTTCAAGCCCTGCGTGGGCGCCTGAACCAGACCATCGATCAGTTGTGCGAGTTGGTTTCAGGGGTCGAGCCGTTGAGCGGGCCAGCCGGCCTGTCGCCGCTGGCCAGCGTCGAAGGCGGTTCGAGCGAACGCAGCCTGACGCCGCTGTGGTTGCGGCTGCCGGTCCCGAGTGCCACCGCCAGCAACCCCGGTTCCGGCCACCGCCTCGCCGACGGTACGGCGATGTACAGCGACTACCGCAACGGTTTCGTGCAGATGGTGCAGATCGGCCAGGCGCGCGGGGCCGACGAGGCCTATGCGCTGGTGGTCAACCACGCCGAGTTCGACGGCACCTTCATGTCCATCGTGCTCGACGCCCGTGCGCTGCTGGCCGACATGCCGGTGGGTGCGGCACGGGTGTCCCTGGCGGTCGAGGTCCGGGGCATGCCGGCACCCGGCCTGCATGCCAAGTGCTCGTGGAAGGTCGGTGAACACTGGAGCGAACGCCCGATGAAGCTGCAAGCCGGCCAACTGGCGGTGGACAGCTTCGTCATCGACATGCTGGATGTCTCCCAGGTCTCCGCCTTCGACTTCCACCTGTTCTTCAACCCGGTAGGGCGCGGCAGCTTCGAGATCCGCCGCCTGAGCGCCGGCCTGGTGGTCACGCCGCCCAACGAGGCGCCGCTGGCCTCCAGCGTGTTCGAGACTGCCCCTTGATCCCTGACTGCGCGGCCCGCACGGGCTGCGCGGAGCCGACCGCGTGCCCCCGGAGGCCGCGCCACCACCCGCAGGCCACGACATGACATCCAACGACGCCAACGACTCCGCCGCCATCGGCGCCGTGCCGCTTGCCCAGGCCCGCATCGACTGGGGCCATGGCCGGGTGATCGGCTTTTCCGTGCCGGCCGACGACGCCCTGGCCTTCGACGTGGTTCAACTCTGGCTGGACGGCCGCTGCGTGGCCTCGGCCGTGGCCAACTTGTCGGTGTTCGATTTCGCCCGCGACCTTGCGGGCCTGCACCTGCCCTCGCGCGAGCACTCGGCCTTCGAACTTCGCATTCCGCAGGCCGCACTGCTGCCTGGCCAGATCGGCACCGCCCCGGTGTCGCTGGAGGTGCGCACCACCCGCGGCGCCTCGGTGCTGTCCACTTCGGTGCAGGGCCTGCACGAGTTGCTGCGCCTGACCGACGGCGCGCCGGTCGACCTGCTCTACGAGGTTCGCTTCCACGGCCTGGCCGGCGGTGCGCTGCAGGGCTGCATCATCAACCTGCACCGTGTGTCGCAGCGCCCGGCGCTGCTGTCCCAGGTCAACGACCAGGGCCCCGAGCCACTGGCCTTCTACGAATCGGCCGCCGACGGCAGCGTGCACCACTTCGCCATCCCGGTGCGCACCGACCGCCTGATCGACGGCAGCAACAGTGTCCGCGTGGTGGGCCCGGACGGGCAGCCCCTGGGCAGCTACCCGATCCAGGTCGGGGTGGCCGCACTGGGCGATAGCGAGCGCAAGCTGGTGGCGCTGGAGGCCGAGGTGGCCTTCCTCAAACGCTTGGTGTTGACCCAGAACCCCGAGGCCCTGCCGGCCCGCCTGGCGCTGCTGAAGAGCGAGATCGTCAACATCTGCTCCGAGATGCTGACCCTGCAACGCACGAACTTCGAGCGCGAATGGCTGGCCCAGGTCGCTGGGACGCCGCCGGTGCCACCGGCCAAGTCACCGGCGGTCCGCGGCCCGCAGCCGGCGCCGGCCGGCAAGCCCTGAGCGGCACGGATCCCGGACACCCGTGCTGCCCTTCGCCGATGCCCCGCTACCCTCGCACGCCTCACCCGGCGTGGGGGGAGACCGCCGCCGCCTCTTCCTCTTTTCGCCCTTGCCGCCGCAACGCAATGGCCTGGCTGACTATGTGGTCGAGTACCTGCCGCACCTGGCGGCCGACTTCGACCTGTGCCTGGTCGCCGAGAGCGGCCGCGCCGCAGCCACGGCGGCGCTGTTCCCGGGCGGGCGCTTCGAGGTGATCGACGAGGCGGTGTTCCTGGCCCGCCAACCAGACGTCCAGGCCCAGATCCTCTACAACGTCGGCAACAACGGCGACTGTGCCTACATGCTCGACCACCTGCACCGCTTCCCGGGCGTCGTGGTGGTGCACGATGTGTCCTTGTTCTACCTGCACCAGGTGGCGCTGCAGATGGAGCGCGCGAACGGCATGTTCGCCCACTGGGTGGCCGACACCGGCTACCAGGTGCCTGCGGACTTCGTGCACCGAGACGGTTCGCTGGGCCGAACGCCGGGCCTGCTGTACCAGGAGTGCCTGATGGTGCGGCGCATCGCCGGGAGCGCCCGCGGCCTGATGCTGCACAGCCGCTACGCCGAGGCGCGTTTCCGTGGCGGAGCCTTCGACGTGCCGCTGGGCGCCGAGCACGGCCGGCCGGTGGCCCGCATCCCTCACTTCGTGCTGCCGCCGGCGCCGCCGGCCGCCGACGCCGACGCCGTGTTGCGCCGCTATGGTGTCCAGGAGTCCGACGTGCTGCTGCTGGTGCCGGGGTTCCTCACCGGCAACAAGATGCTCTACGAGGTGCTGGTGGCCTACTCCCGTGCCCGCATCGGCCAGCCCCGCCTGAAGCTGCTGTTCGCTGGCGAAGAGCGGGCCAGCGAGTACGCGGTCAGCGAGCGCATCCGCCAGCTGTGGCCCGAGGAAGACGGCCCGCGCGTGACCGGTTATCTCGACGCGCGCGAGCTGGACATCCTGCTGGCCCGCGCCGACCTGTCCTTCGTGCTGCGCTACCCCACCTACGGCGAGACCTCGGGCATCCTGCCGCGCGCCGTGATGGGCGGCGGCCGGGTGGTCACGGTGGATATTGGTTCCTACCCCGAGTTCGAATCGCCTCAGATCGACCACGTGTCCATCGGCAGCGGGCTGGTCGACCAGTTGCTGGCCTGCATTCGCAGCACCTGCGACAACCTGCCGGATGCCGGCACGCGCGCACTGCGCCGGGCCAGTGAAGCGCAGCGCGCCGACCAGCTCAGCCCGCGCGCGCTGTATCCGCGCATCCGGGCACTGCTCGACGAGGCCTGGGAGGCCGGCGCATGACCGCCACGGTCGTCGATGTCTGGGTCGACCTGTTCGCTGCCAGCCTGGTGCGCGGTGGCACCCTGCGGGGCGGGTTGCCCGTGGTGCTGACGGACACCTTGCGCCTGCTGCCGCTGCTGGATTCGCAGGGGCCGATGGCCTGGATCCACACCTCGCCAGTGGTCTACCAGGACCATGTTCCCGTCGCGCAAGGCCAACCCACCACCCGGCTGCGTGTCGACGCGGCGGCCGATCCTGCCGAAGCAGCGCGCCTGATGCGGCGGGCCAGCGTGTGCCTGGTGGCGGTGCCGCCGGACCGTGGCCGCGCCGCGCAGATGGCTGCCCTGGCGGCCCAGGCGCTGCAGTCGCGTGTGGCGCTGCTGCTGTTCGCGGCACCCGATGTGCCCGGCTGGGCCGCTTTCGAAACCCTGATCCGCCAGGGTGCATTGCAGCCGGTGGAGGCCGGTGCCGCCCGGGTGCTGGCCAGTGCCCAATTGGCGGGCTCGCTGGGCGAGGCTGGCCTGCATGATGCTGAACGTGCCGTCCGGCTCACCGAGCAACTGACCCGTGCGCGCCAGGCGGACATCCTCCTGCAGCGGCTGGGCGACCGGCACCTGCGGCTGCGCCTGCGCATCGACCCGTTGCGGCTGATCGCCGCCGGGGCGGAAACGCTGGCGCACCACATCGCACACGAAGGCCGGGCCCTGTTCAACAGCCGTGGGCTGGGCTCGCTGCTGCTGCCCTGGGGGGCACCGAGTGCGGCGCGGCTGCTGCTGCGAAACGTCCGCGCCCGTATCGATGGCAGCGAGATCGCGCTGGGCCCGCACACCCTGGCGCCGACGGCCGTGGACTACACCGAACACGGGGCCTTTCTGCGCCTGGCCTTACCGGCGGTGCAGCCGGGCCGCGATGCCCTGCTGCACCTGTCGCTGCCGCGCGAGGCCGTGCCGGGCGACGGCTTTTGCGACATCGGCGCTGCCGAGTTCACCGTCGAGACCGCCTGATGAATTCGCCGCATCCCAGCTTCTCGCCCAGCGGCCTCGGCAATGCGCCGCGCTGCCTGGTGGTCAGCTTCAACCGGCTGATGCCGGCCGACCAGGGCAACGCACGCCGCATCATGCAGATGGTGCGGCTGTACAAGAGCCAGGGCTTCGAGGTCGACCTGCTGTACCACAACGAGGAGGGTTTCGACCCCGCGCTGTCGCATGCGCTGGCGGGCGAGTTCGGCCGCGTCAACGTGGTCCGTTCGCGGGCGCCCAAGCACATCCAGCCGGGCCACGTCTGCCGCATCGTCGATTGGTACGACCGCGGCCTGGAAGCCGCGGCCCGCGACATGCACCAGTTGCGTGGCTACAGCGTCGTGCACGTCAACTACGTCTGGTACGCGCCGCTGCTGGACCAGTTCGGCAGCGATGTCGTCAAGGTGCTCGACACCCACGACGTGTTCGGGGAGCGGCGGGCCAAGTACACCGCCGCCGGCATGAAGCCGCAGTGGTTCAGCACCACCTACGCCGACGAGGACAGCGCCCTGCGTCGCGCCGACGCGGCGCTCGCGATCCAGAAGGAAGAGGCCGCCGAGCTGGCAGCACGCGGCCACCGCAACATCCTGTACCTGCCCTATGTCGAGCCCTGCGTGCGCCCGTTCGAGCGGCGCGGTGGCGGCCGGCCCCTGACCTTCGGTTACCTGGGCAGCGGCAACGACTGGAACATCCTCAGCATGGCCGACTTTCTGGGCCGCCTGCAGGCCCGCGGCGTGCCGTTCCCGCACCCGATCGTCGTGGCCGGTGGGGTCTGCCGCCATGTGCGCGAGATGGCCGGCGTGATCAAGCTCGGCTTCGTGCAGGAACTGCACACCTTTTACGACGCCATCGACATCGCGCTCAACCCGATGGTGGGCGGCACCGGCCTGAAGATCAAGACCGTCGAGCCGTTGTCCTACGGGCGCCCGGTGCTGACCACCCTGCCCGGGGCGCAGGGGCTGACCCACCTGTGGGGCTTGCCGGTGTTCGAGGACAACGCCGGCCTGACCGACTACCTGTTCACCGAGTTCGCTCGCCCCGGGGGGGCGTCGCCGCTGGACGCCCTGTGCGAGCGGGCGGCCTCGACCCGAGCGGCGCTGGACGACGAATATGCCGCCCAGGTGAATCGCCTGTCCACCTGGCTGGCCTCACGTGTGTAAGTGCCGGCTATCGTTTCTGGCGAGGGTGGGTCGTGAAGAGCGGCACGATGTTAGGGGGAGGCTGGCCTGCCATCGGCTGGTAACCTTCTCGGCTTATATTTAGTCTCACACACTGCGCATCCGGCAGATTCTGGGTTGACCATGAGCGAAGATGACAAAGTTGTTCGTTTGAAGGCGCTGGCTCGCGAGATTCGCGACGAACTCGGGGAGCACAATGTGCTGGACGCGCTGGCGCGCGAGTTGGCCATCAGCCGCCTGTCGACCGCCGAGCTGACCCAGGAACTGGGAGCCGTGCGGCGCGAGCTGGCCGCGGTGAAACTGGTGCAGAGGGGCCGCGACATCCTGTTGCCGCAGGCGCGCACCCACTATGCCGGGCGGCGCAAGGCGGTGGTCGAGGCCGGCATGCCGATGCCGTCGGACCGCGGGTTCCACGCACTGGAGCGCGACGGCGTGGGCAATCCATTCCGCTGGACCGGCCCCACCTCGGCCTTCCATTTCGACTTCCACCTCGACCGCTCGGTGCCGATGCGCTTCGTGCTGCAGATGCCCTTGTGGGGCTCCGAGCACGCCGACGGCCTGCGCGCGTTCAGCGACGACATCGAGGTGCCCTTGCTGCGCCGTGCGGGCAACCGCGTGCTGGATTTCGACGGGGTGCTGATGCCCCGCGAAACCCTCGGCGTGACCCGGCTGACCTTTGCGGTCGATCACCTGCGGGCGGTCCCGGCCGACGCCGAGGAAACCGCGACGCGCCAGCTCGGCGTACCTTTCATGCGCCTGTCCGTCGCTGAAGCCACCGAGCAGGAACTGGCCGACTGGCTCAAGGTCATCGAGACCAACCCCGAGGACGCGGGCAAGGCGCCTTCGGCCAAGGCAAGCGCTGCGAGCAGCACCGCCAGCGCCACCTCATGAACCGCCGCGCCGAGGCCTTGACCGAGCGTGGCGCCGGCAGCGGGAGCGGCCCGCAGGCCATACCGCCCGCGCTCCCGCCCGCCGACCCGCAGGCCGCCTTGCACGCGGAGCTGATGGCCCGCTTGGCCGAGCCCGAGGTGAGCCTGCTCGGGGCCGACATCCTGGTGTTGTCTCCCACCCCGACGGCGCCCACCGACCAGGGCAACCGCAAGCGCATCTACGCCGTCTGCCGCGAGCTGCAGCGCCGCGGCGCGCGCATCCATTTTGTCTTCTACCCCCAGGAATGGTGGTTCGACTACCTGCCCGACGATCTCGTGCGCGAGATGGGCAAGCAGTGGGACTCGTTCCACCTGCTGCCCGCGACGCGGCACACCTACACCCGCCCAGAGGGCGCGGACTACAAGATCGACGAGTGGTGGGACGACTCGATCCGCGACTACCTTCAGTGGCTGTTCAAGCGCAATCGCTACGACGCCTTCATCGTCAACTACGCGTACATGAGCAAGGCGTTCGAGTACGCCCCGGCGAACACGCTGAAGATCCTCGACACCCACGACAAGTTCACCGGCCGCCGCCAGCTGCTGGATGACAACGGCATCGCCCCCGAGTTCTTCTACACCACCGAAGACCAGGAAGCGATCGCGATGAACCGGGCCCAGCTGGTCTGGGCCATCAAGGACGAGGAGCGGGATTTCTACCGCAGCATCAGCAACACCCCGTGCATCACGATGCCGCACATCGAGCCGGAGGTGCGCACCGCGCGCGTGCGCCGGCCCGAGGACAACGGCCGCCTGGTGATCGGCATGCTGGGCTCCGGCAACGCCATCAACGTCAACAACGCACGGGCCTTCGTCAAGGTGGCGCTGCCCATCATCGCGCAGCGCCAGGCGCCCCTGGTGATCCGCTTCGTCGGCATGATGTGCACCCGCCTGCCCGACCTGGAAGGCGTGCCGGGTGTCGAGCTGATGGGGCCGGTCGACAGCGTCGACGAGTTCTACCGCGATGTCGATCTGGTGATCGTGCCGCTGGCCTTCTCCACCGGCCTGAAGATCAAGGCGGTCGAGGCCTTTGCCACCGGCATGCCGCTGGTGGCCATGGGCCACGCGCTCGAAGGCATCCCGACGCGCCACCCCTGGCACAAGTGCGACTCGATGGAGCAGGTGGCCGAGGTCTGCTGTGACGTGGCCTTCGACAGGCAACTGCTCAAGGGCCTGACCGAGAGCACCACCCAGACCTACGCGCTGGTGCGGGCGCAGGCCAAGATCGCCTTCGACGACACCCTGCGCCGCCTGACCGGTCACCCGACGGTGGTGATGACAGTCGACCGCAGCTTCTTCGAACTCGACTCGCCGTACCGCGAGCACATCTTTCAGACCGTGAACCTGATGCGCCACCTGGCCCAGGTGGTGCTCTACTTCGACCAGCCGCTGCCCGGCAATCAGGCGGCGCTGTTCGAGGCCTTCCACGGCATGGCGACCCACTGCAAGGTGGCGATCGCCCCGGGCCTGGAGCCCATCCCGGGCCGCTCGCTGGGCCTGCCCAGCGCCCAGGCCACCCTGCAGGACGTGCTCGACGCCTACGAGCGCGTCACCTTGTGGGTCACGCGGGTCTGCCCCGAGATGCTGACGCTGCGCAAGCAGCCGGCGCGGGTGCCCCTGTTCGTCCGGCTCGACGTGGTCCGCATGTTCCAGCAGGCCATGCTCGGTGGCGCCATGGCGCACCTGACGGCGCAGTTCAACGAGGTGACGCTGATCGACAGCCACCCGTTGGCGCCGCCGGTGCCCGCTGCGCCGCAAGCCCGCATGGTGACGGTGCCGTTCTGGCGTTGGCGTCCGTGGCTGTTGAACAGCGACGGCGCGGTCAAGCGCGTGCTGGTGCTGGCACGTGGTGACCAGGTGGAGCTGGCCGAACTGATGGCCGGGATCCTGGACCAGTTCCATCCGGATTGGGAGCCCGCGGCCGTGGTGGTGGGTGACGCTGCGTTGGCGGTGCCGCTGGCCGGCGAGGACGCGCGCACCGAGCGGATGCATGCCGGCACCATGCTGGGACGCTTCAGGTTGCTGCGGCCGCTGCCGATGGCCCTGGTCGACCTCACCGGCGATGCACCGGAGTACGAGGTGTTCCGCGAGACCTATCGCCGCGCCGAGATCCCCGTCATCCAGCCCGGCCACAGTTCGGGCGACCCGGACCAGATCAGCCTGTGGCGCCTGACCGAGTTGCTGACCACCCTGGGCGAGACGCTCGGCCACCTGACGGCCGCGGCGCAGAGCGAGGAAAAGTCCCGTTACGGCAGCGACGCCGGCTGGAACCACATCTGGAAATCGATCTCCGTGAAGAACGTGCTCTGGTAGCACGCGTAAACTTGCAATACCCGCCCAAGCAGGGCGCGGGCAAGCGCGTACGCGACTTGCTCACTTGAAGAATCCGCCACCTGGAGCGCACCCGAATGAAGCAGAAAGACCGTCCGGCTCACGATCCCATCCGCGAAGAGGACCTGGGCCGCATCGTGTTCTTCATGGGCGGCGTGCGCTCGGGGACCACGGTGTTTCGCCGCATGCTCGCCTCTCACCCACGCATCCGCGACCGTGGCGAGATCTTCAACTCGAACAACCCGCAGGGTTTCTTCAAGTACTTCCGCGAGCAGGTTGAAGCCAACCCGGACATGGTCTTCCCGGAGCACCACGGCAAGCTGTTCCTGGCCTACGTGGCCTCGCTGGTCCCGAAGGACAAGGACGGCATCGCCCTGCTCGACATCAAGTACGAACACCTCAATCTCATCACCGACGCCTGGCAACTGCCGTTCACCAACCCGCCCGTGTTGCGCCTGATCAAGCGCAGCAAGCTCAAGGTGGTGCACCTGCGCCGGCAGCACTTCTTCTCGGTGATGTCCAACCTGGTGGCCGTGCAGACCGGCCGCTACCACAAGCCCGCCAACGATTCGGCCAACCTGCCCGAGAAGCGCGCCGTCGCGGTCGAGCGGGCGCTGGTGTTGTCGTCGATGAAGAAGCGCAAGCGCGCAGCGGACATCGTCGACACCACGTTCGAAGACAGCCAGCGGCTGTCGATCGACTACGAAGGCGTGTTCGACGATGCCGGCGACTTCCAGCCGGCCGTCTGCGACAGGCTGGCCGCCTTCATCGGGGTGGACAACCACTTCGAGCGCCAGCCGGCACTGAAGAAGGTGATCGACGAGCCGCTGTCGGCCGTCATCTCGAACTACGAAGAGATCCGCGATCTCGAGACCATGGCGCTCTGACGCGCCGAAGCTGGCGTCGCCGCGCGGCGACGGCAGTTCCCTCCACTGAAACGACTTGCGCGGTGCGCGGTGCGCGCCGCCCATGCCTGATGAAACCACCGTTGATCGTCATCTGCACCCATCACAAGACCGGCTCGGTCTGGATGGCCAACATCTTCCGCGCCATCCGGCGTCACGAGAAGCTGCAGATCCACACCAAGTCGCAAGCCGAGCTGCCCGCCGGCACCGATGTCTTCCTGCAGGATCACAGCAAGGTCGATCTCAAGGCCCTGAAGGCGCGCTTCCCCAAGCGTGGCGTGCGCGCATTGCATGTCATCCGCGATCCGCGCGACGTGGTGATCTCGGGCTGTTTCTACCACGTGAAGACGGTGGAGCGCTGGGCCAACAACCCGAAGAAGGAGTTCGGCGGCAAATCCTATCGCGACGCGATCAGTGCCTTGCCGACCGACCACGACAAGCTGGTCTTCGAGATGGACCACACCGCGGGCAAGACCATCCGCGAGATGCTGGCCTGGGACTATGGCAATGACCTGGTGCACGAGGCCCGCTACGAGGACCTGATCGTCGACCGCGAGCTCAAGCATTTCACGCCCATCATGGCCTTCCTGGGCTTCGAGGGCGAGCGACTGGAGATGGCGCTCAAGTACGTGCGCGAGTTGTCGCTGTTCGGTGGTGCTGCCGGCTCGGACCCGGCCGACCACATCCGCTCGGGAGAGGGGCGCCAGTGGGTGCGCACCTTCACCCCCGAACTCAAGGCCGAGTTCAAGCAGCGTTTCCCGGATGCACTGCAGCGCCTGGGCTACGAGATCACCTCCGACTGGTGAAGGCGGCAGGCTCCGGTGCCGGGGAGCCTCGCCTCAGCCGGCGCTGTAGCCGAACAGCTCGAAGTCGCGCGCGAAGCGCTCCCGCACGGTGGTCAGGGCCAGCGCCGACAACTCAGGGGACGACTTCTTTTCGGTGCTGGTGTTGCGCACCTCCAGCGGCACGCTGACTTCGAGCTTCTCGCAGATCTGTGCAAAGTCCTGCTCGATGGTCTCGACCTTGCCGACATGGTCGACGATCAGGTGGCCCGCCGCGTTGCACACGCTCTGCCACTGGGGTTGGGCGCCGGCATCGGCCCAGGTCAGCGGGTGCAGGGCGAAGTCGCTGAAGGAACTCGACTCCAGCGCCGCCGCCACCGCCTTGTAGCGGAACGGCGGGCGGTCCGGCCACTGGCCGCTGGCCTCGAAATTGCGACGCTCGTCATCGGTCAGCTCGGTGTTGTGCGCCAGCTTCAGGGCATAGGCGTACAAGGAGTGCAGGCGATCGATGGGATGGCGAACGAAAGCGAACTTGAAGAAGCGTGCATACATCTGCTCCCCCAGGAACCCTCGCGCTTCCAGCGCCGTGCTGTGCTTGTTCAGGCCGATGGCGCGCTTGAAGAACTCCTGGTACTTCTCGCCGCTCTTGGTCGACCCGAGCACGATGTCGTTGTGCCGCAGCGATTTGGCCAGAGCCACCTCGATGCTGGTGCCTGCGCACTTGTGAATATGCACGAACACGTAGCGCTTGTTCAAGGAAATGATCATCGATGTTTCTTTCGCACGCTTCGCATCGCTGTGCTCTCGCTATTATCTGTGACTGAACATTGGAGCCGAGATTCGTGATCGTCAACCATACCCACAAATTCATCTTCGTTCACGTTCCCAAGTCCGCCGGCACCTCGGTCACGCAGATGTTCAGCGAGTACAGCAGCTACCGTGACCTCGAGGTCGGTGGCACGCCGCTGGGGGAAGCCTTGCAGAACGAGTTCAAGAAGCGCTTCGGCCTCACCAAGCACGCCACTGCAAGCGAGATCCGCGCCATCGTCGGCGACGAGCTCTGGAAGGCCTATTTCTCCTTTGGCATCGTGCGCAATCCGTATGCCAGGGCGCAGAGTACCTTCCACTTCATGAAGCGCTGGCGCGGCAACAAGGAGATGGACCGGCTGAAGTTCATCGAGAACATGCCGGATTTCCGCACCTTCGCCTTGTCGCCCAAGCTCAAGCGCAAGCAGTTCCACCGCCTGCTGTGGTCGCAGACCCAATGGCTGTGCGACGACACCGGCAGGCTGCTGGTCAACCAGGTCGGGCGGCTCGAATCGCTGGATGCCGACCTGGCCCGCATCCAGACCCAGATTCCCGGCCTGCCGGAACGCCCCACGCAAGCGGCGCTGGAGGCACCCAAGCGCAACAAGAGCGACGCCGACGACGAAGCCCTCACCCAGTTGCTGCGTGACGAGCCGGAGGTCGAGCAAGCCTTGTACGAGGCCTACAAGGACGACTTCACGAACTTCGGCTACCCGCGCTTCACGCGCTGAACCCGACCACCAGCCAACAAAGCAGGACCCACCGATGCTGGATTTCGAGATCATTCGAAAGTGGTGCGAGCAAAGCCGCCCCTTGTTCATTGTCGGTTTGGCGCGCTCGGGCACCTCGATGCTGCAGGTGGCCTTCGCGCAGCACCCGACGATGTTCGACATCGCCAACTGCCGAGAGACCTTCATCTTCCTGCGCCCGCGCCAGCCCTATGTGGACCCGATCCACTTCCCCACCCGGGCCTACCTGAAGGGCCGGCCCAACCTGATCGGGCTGCGCGAGATGGTGGCGGCCCACGAGAAGGAGCATGGCGAGTTGTCCGAGGCCGACTCGATCCGCGCCTTCTTCTGGTACGCCGGCACCCATGTCTACCCCGGCCGCCATCCGCTGGAGAAGACCCCAGGGCACTTGCGCAAGCTGGAGCTGATCTTCGAGATCTTCCCCAAGACCAAGATCCTGGTCTGCAGCCGTGACCCGGCCGACGTGGTGGCCTCCTACCGCAAGCGCCTGACCAAGGCCAAGGAAGAAGGGCTGCCGCCCGAGAAGACCGACTGGCTCGACAAGGGTGTCGACGAGATGATCGGTGTCTTCGAGCGTTTCACCAAGCTGGTGAACGAGGCGGTGCCGGCGCATGGCAAGGACATGTTCATGGCGCCCTACGACTGGCTGATCGATTCTCCCGAGGGGTCGATCCGCCAGATCTGCGAGTTTGCCGGCATGGAGTTCGTGCCGTCGATGGTGGCCTCGGAGGCCAAGGGCTCCAAGGAGGAGGGCGTGTCCGAGAAGGCCCATGCGATCCAGAAGCGGGCTTCCGACGCCCACAAGGTGCTGAGCGCCGAGGAGATTGGCAAGATCCAGGCGGCTTGCGGACCTTGGATGGACCAGTGGAGCCGCCCGGGCGTGCTCGGCTGAACCTCACCGTCACCGCGACTCGAACACCACCATCACCCCAAGCCGGAGCACACCGTGGCCGTCTATTCGGAACAGCATCAGTACATCTTCTTCGCCAACCCGCAGACCGCGAGCAAGGCGATCTCGCTGACCTTGCGCAACAAGCTCGGCGGGGTGTCCCTGCCCGACCGCGAGATCACGCGCAACGGCAAAACGGTCGCGCGCCTGCACCACACGACCTACAGCCAGATCCTGGCTGCCGGGCTGTTGACCGAAGCCCAGCTGGAGAAGCTGTTCAAGGTCACCTGCGTGCGCAACCCCTACGACCAGCTGGTGAGCAAGTACATCAAGTACTGCGCCCGCCAGGGCGACGACCCGAGCCGCTACCCCTGGCTGGAGGGCGTGCAAAGCGCATCACCTGACAACAGCTTCCCGCAGTGGCTGGCCTGGCTCAGCAAGCGATTCGAGGAAATCAACAAGATCGCGACCGGCCCTCTCGAGTTTCTGAACCACGCTGACCTGGTGATCCGGTTCGAGTCGCTGCAGGCCGGTTTCGACGAGTTCCTGCGCCACATCGGCATCACCGAGCCGATGTCGGTCACCGAATACAACATCACCAAGGCGCGCGCCGAGGGCGGCGCTGCAGCCCCGGACGCGGGCACGCTGAAGAAAAAGAAGAAGAACTACACCGAGTACTACGACGACGAGTGCGTGAAGGTGGTGGAGAAGCTCTACGAGCCGATCCTGACGCGCTTCAACTACCGCTTCGGGGGCTGACGCGGCAGAACGCCCCGGCCGCAGCCGGCCAGGTGCCGGGCGCCGCTCGACGGCGCCGTGAGGCGCGGGGTTACTCGGCGTCGTCGGGGGAGGGTTTGGCCTTCGGGGCCTTGGCCTTGCCGGCTGCGGCCTTGGGGGCACTGGCCGGCCTGGGTGCCTTGGCCTGAGCCGTGGCCGGCCCTGTGGCGGTGGCCGCCTTGTTCTTGCCGCCGGCCTTCGGGGCACCGCCGGCCTCGCCCTTGGCGGCCTGCTTCTCGGCACGTGCCTGGCGTTTTTGCTCGCGTTCGGCCTTGCTCAGCTTGGGCTTGTCGCCGTCCTCGCCGCCCGCCTTCTTCTTGCCTTCACTCTTCTTGGCGCCCGCCTCGGCGGCCGGAGCGGTGTAGCCGAAGAGCTTGTTGATCAGCGCTTCGCGCTTGGCCACCAGGCGCAGGCTGGGCGCGTCGTAGAAGCGGGCGATCTCGGCCGCATCGGCGCCGCTGCGCTCCTTGAGAGCGTCCACCGCGGCGGATTGCTCGGCCGACAGGGGCACACCCAGGGCGCCCAGTACCTTCTTCAGGTCCTCACTGACAGACTCCGAGCGAACGAAGTGCGTGGTGATGGACTGCAAGGCCTGCAGGGCCTCGAGGGCCTCCATCGTGTTGACCGACTTCTCCATGTTCTCGGCGTTGCGCACGAAGGTGACCATGAACTCGTAGGTCATCAGTCCAGCCATGCGGGCCGCCGGCGAGCCGCCATAGCCGTGGCCTACCAGCTTGCGCAGGCCGGGCACGCCCGCCACCGCCTGAAGCCACTCGCGGAAGGCCTCGGGGTTCTCGGCATCGGCGTACCAGAACGAGCGGGCGCGCTCGGCGCTGAAGCCATCCGGGATGCGTTTCGCGTCGGGGTTGGCACCTTCCTTGCCCGATACATTGGCCCGCCGGGCCTGCATCTGCGTCCACTTGCTGTCGTCGGCCAGGCGCTTGCGGACGTCGCCCTTGCCCGCGCAGCCCTGGCGCCACAGCGCGAGGTACCAGGTCAGCGGGTTGCAGACATAGCCCACCACGGGCTTGCCGGTGGCGGCCAACTCGTCGGAGAAGGCGGCGTGCTTGCCGGTGGTGTCGCCGCCGACCAGATCGGCCAGGAGTTTCTTGACACGGGCAGAACCCGCCTTGTGGAGTTCAACGAGAATCAGCTTGTCGGATGTCAGCATGGGTGGGCCCGTGATCCTGCTTGTGCAATCCGGTCGAGTATAGGGGGGCACCTCTTGCAGCGATGTGTCCGCAGGCGTTGAACTTTGGGGGTGGGCGTGGCAATTTACTCACAGCGATACCGGTACATCTTCTTCGCCAATCCACAGACCGCCAGCAAGGCGATTGCCAAGACGCTGCAGCTCGAGTTGGAGGGTCAGCCGATCCCGGCCAAGGGCCAGACGGCGCACCTGCCGGATGGCGAGATCGTCAAGAAGCATCACGCCACCTGGCAGCAGTTGCAGGATGCAGGGCTGATGGGGCGCGAGCAACTCGACGGCCTGTTCAAGTTCAGCAGTGTCCGCAACCCCTACGACCTGCTGGTCAGCCGCTACCTAAAGCGCCAGGGCCGCTTCGTCGACCAGCCGGACAAGTACCGCTGGGCCCAGGACAACCAGAAGATCAAGGCCAGCATGGAGGCCGCGCAGGAGCAGCCCTTCTCCGAGTGGGTGGGTGGCCTGCTGCAGCGCCACAAGGACAAGGGCCGCACCGTCACCGGCCCGCTGGCCTACCTGGACCCGGCTGACCACGTGATCCGCTTCGAGGCCCTGCAGCAGGGCTTCGACGAGGTGCTGGGCAAGCTCGGCGTCGACCGGCCGATCGCCATCGTTCGGGAGAATGTGACTGTCGAGCGCGCCGATGGGGCGGCCAGGCGCCACTACACCGAGTACTACGACGACGCCAGCCGCGACCTCGTGGCCCGCGCCTACGCCCCCATCATCGAGCGTTTCGGCTACACATTCGGGTGATGTGGGGCACCCGGGCCCAGGAGTACCTGGTCCCACCCGCCGAGCGGGTCACGCGGCCGCTTGGGGGCGGCCCGGCGCTGGCCGCGTGGAGCAGTGCACCCGGTGCCGGGGTACCGGTCCCACCCGCCGAGCGGGTCACGCGGCCGCTTGGGGGCGGCCCGGCGCTGGCC
>JADMKA010000046.1 GCA_018780145.1 Vitreoscilla sp. | reverse complement strand
ACCAACGAGAAGCTGGCCGACCGGCTGGCGCGCATGATCGCGGATGCGAACGCGCGGCTCGACGAGCCGTCGCCGGCCGCCCGGCGCCGCAGCCGCTCACTTGCCCGGTGAGGCCGGCTTGGCGCCCGGTTTGCCCTTCGTGGGCGGTGCCCTGGGCTTGTCGATCGCCTGGCGGATGTTCGCCACCCGTTCGTCGGGCGACGGGTGCAGCGACTGGTAGCTCTCGCTGTCGGCGCCCGAGCTCTCGGCCAGGATAGCGCCGAAGACCGACCAGGCCTGGCGCGGCTCGACATTGAGCGGCTTCAGCCAGTTCAACGCGCAGGCGTCGGCCTCCAGCTCCTGGTCCTTCGAGTAGCGGCTCTGGGTGTTGCGCATCCAGGTGAACAGCTCGTTGGCCGTTTGGACATGCGCGATGAAGTCTGGCAGCAACGAGGGGGATGCCGCGGGGTTGAACTTGCCCAGCAGCTTCTTCGCGATCGAGAAGCCGGCGGCACTGGAGATCAGCTGGTACTGCATCTCCTTGATGGTGTGCCGCTTGTACAGGTGCGAAGCCTCGTGGGCGAACACGACATCGCGAACCTCATCTTTCTCGTCCATCAGGTTCAGGAAGCGCGGCGAGATCACCACCAGGCCGCCGGCGCGGGCGAACGCACCATCGCGCAGGTCGGGATCCAGCACCAGGCTGGCCGAACCCGGGAAGGCGGGAATGCCGCCCACCACCTCGGCCAGGCGCTGGTTCATGCGGTCCATGGCCAGTTGCTGAGTCCGGCCGGTGCGGCCGTTCACCTGGTCGCCGCCGCCACCCGACAGCGTGGCATACAGCTTGCCGATGCCGGCTTCCACCGAGACGGGAACCCAGATCGTCGTGTAGGCCAGGTAGCGCAGCAGGCGCTTGTCGTCGTCGGTCAATTGATCGTGCTGGAAGTCCGAGGCGACCAGGCGTTGCAGACGCAGTTGCGCATTGGTGCCGGCGTACTCGGCGGCCTTGGCCCAGACGTCGAAACGCTCCTCCACCTTCAGGCACTGCTTGTCGACCTTCAACTCGTTGAGGGCGGCCGCGTTGGGCTGCAGGGCCTCGTCGGGCCGCGCGGGGGTCGGCCGCGTGCTGGTGGGCCCGGCGGAGGTGGGTGGCAGGGGCTTGGAGCCGAACAGGCCGTCGAGCACGTTGCGCAGGACGGCCGGCATGGCGCCCGACGCGGGCTCGGCCGGTTGAGCCTGGGCAGCCATGGCGCATAGGGCAACCCAGGTGCCGATCAGGGTGCGGGCGACAAGGTGGGGCATGGTTGGTTCTCCCAGGTAGTGGGGCGGGGCCTATCGGACACGTTGCATGGCGTCCCACCAGAGATCGCTGCCCAGCAGCAGATCCAGGAGATCGAAGCTGGCTGTCTGCGGATCGGCGGGCAGGGCGGCCAGCAGGCTTTCGACATCGGCCTGCATGCGCCGCGACAGCACCTCGAACTCGCCCGCCATCGTCTCGCTGCCGGCGCTGTCGCGCAGCGAGTAGGCGTAGGCCTGGCCCGGTGCCAGCCACTCGGGCTTCAGCTCGATTCGCCCTTGCCGCACCTCAGTGGCACGCGATGGGCCGGCGGGCCGCAACGGGGTGATCTGCCAGGATCCGTCGAACGCGGCTCCCTGCAACTGGAAGGTCAGCGCCTGTCGGGGCAGCAGGATCGGCCCACAGGGAAGCCCTGCGGCGCAGGGGGAGCCAACGCGCCGGCTGACGGTCTTGTCGACTCCCTTGCCGGCGGTGGCGGCCACGCGCGACAGGTCGCGGGTCTCGGCGCAGGTGGCATGCAGGCCCAGGCAGCTCGCGCTGGCGAACAGGCCCCGCGCCACCTCGGCAAACGACTTTCCGCTGTCCTTGCGGGTGACCGAGAAGCGCTTCAACCCCTGCCCGGTGTTCACCATGCCCTGCAACAGTTCACCCTGGGTCAACTGGGCTTCGGGGCAGGCTGGCACCTCCTTGCTCTGCAACAGGTTCAGGCTGGTCGAGCCGCCGGCATGGCGGATCTCGCAGACCTTGCCCTGGACGCACTTGACGAAGCACTCGACTCCGGCGCCCTGTGCTGCGCCGGTGGCCCACAGGAAGAGGGCGGCGATGATGGGTTTGGTTCGCATGGGTCAACCGGATGTCAATGCCGCGCGGGCAGGGGCAGCCAACGCACCTGGCGGGCGATGACGGCATAAAGAACACCGGCCAGAAGGATGCCGGCCATGGATGCACCGTCCAGCGGGTGGGCCTCGTGGCGGGTACCCTGATAGACGGAACCGAACAGCGCCACGGCCCAACCGGCCTGTACCGCCACCACCCACCACCTGTCGAACCACGCTGGCGCCACGGCCGAGGAACTGCCCGGAGCATGCGCAGCGTGGGCGCTCCGGCTTGCGGCATCCAGATAGATGTGCAATGTCAAGCCGACCAGCATCAGCAGGGGGTTGGTCCAGTGGCCATGGCCAAAATCGACTGCCGTCTTCACGAAATACGCGAACAGCAGCGCACCGGAAGCAACAAGGGGAAGGACCATGGTGACCGTGGCATGCCACATCGGGTAGCGATCCTGGCGCGGCCACCGACCGACCGGCACGACCAACATCAGCAGGATCGCCCCGAAGGCGAGTTCGGTCCGGACATGGTGTAGGTAGGTTCCCGGCCGGTCGTGGCCCTCATCCAACTTTCTGATCAACGTCGCTCCGACCGCCGCATGCACCCAGGCCCCTGACACCGAGGTAGGCGGCACCGGAACGACGAACTTGTCCTCGGTTGTTCCTGAGTCGACGGACAGGACATAGAGGTCGGTGATCGGCAACCCTCCGAAGGAGTTGTCCAGCTCCGCTGCCAGGCTTTGCTTTGTCGTCGGGGTCAGATCGAAATTGCCCACGTGGGAGCGCACGGCACCCAGGTCGATTGGGTCGAATTGATACAGGGACGGAATGTGGCGTGCCGGCGAAGGCGCCTGGAGTTCATCGTCGATCAGCACGGTCGTGGGCCCGTGCTTCAGCAACTGCGCGCAGTAGTGGTCGTTGAGCCTGTCGGGCTTGGCCTTTTCAGGTACGTTGCGGCCCGGCGCATGGACGAGGTGGGTCGCGGCGGCAACCTGGCCCAGGCCCGGAAAGCGATCGGGCAACCCCACCGGATCAGCCTGCGAGACGCCTGGTTCGTTCAACTGCTTTCGGCGCGATGCGAACTCAAAGATGGTGTCCTGGGGTGCGAACAGCAGTTGGGCAGATGCATAGGTGACGACCAGGTCCTTCTGCGCCTGCATTTCCTCGTCCTTGTCTGCCTTCGGAGGGCGCACCGGGCATGATGGACCCGTGCACACGCATGTCCTGTAGATGAATTCGTTGCGAAGCCGCCTCGATTCGGCGGAGCTGCGCGGATACACCACCGCCACGACGTGGGCATTCTTGGCGAGCCGGCGCAAGGCGCAGCGCATCACCCCGTCTTCGGTGCGCAGGTCCGCCGGATTGCATTCCGTGGTGTCGCGAAGGCAATCGCGTTCGTCGATCTGGCGTTTCCAGTGTTCGTCCGCCGTGCTTTGGCGGCCGGCACGGGCTTCGACGGTGGTTACGTCGATGTCGATCGCCACCGTCGGACGCCAATCTCTCTTGAGGTCAGGGTCACTCAGCAATCCATTGCGTGCCTGGCTCAGACGCGCTGCCATTCGATCGATGACACAGGCCAGGCGGGCGCGCGGCACGGGGGTGCCACGCTGCAGGAACTGCGCGTGTGCCTCGGGCGTCAGGGTGACGACGGTCCACTCGTTCACTGGGGCATCGATGAGTTGCTGGTGCAACGTCGACCGGCGCAGCACCAGCCCCTCGATCATGCCGGCCGCGGTGGGTGACCAGTCCTGCAACCAACGCGGCGCCTGCAGCGGGTGGCCGAGGCCATCGTCGACCGCCACCACGGCCCGCATGGCCAGGCTGTCGGTGGCGGCGAACCAGTCCGGCTTCGGGTCGTGCAGGGCAGAGAGCACGCAGGCCAGCAGCAGGGTCATGGGCAGGTGGTGCCACAGGTCCCCCAGAAACCACATCAAGGGCCCGCGACGCGGACCGTCGCCGGGCGGGTGCTCGCGCGTGTTCAAGTGCATCAACCAGCCCCGCCATGTCGGCGGGCTCCCCCCAAGTTGTCACATTCGCGGGCTGTACAAAACCTCGCGCTGGCGAGTCTTGCCGTAACAAGACGTTTCGTCAATGCCGGCGTGCTGCGGTAGCCTTCGGACTGTCTGGATGGCAACGCTGCGCACAGGTGCCAGCCATACTTCCACTGCCTTTGTGCACCGAATGGGAGCGGCAGGGGCCCTCCGTGCACCAGTTCTGTTCCTCCTGACCACCCTACACCATGACGGTAGCCCGCAAGTTGTTCCGCCTCGCCAACGCCGGCCGCCTGGCCACCTACCTGATC
>JADMKA010000201.1 GCA_018780145.1 Vitreoscilla sp. | reverse complement strand
TGTACATCGACGAGGGCAAGCCCACGCCCAAGGGCATCGCCGAGACCTTGCGCAACCTGCGCGAAATCTCGCCCACGGTCTACTTCAACGTGCCCAAGGGCTTCGAGGAGATCGCCACCGCGATGGACACCGACGAGCTGCTGCGCGCCCGGCTGTTCGAGCGCTGCAAGGCCTTCATGTTCGCCGGCGCCGGCCTGTCGCAGGCGGTGTGGGACAAGCTCGATGCACATGGCGAGCGTGCCACCGGCGAGCGGGTGCGCATGATCACCGGCCTGGGCATGACCGAGACCGCGCCGTCCTGCACCTTCTCGGTGGGCACCACCGCCCGCTCCGGCCACATCGGCCTGCCGGTGCCTGGTGTCGAGGTCAAGCTGGTGCCCGACCCGGTGGATCCGAACGGCAAGACCGAGATCCGCTTCCGCGGGCCGAACGTGATGCCCGGCTACTGGCGCGCGCCGGAGCAGACGGCCGAGGCCTTCGATGAAGAAGGCTTCTACCGCACCGGCGACGCGGTGAAGTTCGTCGACCCCGACCACCCCACCCGCGGGCTGCTGTTCGACGGCCGCACCGCGGAGGACTTCAAGCTCTCCACCGGCACCTTCGTCAGCGTCGGCCCCATGCGCGCCAGGATCATCGCGGCCGGCGACCCCTGCGTGCAGGACGCGGTGGTCACCGGCATCAACCGCGACGAGATCGGCCTGCTGATCTTCCCGCGGCCCGAAGAGTGCCGCCAGCTGGCCGCGCTGCCCGCCGGCACGCCGCTGCCCGAGGTGCTGCACCACCCGGCGGTTCGGGCGTTCTTCCAGGCCCTGGCCGACCGGCTCTGGCGCGAGGGCACCGGCAGTGCCAACCGCCCAGCCCGCCTGCACCTGCTGGCCGAGCCGCCATCGATCGACAAGGGCGAGGTCACCGACAAGGGCTCCATCAACCAGCGCGCGGTGCTGGCGCACCGCGATGCGCTGGTCACCGCGTTGTACGAAGGCCAGGCGAGCGACCCGTTCGTGATCCTGCCGAACAGGAAGGCATCCCCATGAAGATCGAAGGTCAATCCGCGCTGGTCACCGGCGGTGGCTCGGGGCTGGGCGAGGCCGTGGCACGCGAGCTCGCGCGCCTGGGCGCCAAGGTGGCGGTGCTGGATGTCAATGCCGCCGGCGCCGAGCGCGTGGCCAGCCAGATCGGCGGCCTGGCCTGCCGCTGCGACATCACCGACACGGCCTCGGTCACCGCGGCGCTCGATGCCGCCGAGGCCGCCCACGGCCCGGCCCGCATCGTGATGAACATCGCCGGCATCGGCACCGCCAAGCGGGTGATCCAGCGCGACGGCTCGCCGGCACCGCTGGAGGATTTCGAGCGGGTGGTGCGCATCAACCTGGTCGGCACCTACAACATGATCCGCCTGGCCGCCGCGCGCATCGCCAAGCTGGAGCCGCTGCAGGACGGCGAGCGCGGCGTGGTGGTCAACACCGCCTCGGTGGCGGCCTTCGACGGCCAGGTCGGCCAGGAGGCCTACTCGGCCTCCAAGGGCGGCGTGGTCGGCATGACACTGCCGCTGGCACGCGACCTGGCGCAGTTCGGCGTGCGGGTCTGCACCATCGCTCCGGGCCTGTTCGCCACGCCGCTGATGAAGGAGCTGCCCGAGGAAGTGCAGCAGAACCTGGCCGCGTCGATCCCGTTCCCCAAGCGCCTGGGCCAGCCCGAGGAGTTTGCGGCGCTGGCCACCCACATCGTGACCAACGGCCACCTCAACGGCGAGGTGATCCGCCTCGACGGCGCGCTGCGCATGGCGCCGCGCTGAACCCGGGAGACCACCCATGCTGAACCGCCGACACCTCCTCGCTGCCAGCGCCGTGCTGGCCTGGCCCCTGGCAGGCCGCACGCAGACGCTGGAAACCACCCGCATCCTCACCGGCTTCCCGGCCGGTGGCACGGTGGACGTGGTGGCCCGCCGCGTGGCCGACAAGCTGCGCAGCGGCTTCGCCAAGGTGGCCCTGGTGGACAACAAGCCCGGGGCCGGCGGCCGCCTGGCGGTGGACGAACTGCGCCGTTCGCCCAACGACGGCAGCACCCTGCTGATCACCCCTGCCGCGATGATCACGCTGTACCCGCACCTGTACCCCAAGCTGCCCTACGGGCTCGACGACGTGACGCCTGTGGGCAAGGCCACCAGCGTGGTCTTCGGCCTGGGCGTGGGCCCGGGCGTGCCGGACACGGTGAAGACGCTGAAGGATTTCCTGGCCTGGGCCAAGGCCAACCCGGCCAAGGCCAGCTACGGCTCACCCGGTGCCGGCTCGCCGCCGCACTTCGTCGGCGCGTTGCTGGAGAAGGAGAGCGGCGTCGAGCTGGCGCACGTGCCCTATCGCGGCACGGTGCCCGGCATCCAGGATCTGCTGGGCGGGCAGGTGGCGTCCTTCGTCGGCCCCATCGGCGACTACCTGCCGCACGTGAAGACCGGCAAGCTGCGCGTGCTCGTCACCACCGGCCCGAAGCGCTCGCGCTTCCTGCCCGACGTGCCCACCGTGGCCGAAGCTGGCTTCAAGGCGCTGGAGCAGGTCGAGTGGTACGGCTTCTTCCTGCCCGGCAAGGCCGCGCCCGAGCTGGTTCAGCGCACATCGGCCGCGCTGCGGGCCGCGATGCTGGCGCCCGACATGGCCGAGGGCCTGGCCACCTACGGCCTGGAAATCGACAGCAGCAGCGCCGCCGACCTGGCCAAGGCCATGCGCGAGGAAAACGCCGCCTGGGCACCCATCGTCAAGCGCATCGGGTTCACACCCGAGGCCTGAAGCCCATACAGGACATAGCATCACCCCACCGCTTCGCGCGGCAGCCGGCACCTCGACCGGACCGCACGGGGCTTCACTTCCCAAACCACCTGGAGACACGCATGCAACGCCGCCCACTCAGCCCGCTGCTCACCCTTCGAATCGTCGCCGGCGCCGCACTCGCCGTGCTGGCGGCCCCGGCGGCCTGGGCCGACGTGACCATCGGCATCAGCCTGCCGCTGACCGGCCCGGCCTCGGGCCTGGGCATCCCGATGGCCAACTACATCAAGATCTGGCCGACCAGCATCGCCGGCGAGAAGCTCAAGGTGATCGTGCTCGACGACGCCACCGACCCGACCAAGGGCGTCAACAACGCCAAGCGTTTCGTCACCGAAGACAAGGTCGACATCATCATGGGCTCGGCGGCCACGCCGGTGGCCATCCCGATGGCGGGTGTCGCGGCCGAGTCCGGCACGGTGCAGTTCGCCTTTTCGCCGGCCGTGCTGCAGGCCGGCGGCGACGCGTGGACCTTCCGCCTGCCCCAGGGCAACGCGGTGATGGCCTACGCGATGATCGAGCACATGAAGAAGCTGGGCGTGAAGACGGTCGGCTTCCTCGGCTACACGGACGCGTACGGTGAAAGCTGGCTGCGCGACTTCCAGGACCAGTCCGGCCTGCTGGGCGGCCCCAAGGTCGTGGCCACCGAGCGTTTCGCGCGTTCGGACACCAGCGTCACCGCGCAGGCCTTGAAGCTGGTCTCGGCCAACCCGGACGCGATGCTGGTGGTCGCCTCCGGCAGCGGCGCGGCGATGCCGCACAAGGCGCTGATCGAGCGCGGCTACAAGGGCAAGATCTACCAAACCCACGCGGCAGCCACGCGCGACCTGATGCGGGTCGGCGGCAAGGATGTGGAGGGTGCCTATGTGGTCTCCGGCCCGGCGGTGATCCCCGAGCAGTTGCCCGCCGGCCACCCCTCCAAGGCGCTGGCCACCGACTTCGTCGCCAAGTACGAGAAGGTCTATGGCGCCGGCAACCGCAACCAGTTCGCGGGCCATGCGTATGACGCGGTGGTGGTGCTGGAGAAGGTCCTGCCGGTGGCGCTGAAGGTCGCCAAGCCGGGCACGCCCGAGTTCCGTGCGGCCATCCGCGATGCGGTGCAGACCATGGGCCGCACGGTGGTCTCGCACGGGGTGCTGAACTACACCAAGGCCAACCACTGGGGCTTCACCACGGAGACCGGCCTGATCCTGAAGGTCGTCAACGGCGACTGGAAAGTCGAGTAACGGGCCCCCACGCTCCCTGCCGGTCGCTGCCCCCCGAAGGGGGCGCTTGCAGCGGACCGGCGGAGCCGGATCCGCGCAAGAACCTTGGCTTGAGGACCTATGGACCTGACCATCGCAAGTATCCTCGCGCTCGACGGCGTCACCAACGGCGCGGTCTATGCGCTGCTGGCCCTGGCCACGGTGCTGCTGTTCGCCGTCACGCGGGTGATCTTCATCCCGCAGGGCGAGTTCGTCGCCTTCGGGGCATTGACGCTGGCCATGCTGCAACTCGGCCAGGTGCCGGGCACGGCCTGGCTGCTGCTGATCCTCGCTGGCCTCGCGGCAGTGGCCGATCTGGTGAACGGCCTGCGTGCCCGCCAGCCGGTGGCCCG
>JADMKA010000060.1 GCA_018780145.1 Vitreoscilla sp. | reverse complement strand
TGATCCCGATCGCCGGCGACCTGATCACCAGCGACATCGCGATGGCGCTGCGCACACCGACCAAGGATGCGGAGGAGATCAAGGTCGAGTACGGCGTGGCCAAGCAATTGCTGGCCGACCCGGGCGAGCAGGTCGAGGTGCCGGGCCTGGGCGACCGCGTGCCGCGCATGCTCAGCCGGCAGGCGCTGGCCGGCGTGATCGAGCCCCGCGTCGAGGAGATCTACTCGCTGGTGCACCAGGTGATCCGTGATTCGGGCTACGAGGAGCTGCTGTCCTCGGGCATCGTGATCACCGGCGGCACGGCGGTGATGCCGGGCATGGTCGAGCTGGGCGAGGACATCTTCCTGAAACCCGTTCGCAAAGGCCTGCCGACCTACTCCGGCGCGCTGTTCGACATGGTGGCCAACCCGCGCTCGGCCACCGTGATGGGCCTGCTCGAGGAGGCCCGGATCGCCCACACGCGCGGCCACAAGGCGGCGGCCCAGGCGGGCTCGGTGAAGACGATGTTCGGCAAGGCCAAGGACTGGCTGCTGGGGAATTTTTAAGTGAGTGACAAAGAGGCTCGGATTGAAGCCTCGGGTTCGGTTTCATCAACACAGTACGGCAACTGCAACACGACGACGGAGGTTCATATGGCCATCGAAATGATCGAAGAATTCGACCAGGGCACGCAGATCAAGGTGATCGGGGTCGGCGGCGGCGGCGGCAACGCGGTCGAGCACATGATCTCGCAAGGGGTGCAAGGCGTGGAGTTCATCGTCGCCAACACCGACGCCCAGGCGCTCAACCGCAGCGCTGCCGGCCAGCTGGTGCAGCTCGGGGCCACCGGCCTCGGCGCGGGCTCCAAGCCGGATGTGGGCAAGAGCGCCGCCGAGGAGGCCGAGGCACGCATCCGCGAGGCCATCGCCGGCGCGCACATGCTGTTCATCACCGCCGGCATGGGTGGCGGCACCGGCACCGGCGCGGCGCCGGTGATCGCCCGTGTGGCCAAGGACATGGGCATCCTGACCGTCGGTGTCGTGACCAAGCCCTTCGAGTTCGAAGGCAACCGGCGCGGCAAGCAGGCCGACGCGGGCGTGGCCGAGCTGGAAGCCAACGTCGACTCGCTGATCGTGGTGCTGAACGAGAAGCTGCTGGAGGTGCTGGGCGACGACGTCACCCAGGACCAGGCCTTCGCGCACGCCAACGACGTGCTGAAGAACGCCGTTGGCGGCATCAGCGACATCATCCACATCCCGGGCCTGGTGAACGTCGACTTCGAAGACGTGAAGACGGTGATGAGCGAGCCTGGCAAGGCGATGATGGGCACGGCCATGGCCAGTGGCCCGGACCGCGCCACCAAGGCCGCCGACGCAGCCGTGGCCTGCCCGCTGCTGGAGGGCATCGACCTGTCCGGTGCGCGTGGCGTGCTGGTGCTGATCGCGGCCGCCCGCTCGACCTTCAAGCTGGCCGAGAGCAAGAACGCGATGAACACCATCCGCCGCTACGCCGCCGACGATGCCCACGTGATCTACGGCACCGCCTACGACGACGGCCTGGGCGACCAGCTGCGCGTCACCGTGATCGCCACCGGCCTGTCGTCGATCCGCCGTGCGCAGGCGCCGTTGACGGTGATCCAGTCGCAACCCGTGCTGCGCACCGGCACCGACAACCTGCCGCTGCTGAACAACCCGGTGGCCAGCGCCGCGCCGCTCGGCACCACCGCCAGCCCGATGGCCCAGCAGGACTACAGCCAGCTGGCCACCCCCAGCGTCTGGCGCACCGGCCGCACCCAGGCTGCGGCCAAGGTCGAGGCACTCAGCTCGAACGGCATGGACGAGATCGAGATCCCGGCGTTCCTGCGCAAGCAGGCGGACTGAGATCCACGGGTAGAACGTCGTTGGGAAGGCGGGCCGTGTGAACGGCCCGCCTTGATCGTTGGCGTGACCTGCTTCAGGCGCGTCGGGCAGCTTGCGACCGAGCCGACCACTCAAGGTCACGAAAGGAGTCGCTTCAGCCAGCCCAGGACGAGGCGGAATTCCACCAGCGTTCGAGTCTGCAGGCCGCGATGAACGGCTGCGGCATTGCCGACATCTCCGTGGCGAGGACTCCGGCGGCGGCGGTGAACGCGCCGCTGTTCAACACATCCGCCATTGTCGCCATCACGTCCTCCGTGGATTGATGCGCTGACTCGAGGGCGCGGCCCGCGTTCGCGGACGAAAGAGCTCGCGCGTTGCGAAAGTGATCGGCGGCTTGCGGCAGGATCAACTGCGCCACGCCGTGGGCTGCCGCCCCGAGCAATGTACCCGCGCCGCCGTGCGACACCACCAGATCGCATTGGGGCAGCAGGGCCGTCTGGTCAACGAACCGGTGCACACGAACGTGCCCGCCCAGGGTCGTGAAGGGTTCGGGATCACCATTGGCTCCGACCGTGACAATCACCGCTCCACCCAGCCGGGCAGCGGCGCGCGCTGCCGCGAGCAGTGCGGGGCTTCGATTGAAGACTGTCCCGAACGTCACGTAGATCCGCGGTCCGCGCGTTGCGGACAGCTGAAGCACGGTCCGGATGTCATCGGGCAGGGGGCGGGTGTTTGAGTCACCGGCGCGATACGGGTTGAAGCGGAGAACGTCGTCCTCAGACGTCTGGATGGTGGGCTGAAGGCGTCGCGGCGTGATGTCCAGATAGAGGTTTCGGTAGAGGCCACCGTCGGCGGGAACCTCGAGGCCACGGGCCTGCCAGTGTGTTCCGAAGAATGTCATCGCCTCCTCGAGGTATTGGCTCGGCGGCCGCAAACCGTAGCCCTGAGTGATGTTGCGCAGGCCCAGCTGCCGGCACACCAGTGGAGCAGCCAACGCCGCGGGCTCGTGCACCACGAAGTCGGGGCGCCAGCGTCGAACGGCTTGCTCCACGCCATCCACCATGGCGGGTGCGAGCACCGCGCCGAAGAGCCTGGGAAACGTGTACGCCGACAACGGCTCGCCGACGAGTTGCTGCCCATCGGCATGAGCGACACGAAACTGCCGCCGACTGACCTCGAAGCTGGATCCTGCCGCCATCAGGTCGAAGCCAAGCCCCTCCAGACTGGCCAGGGCGTCCGGTGCGGTCACCCACGCTACCGCGTTCCCGCGGCGCCGCAGCGCCGCGGCCAGAGGCCGCAAAGGCAGCAGGTGGCCGAGGCCACCTGTGGTGCAGAAGAGAACGCGCATCCGGCTCCGACTCTTTCAGTCGGCAGTGAGCTTGTACTCGTCGACCACCGCGGCCCAGACTGCGAGCTCCCGGGAGATGGTTGCGGCCAACTCCTGGGGCGAGGCGCCCTCGACCGCCAGCATGCGGCGATCGAACTCCGCCCGCAATTCCGCTCGGGCCACAGCTGCGGCAATGTCGGTCGCCAATCGCGCACGAAGCGCCTGCGGAACCGTGGCTGAGGTGTAGACGCCTTGCCAGGTGGGAACTTCCACGCTGGGCAACCCGGCCTCGGCCATCGTGGGCACGTCGGGCAGCGAAGGACTGCGCTGCGGGGCAAGCGTGGCCAGGATACGCAGCGCACCCGACTTCGCCTGCGGTTGCAGAAGCGACAGCGGTCCGAACATCAACTGCACGCGACCCGCCAGCAGGTCAGGCAGCGCCTGGGTGCCGCCCTTGTACGGCACACGGGTTACCTGGATGCCCGCCCCCTTCATGAACTGCGCGGCGGCCAGCACCTCGCTGGGCGTACTGGTGGCGACGTTCAGGATGCCGGGCTGCTCGCGCGCCTGCTTGACCAGATCGGCGACAGTCTGCGCCTGCACGCCCGGGTGGACGGCCAGCGCGAAGGGCACGCGTCCGACCTTCCCCAATGGCGCAAGGTCGCGAGACCAGTCCAGACCCGAACCCTTGCTGAGCAGCGGGGTGGCGATCATCGAGCCTGGAGCGTACAGCACGGTGTGGCCGTCGGCGGGCGCAGACAAGGCCTCTCGAGCCGCAAGCAGGCCGTTGGCTCCGGGCTTGTTCTCCACCGTCACCATCTGGCCCAGCGACATGCTCAGCTGCTGCGCGACCTGGCGGGCAATGAAGTCGCTGGGCCCACCTGCCGGCACAGGCACCAGCATGCGCAGGGGCTTCGTCGGGAAACTGGCGGTGTCGGCCGTCTGTGCCATCACCGCAACGGAGCAGGTGAGGGCCACGGTGGTAGCCAGGGAACGGATCAAGTGACGCATTTGAATCTCCAGCCGGTCAGAAGAATGTCGGGAGGGTCGAGTTCGGTTGCATCCAACGCAGCCAGGCAATCGATGCCGCGATCGCCCCGCACATCAGAGCGTTGAACGCATTGACGGCCACGGCGCGGTTTATGCGCCCGCCGTTCTGTTCGTGCAACCACAGCGCCATCGTCAGGTTGGCACCCAGGAAGGTCAGCCAGGTGAACAGCGAGTGTTGGTCGGCATGGCCGCTGGACTGGATGGCGACCAGGGTGGGCAGGTAGGCGACGATGCGCAGGCTGTTGAAGAGCGCGAACGAGCCGGACAGCAGGTACAGGCTGCGCCGGCGGGGTGCGGCGTGGTCGGTGATCAGCGTGTCGGCGTTCATGTGCGTGCTCCGGTCTGTCGATGGGGTGCACTGTAGGAGCCGGCCCCCTGACTAGAAAGCACGCCACGGGCACAATACGTTTGAACCAAAAGTTAAGACCCCGACCGCCGGGACCTCATGGACAAGCTTCGCGCACTGCACTACTTCGTCGCCGCCGCCGAGGAGGGCAGCCTCTCCGCGGCTGCCCGCCGCTTTGACGTCAGCGTACCGGCCGTAACGAAACTGGTCTCCGCGCTGGAGCGCGAATTGGGCGTGAAGCTGCTCGACCGCAGCACGCAGGGCCTGACACTGACAGCACGGGGCGTGCAGTACCTAGAGCACTGCACGCCGCTGCTGGCGCAGTTGGCGGACGCGGATCGCGCGATTGCGTCCACCGGGGTCCGACGTGCCCGCACCTTGGTCGTCGGCGCGCCGCCCTTGCTGTCGCGCGCGTTGCTGGTGCCCGCCTTGGCCGACTGGCACGAACGGCACCCTCACGTGCACATCGACCTGCGAACGCTGGACTTCCTGACCGTCAAGGACGCAGCCACGCGTGGCGTCGATGTGCTCGTGGCCCTGGGCTGGCCGGGCAGCGTGGACCTCGTGCAGCGGCCGCTGGCGCAAAGTCGGCTGGTCGTCTGTGCCAGCCCCGCCTACTGGCGACGGCACGACGTTCCAACGCAGCCCTTAGATCTGGCGAACCACGCATGCCCGCTGGTCCGCAGCCCGGAAGGCACGGTGCTCGATCTGTGGCGGCACACGCGCGAGGGCGTCGTCCAGGAGGTGGTGGTCAGCGGGTGGCTGACCTGCACCAGCCGCGACGACGTGCTGCAGGCGGTACTGCTGGGCCAGGGCGTGGGACGCTTCGCTGACCTGTCCATCTGGCCGCTCGTTCGCGATGGCCTGCTGCAGCCTGCGCTGCTGGATTGGGAAAGCAGCGACTCGCCGCCGTTCAGCGCGTTGATCCGACCCGAGTCGAAGCGCGACGTCGTCGTTCAGGACTTCGTTGGATTCTTGTCGGAGCTGTTGCGCCCTGTGGAATCGCAGTGCAGTGAAGCATTCGGAGCACGACCCTCTGCCGTTCGGCCGCGCTGGTATGCAAGTCGGCCAGGGCGCGCCTCGAAGACCCGGGCATGAGCGGCCGGTTCAGGAGTGTTTGAGCCAGGGACCGCTTGTGGCCGCGAGAAGCCTTCGGACAAGGTCTTCCGCCAATGAGTAGCTCTCGCAACGCCGGGGCCCTGGCGCGCCAATCCTCACCGGGCCGCGGCGCTCACGCCGGCAGTGGCATCAATCCGTGCCGTGCGCGAGCCCGTGCGCAGGCCGCGTCGCCCCGCCCCAGCGGTGCCAGCATGCCGAACTCGCGGCAGGGCGCCGGCCGCCATTCGTAGACCGCGCAGCGCGCATCGACGCCCACCGTGCCGCTGAGGGCCGCGCAGCGGGGCGTGGCGTGGTCGGTGCCACGCATCCGGCAGGTGTGTGACGTCACCTCGACGGCCAGGCCGTCGGGCACCGGGCCGCCCTCGCTGGCCAGCTCCTCGCGTGCGAAATCGACGCGGAAGCTGGCGCAGCAGGCGCCGCAGCGCGTGCAGGGGTTCTCAGCCACCGGCGCCTGCCGCAGCCTCGCCCTCGCTGAGCACGCGCACCACGGTGACCGTGCAGTCGGACTCGGCCACCACCTGGGACGACACGCTGCCCAGGTAGCGGCGCAACGCCGAGTTGCCGCGCGCGCCCATCACGATGTGGTCGATCTGGTTGCGGCGGGAGAACTCGACGAGGGCCGTCGCCGGATCCGGCGCCTCCAGCACGTGGAAGGTCAGCCGGCCTTCGTCCAGGTTCAACCCCTTGCTGATCGGCCGCGCCCAGTGCTTCAGGCTGACCAGTTGCTTGACGTGCAGGCTCTGGCCGGCGGCGTCGGTGAGCTCGTCCATGCCGATGCGGGCGGTGCGCATCACGCTGACACAGGCCAGCCGCGCGCCAGGCTCGGTGAGCACGATGCGGCGTACCGTTTCGCGCAACTGCTCCAGCAGCTTGGAGCTGGCGTTGTCCACGTCCACCGCGGCCAGGATGATGGGGCTCTTGTGGACCAGCTCGCCGGCACTGACCGGCCGCGCCTCGGGCTCCGAGCCCATGGCGAAGAACCAGCGCTTCGCGCGCTTGAACAACCCGCTTTGCTGCAGCTTCTCGGCCCGCCGGGTCAAGGGGATCTGGGCCGGGTTCTGCAGGGCCAGCGAGATCTGCGCGGCACTCTGGAAGCGGTTCTCGGGCTTGACCTCCAGGCACTTCAGGATCACCTCCTGCAGCCAGGGCGGGCAGTCCTTGCGCAGCGCGCGGGGCGGGACGGGATCGACATACAGGCGCTTGCGCAGGCCGTGCACCGAGTTCGGAGCGCCGAACGGGCGCTCGCCGGTTGTCAGGTGGTAGAGCATCACCCCCAGCGCGAAGAGGTCGCTGCGCGGGTCGTTGCGCACGAACTGCACCTGCTCGGGCGACATGTACGGCCCGGTGCCCATCGGCAGGGTAAATTCTTCGTCCAGCAGGTCGGGCAGATGGTCGTGGCGCGACAGGCCGAAGTCGATCAGCACGGCGGTGCCGTCGGCGCGGAACAGGATGTTGCTGGGCTTGATGTCCAGGTGAACCACATGCTGGCGGTGCAGGTCGTGCAGCGCGGTGGCCACGCGTGAGCCGATCTCGACCACCTCGTCCAGCGCCAGTGGGGCGTCGTCCAGCCGCGGCCGCAGCGAGTGGCCGGGGATGTGCTCCATCACGATGTAGGGCTGGCGGGTGAAGTCGCCCTTGGCGATGTACTTCGGCACATGCGGGCCGGAGAGCATCGGCATGATCATGCGCTCGACCTCGAAGCCGACGATGGTGGCCGGGTCCTCGCCGCCCTTGATGCGCGGCACCTTCATGATCAAGGGCATGTCAGTGGGCGCAGGAACTCCGTCCGCGTGCACGCGAATCACCTTCCACAGCGTGGCCATGCCACCCTGGTGCAGGGCCTCCTCGAGGCGGAACTGGTCGACCTGCTGGCCGGGTGCCAGCACGCGCTGCGGCGCGGCGGCGTCGGCGCCGAAGTGCGAATTAGTCTCCATGCGCGAGCCGGTTGGCCAAGGCTTCCGGCAAGCCGGCATGGCGGATCTTGTCGGCGGCCGTCTCGTGGTCGTAGGGCACGCGGTGGAAGGTGAGCATCTGCTCGGCCATGTCGAACATGGCGTAGCAGGCGGCCGGGTTGCCGTCGCGCGGCTGACCCGCCGAGCCAGGCACCACCAGCCACTGGCGGTGCGGTGGCACGGGGATCGCCACGCCCGGCGTGGGCACGAAATCGCCCGCCTTGCCGGTGCCGGAGAGGTGAAACAGCTTGGGCTCGTGCATGTGGCCGCAGAAGGTGTAGTGGCAGGTCGTGGCGTGCAGGCTGCGCACCGCCTCGATGCGGCCCTGGATGTACTCCCACTCGGCCGGCGCGAAGGCATTGGCATGCACGAACAGCATGTTGCCTTCGGTGCGCGACAGCGGCAACCCGGTCAGGAAGGCGAGTTGTCTTTCGTCAAGCTGGGCGCGTGTCCACTCGATGACGCGGCGGGCGTCCGGGCGCATGGTGGGCGAGCCGCCCTGCGCCACGCCGGCGTCGTGGTTGCCGCCCACGGCGATGGCACCTTGCTCGATGTAGCCCATCACGGTGTCGACGACCCAGCCCGGGTCTGCCCCGTAGCCCACGTAGTCGCCCAGGAAGGCGTAGCGGCTGGCGCCCTGGGCGCGGGCATGGTCCAGCACCGCCTGCACGGCCTCGCGGTTGGCGTGCAGATCGGTGATCAGCGCGAGTTTCATGGTGTTGTCTTGTCTCCTGCCGTCAGCATGCGCCCGCGGGCTGACGGCGCGCTGATGCCCCCCGTCAGCCAATACGGCCGAGCAGAAGGTACTCCATCAACGCCTTTTGCACGTGCATCCTGTTTTCAGCCTCGTCCCAGACCACCGACTGCGGGCCGTCGATGACCTCCGCCGCGACTTCCTCGCCGCGGTGCGCGGGCAGGCAGTGCATGAACAGCGCATCCGGCTGGGCCAGGGCCATCATGTCGGCGTCCACGCACCAGTCCGCAAAGGCCTTCAGGCGGGCCTCGTTCTCGGCCTCGTAGCCCATGCTGGTCCAGACGTCGGTGGTCACCAGGTGGGCGCCGCGGCAGGCCTCGCGCGGGTCGGCGAAGACCTTGTAGCAGCCGGTGTCGCGGATGCCGGCGACGGCCGGGTCGACCTCATAGCCGCCGGGCGTGCTGACATGCACCGTGAAGCCCAGGATCTCGGCCGCCTGCAGCCAGGTGTTGGCCATGTTGTTGCCGTCACCGACCCAGGCGACGACCTTGCCCTTCAGACTGTCCATCTCGAAGCCGCGGGCGTTGACCGGCGCGCGATGCTCCAGGTAGGTGAACAGGTCGGCCAGGATCTGGCACGGGTGGAACTCGTTGGTCAGGCCGTTGATCACCGGCACCCGCGAGTGCGCGGCGAAACACTCGATCTTGGTCTGCTCGAAGGTGCGGATCATCACGATGTCGACCATGCGGCTGATGACGCGGGCCGAGTCCTCGATCGGCTCGGCGCGGCCCAGCTGGCTGTCGCCGGTGGTCAGGTGCACCACCGAGCCGCCCATCTGGTACATGCCAGCCTCGAAGCTGACGCGCGTGCGGGTGCTGGCCTTCTCGAAGATCATCGCCAGCGTCCTGTCGACCAGCGGCTGGTACTTCTCGTAGTTCTTGAAGCGCTGCTTGATGACGCGCGCGCGCTCGAAGACGTAGGCGTACTCCTCGGCCCGGAAGTCCTTGAACTGCAGGTAGTGCTTCATGAGGCTGTAGCCGGGCTTCATGCCGCGGCTTCTGAAAGAAAAGTCTTGATCAGCGGCACCAGCAGGGCCACGATCTCGTCGGCTTCGGCCACGCTGAGGATCAGCGGCGGCACCAGGCGGATCACGCTGTCGGCGGTGACGCTGAGCAGCAGCCCGGCCTCCATGGCCCGCGCGAGGATCACGCCGCAAGGGCGGTCGAGCTCGATGCCCAGCATCAGGCCCTGGCCGCGGATCTCCTTGAAGCCGGGCAGCCCGGCGAGATCGCGTTGCAGCGATTCCTTCAGGTGGGCGCCGACACGGGCGGCGTTGTCCATCAGGCCGTCGGCGATCATGATGTCCAACGTCTCGATGCCGGCGCGCATGGCCAGCGGGTTGCCGCCGAAGGTGGTGCCGTGGTTGCCCGGGCCCAGCACGTTCTGGGCCTTGGGCCCGACGACGATGGCGCCCACCGGCACGCCCGAGCCCAGGCCCTTGGCCAGCGGCATCACGTCCGGCACGATGCCGGCCCACTGGTGGGCGAACCACTTGCCGGTGCGGCCGATGCCGCACTGCACCTCGTCCAGCATCAGCAGCCAGCCCTGCTCGTCGCAGAGCTGGCGCAGCTCGCGCAGGTAGTCCCAACGCGTGGGGTTGATGCCGCCTTCGCCCTGGATCGTCTCCAGGAACACGGCCGAGACGTTCGGGTTCGACGCCGCGATGGAGCGTATCGCAGCGATGTCGTTCAACGGCACCCGGACGAAGCCCTCGACCAGCGGCTCGAATCCCTGCTGCACCTTCACATTGCCGGTGGCCGAGAGCGTGGCGATGGAGCGGCCGTGGAAGGCCTTCTCGAAGACGATGATCTCGGGGCGCGCGATGCCCTTGTCGTGCCCGAACTTGCGGGCGATCTTCAGCGCGCCCTCGTTGGCCTCCAGGCCGGTCGAGCAGAAGAATGCCGCCGTCAGGCCCGAGAGCTCGCACAGCTTGGCGGCCAGGCGCTCCTGCAGCGGGTTCTCGTAGTAGTTCGAGCAGTGGATCAGCTTGCCGATCTGTTCCTGCAGGGCGGGCACCAGCTTGGGGTGGGCGTGGCCGAGCGTGTTGACGGCAATGCCACCCAGCGCGTCCAGGTAGCGTCGGCCTTCGGTGTCCCACACGCGGCAGCCCTGGCCGTGCGACAGCGCAATCGGCAGGCGGCCATAGGTGTTCATCACATGGGGCATCGAGGCGGTCATCGCGCAACTCCGGTGGAAAAGGACGGGCCAAAGAAAAGGGCCGGTCGCGTCAGCTCAATCACGCGCCAGCCTCGGTGAATTCTAAAGCGCGGCCCTGCGGCGCCGATGAATGCGGTTTGCACCTCCACCGGACCCACCCATGATTGCTGCGGCGCAACAACTCCAGGGCACAATGTCGGTTTCGACGCTGCCTGCCGTAACCCACCGGGTGGTGTCAGAGCCCCGCCAGCTACAGCCGGTACAACGCAGGCTGTCCCGCGCGCTGCCCACGATGCCTGTATCCAAACCCCGCGAAGTCTTCATCCAGGGCCTCACCAAGCAAGGCCGGACCTTCCGTCCCAGCGACTGGGCCGAGCGACTGGCCGGTGCGATGTCGTGCTTCCGCCCGGGCGGCGGTCAGGGTGGCATCGGCGCCTACATCGGCTACTCGCCGTACTGCGTTCCGCGGGTCATCAACGGCGTCAAGTGCGTGATCGTCAACGAAGCGCTGCGCGAACTGGAGCCCATGGCCTGGGATTTCGTGATGAGCTTTGCCCGCGACAACGAGCTGCAGGTGGCCGAGGCTTGCCTGCTTCCCGATCCGCCGACCAAGGGCTGAGCATCGCCAACCCATGAAAAAGGGCCCTCGCGGGCCCTTTTGTCGTTCCACCTGGAGAGGGGATCAGGCGGCGAGCGCCTTCAACTTGGCCGACAGGCGGCTCTTGTGGCGGGCGGCCTTGTTCTTGTGGAACAGGCCCTTGTCGGCGATGGAGTCGATCACGCTCTGGGCAGACTTGAACAGCTCGGTCGCCTTGGACTTGTCGCCGGAGGCAACAGCCTTCAGGACGCCCTTGATCGAGGTGCGGAACTTGGAACGCAGCGACGAATTGGCGGCGTTCAGCTTGACGTCTTGGCGGGCGCGCTTGCGGCCCGAGGCCAGGCGCACTGTGCGCTTCTTGGCTTTGGAGGAGGTGGCCATGCTGCTAAGGGATTTCCAGGTGGGAAAAGACTGTCGAGTATAGCATTCGCCGCGATGAGCTGGCAAGCCTGCCCCGGCCTGGCGCGTCGGGCCGAGGGCGCCTTCCTATAATCCGCCGCCCCTGCTGCTCTGGCCTGGCGTCGCGCCGGCCTCCTCGATGAATCTCCTGAAGGCCGCTTCGACAGTCTCGCTCTGGACCCTGTTGTCTCGTGTGACCGGCCTGGTGCGCGACCAGCTCATCGCCGCCAGCTTCGGCGCCGGGGCGCTGACAGACGCCTTCAATGTCGCCTTCCGCATCCCCAACTTGCTGCGCCGGCTGTTCGCGGAAGGGGCCTTCTCGTCGGCCTTCGTGCCAATCCTGGCTGCCACCCGGGCCACCGAGGGCGACGAGGTCACCCGCGGTCTGATCGACGCGGTGGCCACCGTGCTGTTCTGGGCCCTGTTGGTCACCTGCGCGGTGGGGGTGGTCGGCGCGCCGGTGATCGTCTGGCTGTTCGGCTCCGGCCTTCAGGAACTCGATCTGGCGGTCCTGATGACGCGCTGGATGTTCCCCTACATCGGCTTCATGTCGCTGGTGGCGCTGTCGGCCGGCATCCTCAACACCTGGAAGCGCTTTGCCCTGCCGGCGGCCACGCCGGTGCTGCTGAACCTGTCGATGATCAGCGCAGCAATCTGGCTGGCGCCGTGGCTGCACGGGCAGGGGATCGAACCCATCCATGCGCTGTCGGCCGGGGTGATGGCCGGTGGAGCGCTGCAACTGGCGCTGCAGATCCCGGCGCTGCGCCGCATCGGGTGCCTGCCGCGCATCGGGCTCGCCCCGCGCGCGCTGGCGCGGTCCTGGCACCACCCTGGCGTGCACAGGGTGCTCACGCAGATGGCGCCGGCCGTGCTGGGGGTGTCGGTGGCGCAGATCTCTCTGCTGATCAACACCCAGATTGCCTCGCACCTGGGTCCGGGCGCGGTGTCCTGGCTGTTCTTCGCGGATCGCCTGATGGAGTTCCCGACGGCGCTGCTGGGGGTGGCGCTGGGCGTGGTGCTGATCCCGGGGCTGTCGGCGCGGCGTGCCCAGGGCGACGACGCCGGTTACTCGGCCCAGCTCGACTGGGGCCTGCGGCTGGTCCTGGTGCTGGCGCTGCCTTTCGCCGTGGCCATGGGCCTGTTCGCCAAGCCCTTGGTGGCCACGCTGTTCCACTACGGCAAGTTCAGCAACGATGCCGTCGACATGACCGTGCTGGCGTTGCGCGGCTACGGCTGCGGCTTGCTGGGCATCGTCGGCGTGAAGGTGCTGGCGCCTGGCTTCTTCGCCCAGCAGGACCTGCGCACACCGGTGCGCATCGCCATCGTGGTGCTGGTCTGCACGCAGCTGATGAACCTGGCTTTCGTGCCGTGGCTGGGGCATGCCGGGCTGGCATTGTCGATCGGCCTGGGCGCGCTGATCAACGCCGGCTGGCTGCTGACCGGCCTGCGCCGGAAGGGGCACTACCGGCCGGAGCCTGGCTGGGCAGGCTTTGCGGCGCGGGTGATGCCGGCCAATATCGGGCTGACCGTCTGGCTGGCCTGGACGTCCAGCCGGCTGGACTGGCTGGGCCTGCAGGCCCACCCGGGGCAGCGCGTGGCCTGGCTGGCCGGCGTGATCGTGCTGGGCGTGCTGGGCTACTTCGCGCTTTTGATGCTCTGCGGCCTGCGCCTGCGCGAGTTCGCGCGCAAGGCCTGAAAGGCCTACACTTTCCAAATGACCTTGCCGCTGCGCCTGCTGGCGCCCAGCCCGCTTGACTACTTCGCCTCGCTGGTGGCCGACGACGACAACTTCGCCCTGCTTGAAGCCGCCGTGGCCCTGGGCCAGGATGCCGACCCCGGCCTGGACACCCAGGCCGTCCTGAACGAGATCGACAGCCTGGGCGCTCGCCTCCAGCGGCGCCTGCCGGTGGACGCCAGCCCGATGCACCGGCTGCGTACCTTGAATCGTTTCTTTTTCCGCGAACTGGCCTTCGCCGGGAATGTGAACGATTACTACGATGCCGGCAACAGCTACCTGCACCAGGTGCTCGCCAGCCGGCGCGGCATCCCGATTTCGCTGGCCTTGCTGTACATCGAGCTGGCCGGCCATGCAGGCCTGACGGCCCGTGGCGTGTCGTTCCCCGGCCACTTTCTCGTCAAGCTGCGCTTGCCCGCCGGCGAGGCGGTGATGGACCCGTTCAACGGCCGCTCGCTGTCCCGCGAGGAACTCGACGAGCGCCTGGAGCCGTTGCGCCGCAAGCAGGGCCTGGTCGGCGATTTCGAGGTGCCTCTGGGGTTGTTCCTGCAGTCGGCAGCGCCGCGCGACATCATCGCCCGCATGCTGCGCAACCTGAAGTCCATCCACCAGCAGGCCGAGAGCTGGGTGGAGCTGCTGGCGGTGCAGAACCGCCTGGTGTGCCTGCTTCCGGACGCCTGGGACGAGCGCCGCGACCGCGGCCTGACCCTGGCTGAAATGGGGCAGTCCGACGCCGCCGCCGACGACCTCAGCACCTACCTGACCCACGCGCCGGATGCGGCCGATGCCGAGCCGATGCGCCGCATGCTCGCCGAGTTGCGCAACAGCCAGCGGCCCCAGCTCCATTGACGCTTCGCGCCGCCCCTAAAATCGCGGCGCACCGCGGGTACCGCCTGTGGCCGGTGCCTTGCCCCCGACGATGACCCTGACCCCCGCCCAGCGCCAAACCCTGAGCTGGCTGCTGATCGCAGCCGGATCGCTGGCCGTGCTCTGGGCCCTGGCTCCGGTGCTGATGCCCTTCCTGATCGGCGCCGTGGTGGCCTACGCCTTGCATCCTGCCGTGGAGCGGTTGGCGGCACGGCGCGTGCCGCGGGTGCTGGCGGTCAGCGTGGTGGTGGTCGCGGCGATCATCGGCCTGCTGGCGTTGCTGTTGCTGGTGGTGCCCATCCTGTCGAAGGAGGTGCCGCTGCTGCGCGAGCAGGTTCCCCTGCTGGCCGACCGCCTGAACCGCTTTGCCGCCCCCTGGCTGGCACAGATGGGGGTCAATGTGGCGCTGGATGTGCCCGGCATCAAGGCCATGCTGCTGAAGGGCCTGGACGGCAACCTCGAGGATTGGGTCGGCACGGCGCTGTCGTCGGCCCGGATCGGCGGCAGCATCGTGCTGACGGTGATCGGCAATGCCGTGCTGGTGCCGGTGGTTCTGTTCTACCTGCTGCTGGATTGGCCGCAACTGGTCGAGCGAACGCTGGCCCTGGTGCCGCCCCGCATGCGGGCGCAGGTGGACGGCTTCCTGGACGAGTGCGACGCCGTGCTGGGCCAGTACCTGCGTGGCCAGGCCCTGGTGATGCTGATCCTGGCGGCCTACTACACCGTGGCCCTGGCGGTGGCCCGTTTCGACCTGGCGCTGCCGGTGGGCGTGTTCACCGGCCTGGCGATCTTCATCCCCTACCTGGGCTTCGGCCTGGGGCTGGCCCTGGCGCTGCTGGCCGGCGTGCTGCAGTTCACCGGCTGGTACGGCCTCGTGGCGGTGGCCGTGATCTATGGTGCTGGCCAGTTGCTGGAGAGCCTGGTGCTCACGCCGCGCCTGGTGGGCGAGCGCATCGGCCTGGCGCCGCTGGCGGTGATCTTCGCGCTGCTGGCGTTCGGCCAGCTGTTCGGCTTTGTCGGCATCCTGATCGCCTTGCCGCTGGCGGCCGTGGGGCTGGTGGCGGGCCGACGCATCACCCAGGCCTATCTGGGCAGCGAGCTGTACCGGGGATGAAGCAGATTCCCTTGCCCATCGGCCTGGATGCCGAGCCCGGTTTCGACAACTTCGTGGTCGGTGACAACGCCGCTGCCCTGGCCGGCCTGCATCACCTGCCCATGCCCTCGGCGCCGGTGTACCTCTGGGGGCCGGCCGGTGCCGGCAAGACCCACCTGCTGGCCGCACTGGCTCGCCGCGCCCGCGCCGAGGGTGCCCGGGTGGGCTGGTTCGACGCTGCCGAGCCGCTGCCCTGGGACTTCGACGAAGGCTGGTCGCTGATCGTGATCGACGGCGCCGAGCGCCTCGACCCTGAACACCAGCACGCCGCCTTCGCCCTGTTTGTCGAGGCGGCAACCCATGCCGTGCCGCTGGCCGCCGCAGGGCGCCTGCCACCGGTCGACCTGCCGCTGCGCGACGACCTGCGTACCCGCCTGGGCTGGGGGCCGGTGCACCAGGTTCAGCCGCTTTCCGAGGCCGGCACGCGGGCCGCGCTGCGCCGCGAGGCCGACCGGCGCGGCATCTTTCTTTCCGACGAAGTGATGGATTTCCTGCTGACCCGTTTCGCCCGCGACCTGGGCTCGCTGATGGCCTTGCTGCACCGGCTCGACAGTTTCTCGCTCGCCGAGCGCCGCGCGGTCACGGTGCCGCTGCTGAAGAAGATGGTGGCCGAGGAGGGGCTGGCCGCATGAAGCTCGCCCTGTTCGATCTGGACGGCACGTTGCTGCCGGGTGATTCCGACCACGCCTTCGGCGAATACATGGTCGAGATCGGTTGGGTCGACGGCGACGCCTGGCGCGCCCGCAACGACGCCTTCTACGCCCAGTACCAGTCCGGTACGCTGGTGCTGGCCGAGTACCTGGATTTCGCCACCTCGGCCTGGCGCGATCGGCCGGCCAAGGAGGCCGAGCACGTCCAGGCGGACTTCATGCGCCAAATCATCGCGCCCCAACTGCACGCCAGCGCACGCGAGCTCGTTGAAGCGCACCAGCAGGCGGGCGACCTGGTGGCCATCGTCACGGCCACCAACGAGTTCGTCACCCGGCCGATCGCCGCCGCCTTTGGCGTGGAGCACCTGCTGGCGGTCGAACTCGAGCGCGACGACAATGGCCGGGTGACCGGCCGGCCGCGGGGCGTGCCGACCTTCCGCGAAGGCAAGGTGACCCGTGTCGAGGCCTGGCTGGCTGCGCTGGGCCAGAGCTGGTCGAATTTCGACGACGTGCTGTTCTACAGCGACTCCACCAACGACCTGCCGCTTCTGGAGCGGGTGAAGACCCCGGTGGCCACCAATCCGACGCCGGCGCTCGACGCCATTGCCCGCGAGCGCGGCTGGCGCATCCTGAGACTGTTCCCATGATCAGAAAATTCATCGACAAGCTGCTGGGCAAGTCGGCCCCCGCCGAGGGCGCGGCCCCTGCCAAGGGCGGCAAGACGCCGCGCATTCCGCTGGGCAAGCGGGTCGAGGTGCCGGCCAGCGAACACGGCATCGACCCGAGCCTGCTCGACGACCGCGCGGTGCGCGTGGTCGCCACGCTGCAGGACGCAGGCTACGAGGCCTACATCGTGGGCGGCGCGGTGCGCGACCTGCTGGTCGGCATGCGCCCGAAGGATTTCGACGTGGCCACCAATGCCACGCCCGAGCAGGTCAAAGGCCTGTTCCGCCGGGCCTTCATCATCGGCCGGCGCTTCCGCATCGTCCACGTGATCCACGGCCGCGGCCGTGACCACGAGGTGATCGAAGTCTCGACCTTCCGTGCCTACATGGACAACGCCGCGGCCGAGCAGGTCGAGGGCAACGAGAAAACCTCGCGTGACGAGATCGCCGGCAAGAGCCATGTGGTGGACGCCAGCGGCCGGGTGCTGCGCGACAACGTCTGGGGCCCCCAGATCGAGGATGCAGCGCGGCGCGACTTCACCGTCAACGCGATGTACTACGACCCGCGCAGCCAGACCTTGGTGGATTACCACCAGGGGTTGAAGGACGGCAAGGCCAAGCTGTTGCGCATGATCGGAGATCCGGAGACCCGCTACCGCGAAGACCCGGTGCGCATCATCCGGGTGGTGCGTTTTGCCGCCAAGCTGGGGTTCACCATCGAACCGAAGACCCAGAAGCCGCTGCGCACGATGGCCGCGCTGCTGTCCAACGTGCCGGCCTCTCGCCTGTTCGACGAGATGATCAAGCTGCTGCAGACCGGCCATTCGCTGGCCAGCCTGGCCGAATTGAAGAAGCAGGGCCTGGACCGGGGCGTGTTCCCGGTGCTCGACGCCGTGCTGGCGAGCGCCCCGGCGGGTGGCGAGCGCGAGAAATTCGTCCACCTCGCGCTGGCCGACACCGACCGCCGCGTGGCCGAAGGCAAGGCCGTGGCACCCAGCTTCATGCTGGCCTGCATGCTGTGGCACGACGTGCAAGCCGGCTGGACGCGCCTGCGTGAGGCCGGCGAGCACACCATGCCGGCGCTGTCGCAAGCCATCGACGCGGTGTTCGACGCCCGCATCGGCGACATCTCCGGCCGCGGCAAGCTGGCCACCGACATGCGCGAGATCTGGATGATGCAGCCGCGCTTCGAGCGCCGCAGCGGTACCACACCGTACGGGCTGGTCGACCAGCCCCGTTTCCGTGCCGGCTTCGATTTCCTGCGCTTGCGCGCCGACGCCGGCGAGGTGGCGTCCGAGTTCGCCGAATGGTGGGAAGACTTCTCCCTGGGCGACGACGCCGAGCGCGAGGCGCTCGTCGAAGCCGTTCGCGAAAGCGGCAAGGGTTCTGGAAAGCAGGGCGGTCGGCCGCGCCGCAGCGCCGAGCCGAGAGCCGCTGCCGACGCACCCGCGCGGCCTGCTCCGGCGGCGCCTGAATCGGGTGAAGTGGCCGATGCGCCGCGCAAGCGCCGCCGTCGCCGCCGCAAGCCGGCCGGTGGCCGGGGTGGCGAGCCTGGCAGCACGCCGCCGGCCAGCGAGCATGGCGAGTGAGCCGGCCCGCGCCTACGTCGGACTGGGTGCCAACCTGGGTGACGCGCGGGCACAGGTCGAAGCGGCGCTGACGGCCCTGGCCTCGTGGCCAGGCCTGCGGGTGGTCGGCCGCTCCGCGCTGTACCGAAGCGCGCCGATCGATGCCACCGGGCCGGATTTCGTCAACGGCGTGGCCGCGGTCGACTCGGAACTGGCCGCCCCGGATCTGTTGCGGGCCTTGCAGGCCATCGAACAGCGCTTCGGCAGAGAACGGCCGTTCCCCAACGCGCCGCGTACGCTGGACCTTGACCTGCTCTGGTTCGCCGGCCTCGTGATGCAGACCGACACCCTCACGCTGCCGCATCCCCGCCTGCACCAGCGCGCGTTCGTGCTGGTTCCGCTGGCAGAACTGGTGCCCGGGCTGGACATCCCGGGCCACGGCCGCGTCGAAGACCTGCTGCCGGGCGTTCAGGATCAACCCATCGAGGTGCTGCCGCAATGACCGCACTCACCTCCCTGCCGTTGGTCGCCTGAGCCCGGCTGAGTTCGCCTCCTACAATGCCAGGTTGATACACCGATGACGCTTCGGTGACGTTTTCATGACAGCACGGCGTGCCGGAGCCGGGGAACGCCCCCCGATTCCAGGCCGACCAGCCCTGCGCCTGAGAGGAGAACCGGATGCTTTTCGGCAAGCTGTTGCCCAAAGATGGCAACTTTTTCGAGCTGTTCAACCAGCACGGCAAATACATCGCCGAGGGAGCGCGCTCCTTCATGGCGATGATCACTTACTACAGCACGCCCGACCTGCGCGAGAAGTACGCCAGCGAGGTGGACGTGGCAGAGCGCAGCGCCGACAAGGTGACCGCCGAGGTCAACCGCCTGTTGCACCGCACCTTCATCACCCCGATCGACCGCGAGCAGATCCATGGCCTGATCAACGCCATGGACGACATCCTCGACCTGCTGCAGGACAGCAGCGAGGTGATGGCGCTGTACGACGTGCAGCATGTCACCGAGGATGTGGTCCGCCTGGGTGACATCTCGGTCAAGTGTTGCGAGCGGGTCCAGCACGCCGTCTCGCTGCTGCCGCGCCTGAACCAGGCCGAGGTGGCGGAAGCGGCGATCAAGACCTGCGAGGAAATCGACCGGCTCGAATCGGACGCCGACCGGGTCATGCGCAGTGCGATGTCGCGCCTGTTCCGCGAGGAGGAGGATACCCGCGAGCTGATCAAGCTGAAGGCGATCTACGAGCACCTGGAGTCCATCTCCGACCGCTGCGAGGACGTGGCCAACCTGATCGAGGGCATCGTCCTCGAGAACTCCTGACGCTGGCGAGCCATGGAGACCGTCACCATCGGGTTCTGGGCCGTCGCCGTGCTGGTGCTGCTGGCGGTTGCGTTCGATTTCATGAATGGCTTCCATGACGCCGCGAACTCGATCGCCACCGTCGTATCCACCGGCGTACTCAAGCCGCAGCAGGCGGTCTTGTTCGCTGCCTTCTTCAATGTCGTCGCCATCGGCATCTTCCAGCTGAAGGTGGCCAGCATGATCGGCAAGGGCATCGTCGAGCCGGGGGTGGTCGACCACCACGTGATCTTCGGTGCCCTGATCGGCGCCATCACCTGGAACGTCATCACCTGGTGGTACGGCATCCCCTCGTCCAGCTCGCATGCGCTGATCGGTGGCATCGTCGGCGCGGTGATGGCCAAGGCCGGTGCCGCCAAGCTGATCGGTGCGGGCGTCCTCAAGACGGTGCTGTTCATCTTCGTCTCGCCGCTGCTTGGCTTCCTGCTGGGCTCGCTGATGATGGTGCTGGTCGCCTGGACCTTCCGTCGCACCTCGCCCTTGCGCGTGGACCGATGGTTCCGCCGGCTGCAGCTCGTGTCGGCAGGCCTGTACTCGCTCGGCCACGGCGGCAACGACGCGCAAAAGACCATCGGCATCATCTGGATGCTGCTGGTGGCCTCCGGCTACCTCGCGGCAGAGGCCAAGGCCCCGCCATCGTGGGTGATCTGGGCCTGCTACATCGCCATCGGCATGGGCACCATGTTCGGCGGCTGGCGCATCGTCAAGACGATGGGCCAGCGGCTGACCAAGCTCAAGCCAGTGGGTGGCTTCTGTGCCGAAACGGGCGGGGCCATCACGCTGTTCATTGCCACGGCGCTCGGTATCCCGGTGTCGACCACCCACACCATCACCGGCGCCATCGTCGGCGTGGGCTCGGTGCGGAACGCCTCCACCGTTCGCTGGGCGCTGGCCGGCAACATCGTCTGGGCCTGGATCTTCACCATCCCGGCTTCGGCGCTGGTGGCCGGTGCGTTCTACTGGCTGAGCCTGACGCTCTATTGAGCGGCGCGGGACTCGCCGGCCTGCTGCCACTCGAAGAACTTCTGCCCCCCGAAGGCGATCGTGCCCATCAATACGGTGCCGCCCAGCAGCAGGGCGGTGATGGCCCCCAGCACCGGCCCCCAGCCGGTGGGGCGGGGCGCCCCGCCATGGCGGGCCGCCCAGCGGTCGTCCGGCGTCAGCCCGATGACGATGGCGCTGAGCATCGCCGCCGACAGACTCAGGCCCAGCAGGGGAATCAGGGCCCAGGCGATGCGATCGTCCTGGCCCAGGTTGACCATCCGGGTCACACCCGCCAGCCCTGCCAACGTGGGCAGCGGGTAGAGCCAGCCGGCCTTGTCGCCGGTGCCGTGCAGGTAGAAACGGTGCAGGCCGAGCGTGCCACCGACCACGGCCAGCCAGGTGGCTGCCGTCTTGGATTTGGCAGCCATCAGGTGCCTTCTGCCGCCGGGGCGGTGTCGCCCAGGCCGAGCGGGCGCTGCATCAGCACCACGTCCAGCCAGCGACCGAACTTCCAGCCGGCGCTCTTCAGGATGCCGGCATCGGCGAAACCACAGCGGCGGTGCACACCGATCGAGCCGAGGTTGGCGCTGTCTCCGATCACCGCCAGCATCTGCCGGGCCCCGGCCGCCTCGCAGCGGGCCATCAATTCGGCCAGCAGCAGGGTGCCGACACCCTGGCCACGCGCATCGGCGTGCAGGTAGATCGAATCCTCGACGCAGAAGCGGTAAGCCAACCGAGGGCGGAAGTGGTTGGCGTAGGCATAGCCCAGCACCATCCCGCCACGCTCGGCCACCAGCCAGGGCAGGGACTTGGAGAGTACATCCTGCCGGCGCCGGGCCATTTCATCCTGGCCCGGGGGCTCCAGTTCGAAGGTGCCGGTGCCGTGCAGGGCGGCCTGGCCATAGATGTCGGCGATGGCCGGCAGATCGTTGTCGTGGCTGGGCCGTATCAGCAGGGAAGGGGGCGCGGTCATGCGGGCGGTTGGCTGCGGGCAGGTAAACGCCTATAATCTCATGTTTCGGCCACGGTCGGCATGGGTGCGCCCATGTCGGCGTATCTACGGGGCCGACATTCGCCAAGCCCGATTCACCACGCCCAGCCTGCCCGGCCAGGCGGTTTGAGGGCAAGGCTTGCAGGCTTGCCCGCCCGGCGGTGTCTCCCAGGTGGCGGCGGTCGACCTACTTTCCAAGGAACGACAAAATGGTCGTGATTCGTCTGTCTCGTGGTGGCTCCAAGGGCCGCCCGTTCTACAACCTCGTCGTCGCTGACTCGCGCGAGCGCCGCGATGGCCGCTTCATCGAGCGTGTCGGGTTCTACAACCCGATGGCTTCCGAAGGCGAAGAAGGCCTGCGCGTGGTCCAGGACCGCGTGACCTATTGGGCCGGCGTGGGCGCTCAACTGTCGCCCACCGTGCAGCGCCTGGTCGACACGGCCAAGGCCAAGCTGGCCTGAACGGCCGCTGGACGCCAGCCGTGGGGTCCACCGTGTCCATGGCCGCGCCTGCGGCCGACACCGACACCCCGGCCTGGCCCGACGATGCGATCGAGGTCGGCCGCATCGTCGATGCCTGGGGCATCCAGGGCGGCTTCAAGGTGCAGCCGTTTTCCTCCGATCCCAAGGCGCTGTTTTCGTCCCGCCGCTGGTTCCTTCAGGCGCCCGCCGGGCCTTCGCCCAAAGGCGGTGCCGTGGTCTGGCCGCGGCTGCTGAAGATCACCCAATCGCGAGAGCAAGGTGCGCTGGTCGTCGCCACGGCGCAGGAAGTGCCTGACCGCAACGCGGCCGAGTCATTGCGCGGCGCGCGCGTGTTTGTCTCGCGGCAAAGTTTTCCCACCGCCCGCGACGGCGAGTACTACTGGATCGACCTGATCGGTCTGGCGGTGGTCAACCGCGAGGGCGAAGCGCTGGGGGTGGTGACCGACCTCATCGACACCGGCCCGCACTGCGTGCTGCGCATGCGCCGCCCCGACGCCGCAGCGGATGCCAAGCCGGACGACGCCGAGCGCTTGATCCCGTTCGTTGACGCCTACGTCGACACGGTCGATCTGGCCGGGCGTCGAATCACCGTCGACTGGGGCCTCGACTACTGACGTCGCCCACGCCCTCCCGTGCGCTTCGACGTCATCACCCTCTTCCCCGACCTGTTCGCACCCTTCCTGGTGCAGGGCGTGACGCGCCGTGCCTACGAGTCGGGCCAGGTCGATGTGCGCTTCTGGCCACTGCGCGACTTCGCCGACGACAACTACCGGCGTGTCGATGACCGGCCCTATGGCGGCGGGCCGGGCATGGTCATGCTGGCGGAGCCACTGGAGCGGGCGTTGGCCGCGGTGCGCGCGGACCGCGCGGCACCGGCGCCGCTGATCCACTTCAGCCCGACCGGCCGCCGCATCGACCAGGCGCTGCTGCGTGAACTGGCTGCCGGCCCGGGTGCACTGCTCTTGTGCGGCCGCTACGAGGGTGTTGACCAGCGATTCCTGGATCGCCATGTCGATCTGGAACTGAGCCTGGGGGATTTCGTGCTGTCCGGCGGTGAGTTGCCGGCCCTGGCTCTGCTGGATGGCATCGCACGCCTGCAGGAAGGCGTGTTGTCGGACGCCCGCTCGCACCAGCAGGACAGTTTCGAGGATGGCCTGCTCGACTGCCCGCACTTCAGCCGGCCCGAGCACCTGGCCGGGCCGCACGGCGAGGTACCTCCGGTACTGCTCTCCGGGCACCATGCCGACATCGCCCGCTGGCGGCGCGAGCGCTCGCTCGAACTGACGGCGCGCCGGCGCCCCGACCTGATCGCGGCCGCGCGCAGCGCTGGGCGCCTCTCCGCAGCGGACGAGCGCTTCCTGGCCGCGCTTGCGATATAATTAAAGGCTTTTCGATCCTCTGCCGGGCACAGGAGCGCATGAAACCAGGGACTCAAGCGCCCCAGTTGAACGCTTCGCCAGACCCCTTCAACAGCGCCGGCACGATCACATTGGAGAAAACCGTGGATCTGATCCAAACCCTCGAGCAAGAAGAAATTGCTCGCCTGAACAAGACCATTCCGGCGTTTGCCCCCGGCGACACCGTGATCGTGAACGTCAACGTGGTCGAAGGCACGCGCAAGCGCGTGCAGGCCTATGAAGGCGTGGTGATCGCCAAGCGCAACCGTGGCCTGAACTCCAGCTTCATCGTTCGCAAGATCTCCAGCGGCGAAGGCGTGGAGCGTACGTTCCAGCTGTACAGCCCGCTGATCGCTTCGATCGAAGTCAAGCGCCGCGGTGACGTCCGCCGCGCCAAGCTGTACTACCTGCGCCAGCGTTCGGGCAAGTCGGCCCGCATCAAGGAAAAGCTCGCCTGACCTCGGTCAGCCTGGCTGGACAGAAGCCGCCTGCGGGCGGCTTTTTGTCGTCTGGCGTAAGCTCAGCCGCATGCCCTCTGACGCGCCTGCAACCAGTTCCCGACCGATCCTCCGCGACCCGCACCGCATCCCGGTGATCGCCACCGACAGCCACCTGCCGGCGGTGGATCCGCAGCACCTGAACGCCGCCACCCTGCGCGAGCGCCTGGCCGGGGCCCATCATTGGCCCCCGTCCATCCCCGGCGATGGCGCCCGGCCCGAGTGGTTCGGTGAGCGTCAGCCAGCAGCCGCCTCGGTGCTGGTGCCGCTGGTGATGCGGCCGCAGGGCCTGCAGGTGCTGCTGACCCAGCGCACCGACCACCTGAACGACCACGCCGGGCAAATCAGCTTCCCCGGCGGGCGTGCCGAATTGCATGACGCCGACGCCGTGGCCACCGCCCTGCGCGAGGCCGAGGAAGAGGTGGGACTGAGGCATGAGTCGGTCGAGGTGATCGGCCGCATGCCGGTCTACACGACGGTCACGCGCTTCGTCGTGACCCCGGTGGTCGGCCTCGTGCGGCCCGACTACACGCTGCAACTCGACGCCTTCGAGGTGGCCGAGGCCTTCGAGGTGCCGCTGCAGTTCCTGCTCGATCCGGCCAACCACCAACGGCACGAGTTCGAGATGGCCGGTGTGCGGCGCCAGTTCCTGTCCATGCCCTGGCGTCCCGAGGGCGAGGCCGGCCGCGAATACTTCATCTGGGGCGCCACGGCCGCCATGCTGCGCAACCTCTATCACCTGCTTCGCGGCTGACGGCAAGGCCCCGCTGGGTATCATGCTCGGCGATGAGCTTTTTCGCCGTTCTCTTTGCATTGCTGATCGAGCAGATCAAGCCGCTGCCTCGCGACAACTGGGTGCACGACACGCTGGCCGACTGGGTCGGCTGGACGGGCCGGAACTTCGACGCCGGGCGGCCGCACCATGCGCGGGTCGTCTGGATCGTCACCGTCATCGTGCCGGCCCTGGTGGCCTGGGCGATCCACTTTGCCGTGGCCCAGGTGAGCCTGCTGCTGGCACTGGCCTTCGACGTCGGCATCATCTACCTCACGCTGGGCTTTCGGCAGTTCAGCCACTACTTCACCGACATCCGCGAGGCGCTGGAACGCGGCGACGAGGATCTGGCCCGCCAGCTCCTGGCCGAGTGGCGCCATCTCGACGCGAGCGAACTGCCGCGCACCGAGTTGCTGCGCCACGTGCTGGAGCATGCGCTGCTGGCCGCCCACCGGCATGTGTTCGGCGTGTTCTTCTGCTACGTGGTGCTGGCCGCGCTGGGCCTGGGCCCGGCCGGTGCGGTGGCCTACCGGATGGCCGAGTTCGCCAGCCGCTACTGGGCGTTCAAGAGCCGCTCGCTGGGGGTGGCCGTGAACGAGGGCCTGCGGGATCTGTCGCAACGCGCCTTCAGTGTGATCGACCACGTTCCCGCGCGGCTCACGGCGTTCGGCTTCGCGGTGGTGGGCAACTTCGAGGAATCGGTGGCCGGCTGGCGCCGTGATGCCGAGCTCTGGCGGCATGCCAACGAGGGCATCATCCTGGCGGCCGCAGCGGGCGCGGTCGGGGTGCAACTGGGCGGCGGTGCGGCGCCGGGTGTGACGCCGGACCGCTCCAAGACCTTCTCTCACGGCGGTGACGCCGAGGCCGCCGAGGCCGCCGGGTCCACGCCCGGCCTGCCGCCGCAGTTGGGGCACCTGGGCAGCGTGGTGGGCCTGGTCTGGCGCTCCGTCGTCCTGTGGATGCTGCTGCTGGCGCTGTTGAAACTGGCCAACCTGCTCGGCTGATTCTCCGCTCAGCCCTTGCGCTGACCGGCTTCCAGTTCGTCCCAGAGACCTTCGTACAAGCGCACCCGGGTCGGCGCGATGTCGCCGCGCTCGGCTGCGGCGCGCACGCCGCAGCCCGGCTCGTGCCGGTGGGTGCAGTTGTAGAAACGGCAGTCTCCCAGGTGGGCGCGGATGTCGGGCATCAGCTCGGCCAGGCGCTGCGGCGTGATGTGCATCAGGCCGAACTCCTGGAAGCCGGGAGAATCGAGCATCGCAGCGCGCGCGCCCGAGGCACCCGGGCCGACATCGTCCAGCCAGTACCAAGTGGTGGTGGTGGTGGTGTGGCGGCCGGCACTGAGGGCCTGCGAGATCTCGCCCACCTGCGCTTCGGCGCGCGGCACCATCAGGTTGATCAAGGTGCTCTTGCCCATGCCGCTGGGGCCCAGCACCAGCGTCGTCCGGCCCGCCAGCACCGGGCCGAGCAGGGCGCGGGCCTCGGCTGGCGCGGCCTTCAGGGCCGTCTCCAGCACCGCCAGGCCCATGTCGCGGTAGGGCTGCAGGCGTTCGCGCGCCAGCGCCGCGGTGGGCAGGTCGATCTTGTTCAGCAGCAGCGTGACCGCGATGCCGGCGTCCTCGGCGGCGATCAAGGCACGGGTGAGCTGCGATTCGCTGAACATCGGCTCGCCCGACAGCATGATCAGCAACTGATCGAGGTTGGCGGCGAACGATTTGGTGCGCCACTCGTCCTGGCGCGACAGCAGGTTGCGGCGGGGCTCCAGTGCCTCGATGACGGCCTCGTCACCGGCCGGCTGCCAGCGCACCCGGTCGCCCACCACGCACTGGCTCTTCTTGCCCCTCGGGTGGCCGATCACGCGCCGGCCCTCGGGCGTTTCGATCATCACGTGGCGGCCGTGGGCGCCCACGATCAGGCCGATGTCCAGGTCGGCGTGCCGGCTCAATGGGCGAGCGCGGCCAGGCGTTCCGACGCTGGCGGGTGCGAGTAGTAGAAGCGGGCGTAGACGGGATCGGGTGTCAGCGTGCCGGCGTTGTCCTCGTGCAGCTTGAGCAGGGCGGATGCCAGTTCGCTGCCGCTGGTCTGCGCCCGGGCATAGGCGTCCGCCTCGAACTCGGCGCGCCGTGACCACCAGGCCGACAGTGGCGAGACGAAGAAGGTGAAGGCCGGCGCAGCGAGGATGAACAGCAGCAGGGCCAGCGCATCGTTCGGCGCCGCCATGTTCGGGCTCGCCCCCAGGCCAACATAAAACGCAGGCTGGCTGCTCAACCAGCCGAGCAAGGCGAAGCCGGCCAGCCCGAGCGCGAAGCCGCGCAGTGTCATGCTCAGCACATGCTTGTGGTGGAAGTGGCCCAGTTCGTGGGCCAGCACCGCCTCGACTTCACCGGCTTTCAGCCGGGACAGCAATGTGTCGAACAGCACCACCCGCTTGGCGCGGCCCATGCCGCCGAAGTAGGCGTTGCCATGGCTGGAGCGCCGGCTGCCGTCCATCACGAACACGCCGCTGGCGCGAAAGCCGCAGCGCGCCATCAGTGCCTGCACCCGGCCAGCCAGGGCCTCGTCGGCCAGCGGCTCGAAGCGGTTGAACAGCGGCGCGATCCAGGTCGGGAAGATGACCTGCATCAGCAGCACGAAGCCCACCCACAGGGCCCAGGCCCACAGCCACCACACGCTGCCAGCGGCCTGCATCAGCCACAGGACGGCGGCCAGCAGCGGCAAGCCGATCACCGCAGCCACCAAAGCACCCTTGAGCAGGTCGGTCACGAACAGCGCCAGGGTGGTGCGGTTGAAGCCGAAGCGTTGTTCCAGCCGAAAGACCCGCACCCACTCCTGCGGCAGGTCGAGCAGGCCGCTGATCAGCGAGAACGCCGCCACGAGGGCCAGCTGGTACGCCATGTCGCCGAAGCCCGGCTGCACCGCGTCGCGCACGATGCCGTTCAGCAGATCCAGCCCGCCCAGCAAGGTCCAGCCCAGCAGCAAGGCGGCGCCGAGGCTGTCGGTGACGAGGCTGAAGCGCAGGCGGGCCTGGGTGTAGTCGGCCGCGCGCTGGTGCGCGGCGAGGGGAATGCTGGAGTCGAAGGGTGGTGGCACGGCGCCGCGATGGGCGTGCACATGGCGTGCCTGGCGGCCGGCCAGCCAGAACTTCAGGGCCTGCCGGGCCAGCAAGGCGGCGACAAACGCGATCGAAACGGTGAGTGGCTGCATCGCCGCCGAGTGTATGTTGTTGGACAATCACCCACGATCCCAAAGCTTGCCGGAACCGGCACCCCACCATGAGCGCCACCGAACTGAGCAAGAACGACCAGAACCTGATCTGGATCGATCTCGAGATGACCGGGCTGAAACCCGAATCCGACCGCATCATCGAGATCGCGGTGGTCGTCACCGACGCGCAACTGACCACGCGGATCGAAGGCCCGGTGTTCGCCATTCACCAGAGCGACGCCACGCTCGACGGCATGGACGCCTGGAACAAGGGCACCCATGGCCGCAGCGGACTGATCGACCGGGTGAAGGCCTCGACCATCGGCGAGGCCGAGGCCGAGGCGCGGGTCATCGAATTCCTCGCTGCCTATGTGCCAGCCGGCAAGAGCCCGATGTGCGGCAACTCGATCTGCCAGGACCGGCGGTTCATGGCGCAGACCATGCGCGGCCTGGAGGCGTTCTTTCACTACCGCAACCTGGATGTCAGCACGCTGAAGGAACTGGCACGCCGCTGGAAGCCCTCAGTAATGGACGGGTTCAAGAAGGCGCAGGCACACACCGCCTTGGCGGACATCCACGAGTCCATCGACGAACTCATCCACTACCGCACGCACCTGCTGAACGTCTGAGCTCGGTCCGCGAAAGGTGCCCCAATCAGCGGGACTTGCGGATCGCGGTCACCACGTACTGGCCGTCGATCTTGTCGGCATCGAAGTCGACCCGGTCGCCGGCCTTCAGGCCGTCCAGCAGGCTGGGAGTGCGGGCGCGAAAGACCATGGTCATCGCCGGCATCTCCAGGTTCTTGATCTCGCCGTGGCGAATGGTGACCTTGGCGGTTGCCGGGTCCACCTTCTTGATCTCGCCTTCGGTCGCTTGCGCGGTGGCAACGGCCAGCCCGGCCAGCAGCGTGGCGGTGGCATGGGCGAGGCGGGAACGCAGCAGGGTGCTCATCGGGACGATCTCCTTGTACACAATGATGACAACGCGGGCGATGGCCCTTGCGATGACCCCCGGGGCGAGAGCGGGTTCCCTAGAATGCCCCATCCCACGCTGAAAAGTCACCCGCCACCATGAGCCACGCCGCCGAACCCACTGCCGTCGACCACATCCTGCCGCGCGAAAAGGCCGAGATCCTGGCGCAGGCGTTGCCCTACATCCGCAAGTATCACGGCAAGACCCTGGTCATCAAATACGGCGGCAACGCCATGACCGATCCGGCCCTGCAGCAGGACTTCGCCGAAGACGTGGTGCTGCTGAAGCTGGTCGGCATGAACCCGGTGGTGGTGCACGGTGGCGGGCCGCAGATCGACGAGGCCCTGAGCCGCCTGGGCAAGAAGGGCACCTTCATCCAGGGCATGCGGGTGACCGACGAGGAAACGATGGAGGTCGTCGAATGGGTGCTGGGTGGCGAGGTGCAGCAGGACATCGTCGGCCTGATCAACGTGGCTGGCGGCAAGGCCGTGGGCCTGACGGGCCGTGACGGCGCGATGATCCGCGCCCGCAAGCTGAAGATGGTCGACAAGGACGACCCGACCAAGGAACACGATGTGGGGCAGGTCGGCGAGATCGAGTCGATCGACCCGAGCGTGGTCAAGGCCCTGCAGGACGACGCCTTCATCCCGGTCATCAGCCCGATCGGCTTCGGCGCCGACAACGAGAGCTACAACATCAATGCCGATCTGGTTGCTGCCAAGCTGGCCGAGGTGCTGAAGGCCGAGAAGCTGGTGCTGCTGACCAACACGCCCGGCGTGCTGGACAAGGCCGGCAACCTGCTCACCGACCTCACCGCACGCCGCATCGACGAGCTGTTCGCCGACGGCACCATCAGCGGCGGCATGCTGCCCAAGATCTCCGGTGCGCTGGATGCCGCCAAGAGCGGCGTCAACGCGGTGCACATCATCGACGGGCGCGTGCCGCATGCGATGTTGCTGGAGATCCTCACCGACCAGGCCTACGGCACGATGATCCGCTCACACTGAGCCGGGGACGGTGTCCGGCCCGGGAACCAGCCGCGTCCCGGCGGCCATGCTGGCCGCCTGCGGTGCCGCGTTCCTCTGGGGCACCGGTGCCCTCGTGGTCAACCTGCTGATCGCGCGCTACCTCCTGCGCCCGGAGAGCATCTCGTTCTGGCGTTTCGTGGTTGGCGGGGTGTTCCTGCTGGCCGTCTTCGGCCGGCCCGGGCTGGGCCGCAAGGCCTGGGGCCATGCGAAGCTGCTGCTGGGGGCCGGCACGGCGATGGCGCTCTATGTGCTGTGTTGGTTTCTGGGCATCGAGCGCATCGGCGCAGCGATCCCGACCTTGATTGCGCTGTGCCTGCCGCCGGTGCTGGTCACCCTGGTGGCGGTGGCTCGGGGCCAGGAGGCGCTCGACACACCGCTTGCCCTGACCCTGGGTGCGGCCCTGGCAGGCACGGTGCTGATCGTGCTGCGGCATGGCGGCGCGCCCGATGACGCGCGTGGCGTCGGTCTGTTGATCGGCGTGGGCTTCTCCGTCGCCTCGGCGGTGCTCTATGCCGGCTTCACGCTGGTCAGCGGGCGCCTGTCCACCGATCTGGGCGCCGGCCCGGCCACCACCTGCCTGACGATCGTGGCGGCGGCCGTGATGGGCCTGACGGCGCTCTACACCCCGCTCGCCTGGCCGAATGCCGTGCCGCCCGAGGCCTGGATCCTCTATCTCGGACTGGTGACCGCCGCGTTGGCGCTGCTGGCCTTCAGCTGGAGCGCCGCCTACCTCAGCCCGACGGCGCTGACCGTGGCCACCTTGGTCGAGCCGCTGACCGCGGTGCTGTTGTCCGCGGCCCTGCTGGACCAGCACCTCGACGCCCGCCAGTGGCTCGGCGCCGTGTTGCTGCTGGGCAGCATCTTCGCGCTGGGCCGGCGGTCGGCACGGGGGCACTGAGCATGCCGCGGGTCTGGCTGTTCGACCTCGACAACACCTTGCACGATGCCTCGGCCTCGGCGTTCCGCCACCTCGACCAGGCGATGAACGCCTACATCGAGCGCGAGCTGGCCGTCAGTGCCGCCGAGGCCGACCGCCTGCGCGGCCACTACTGGCATCGCTACGGCGCCACTTTGCTGGGGCTGATGCGCCACCATGGCGTGAAGCCGGCGCACTTCCTGCACGACACCCACCGCCTGCCCACGCTGGAACGCGATGTCGCCGGCCATGCCGCCGACCTGGCCGCGCTGCGCCATCTGCGTGGGCGCAAGGTGATCCTGACCAACGCGCCACGCGCCTACGCCGAGCGCGTGTTGAAGGTCCTCGGCCTGCAACGCGAGTTCGAGCTGGTCATCGGCATCGAGCAGATGACGATGTTCGGCCAGTGGCGCCCGAAGCCCGATGCGCGCATGTTCCGGGCGATCGCCGCGCGCCTGGGCGTGGCGCCCCGGGACTGCGTGCTGGTCGAGGACACCCTGGTGCATCAGAAGGCCGCACGGGCCGTCGGCATGCGCACGGTGTGGATGCAGCGCTGGGCCAAACGGGCTCCGCACGGCCCGGAAGTTGGTGTTTACCTGCACCGGAGGCCGGCCTATGTGTATGCCAGAATCGTCTCGCTCCAACAGTTGCGCCGTGTGCCGTGATGCCTGACCTGCCCGAAGAGACCGATGCGGCCCAGGCCGAGGCACCTGCCGCCGCGACAGAGGCAGCGCCGGCACGCAAGCGCCCGAAGCCCGGCGAACGCCGCGTGCAGATCTTGCAGACGCTGGCCACCATGCTGGAGCAGCCGGGCGCCGAACGGGTCACCACCGCCGCCCTGGCCGCCAGGCTCGAGGTCAGCGAGGCAGCCCTGTACCGGCACTTCGCCAGCAAGGCGCAGATGTTCGAGGGCCTGATCGAGTTCATCGAATCCAGCATCTTCGGCCTCATCAACCAGATTGTCGAGCGCGAGCCCGGCGGCGCCGCCCAGGCTCAGCGCATCACCCAGGTGGTGCTGCAGTTCGGCGAGAAGAACCCCGGCATGACCCGCGTGATGGTGGGTGACGCGCTGGTGTTCGAGAACGAGCGCCTCACGGCGCGCATGAACCAGTTCTTCGACCGAGTCGAGTCGCAACTGCGCCAGAGCCTGCGCAGCGCCGCCGACCTGGCGGGTTCGATGACCCCCACGGTGGACGCCAACGGCCGCGCCTCCGCGCTCACCGCGTTCATTGTCGGCCGCCTGCAGCGCTATGCCCGCTCGGGCTTCAAGCGCAGCCCGACCGAGCAGCTGGACATCGCGCTCGGCCTGCTGACCTGAGGTGGCGCCGGGCGCAGACCTGGCGCTCGACTGGGGCGGTGGCCGCCTCTGGCTGTGCCCCGAACGCGCGGCCTTTGCCCCCGATCACGCCACCTTGCTGGTGGCCGACTTTCACCTGGGCAAGGCGCACAGCTTCCGCCGGCTCGGCGTGCCGGTGCCCGGCGGCACCAGCGAGGTCAACCTGCAGCGCCTGGATGGCCTGATCGCCCGCCTGCAACCGACCCGGCTGGTCTTTCTCGGAGACTTTCTCCACTCGGCCCGGGCGCGCACCGGCCCCGGGCTCGCTGCCGTGGCGCATTGGCGCGAGCGGCACGCCGCGTTGGCGGTGACCCTGGTGCGTGGCAACCACGACGATCGCGCTGGCGACCCGCCCGCCGAGTTGGACATCCAGGTGGTCGATGAGCCGCTGCCGCTGGGGCCTTGGGCGCTGTGCCACCACCCGCAGGCCCGGCCGGGGTGGCCGGTGCTGGCCGGTCACCTGCACCCAGGTGCGGTGCTGTCCGGGCGGGCGCGGGACCACCTTCGCCTGCCGTGCTTCCACGCCACGGCGAAAACATTGATCCTGCCGGCCTTTGGTGAATTCACCGGTCTGGCAGCGGTTGCGCGGTGTGCCGGCGATCGCTGCTTCGTCAGCGACGGACTGCGCATCCACGCGCTGCCCTGAGACCACCGGCCGGCAGGGGCTGGCCTTCATGGCCATGTCACGCGCGCCTTCTCCAATGGGGCCACCACGGCGCCCTCCGGGTTGCCGCCCGTCCCCTCATTGCAGAGAGCCGCCATGACCATCCGCTTCCCATTGCGCGCCAGTGTCGCGCTGATCCTCGGTGCCGCGCTGGCCTCAGCCGCGTGTGCCGCCAGCCCGGTCGGAACCGGCAAGCCGACCGGTGTCGTCAAGATCCTCTCGCTGAACGATTTCCACGGGCAACTCGAGTCCCCGGGCACCTTCCGCGCCAATGCGACCGCGCCGCTGGTTCCGGCCGGTGGCGTCGACTATGCGGCCGGCTACATCGCCGCCGCACGGGCCGCCAACCCGAACACCGTGGTCGTCGCCGCCGGGGACCTGATCGGCGCCAGCCCGCTGGTGTCGGCACTGTTCCACGACGAGCCGACCATCGAGACGATGAACCGAGCCGGCCTGGACTTCAACGCCGTGGGCAACCACGAGTTCGACGAAGGCAAGGACGAGTTGTTGCGCATGCAGCGCGGCGGCTGCCACCCGACCGACGCGGTCAACAGCTGCCGCGGCGCCGAGGTGGGCACACCGGTTCCTTTCGAGGGGGCCAGGTTCAAGTTCCTGGCGGCCAACGTGGTGAAGAAGGGCAGCGGCAAGACCTTGTTCGCGCCCTACGGCCTGAAGAAGTTCGACATCGGTGGCCGCGCGGTCACCGTGGCCTTCATCGGCATGACGTTGAAGGAGACTCCGCAGATCGTCACGCCGACCGGGGTCAAGGGCCTGGTGTTCCGTGACGAGGCCCAGACGGTCAACGCGCTGGTGCCGCAGTTGCGTGCCCAAGGTGTCGAGGCCATCGTGGTGCTGATCCACCAGGGCGGCGCACAGACCGCGCCGGCGCCGCTGGACATCAACGCCTGCGTCGGTGGCCTGGAGGGCTCGCCGATCAAGTCCATCGTCGGCCAACTGGACGACGCGGTGGACCTCGTGATCACCGGCCACACCCACCAGGCCTACAACTGCCAGCTCGCGCTGGCGTCGGGCCGCAGCGTGCCGGTCACCAGCGCCAATGCGCAGGGCCGCGTGCTGACCGACATCGACCTGACGCTGGACACCGCCACACGCGACGTCAGCGGCGTGGTGGTGGTCAACAAGGTGGTCGATCGCAGCAACCCGGCCATCACGCCGAACGCCGAGATCGCGGGCATCGTCGCCAACTACAAGGTGCTGGTCGCGCCGATCGCCAACCAGGTCATCGGCAGCATCGCCCGCGATGTGCTCAACCTGAAGGATGCCGCCTGCAACATGCCTGCTGGCGACCTGATTGCCGACTCCCAACTGGCGGCCACAGCGGCCCCCAGCCTCGGCGGCGCTCAACTGGCGCTGATGAACCCGGGCGGCGTGCGCAACCCGGGCTTCCTCTACGCGAACAGCACGGCCAACGAAGGCGACGGCAACGTGACCTACGGCGAGGCCTTCACCGTGCAGCCGTTCGGCAACAGCCTGGTGACGATGACGCTGAGCACTCAGCAGATCCGCGACACGCTGGAACAACAGTTCGCCAACTGCTTCGGCCAGACCACCTTTGGGCGCATCCTGCTGCCGTCGAATGGCCTTCGCTACGAATGGGACAACGCCCAGGCCTGCGGCGCCAAGGTCCGCAACGCCACGCTGAGCGTCGGCGGCGTGAGCGAGACCCTGGTGGCCGACGGTGCGGTGGTCAGCCCCGCTCGCACCTGGCGCGTCACCGTCAACAACTTCCTGGCCGACGGCGGCGATGCGTTCACCACGCTCAAGGGCGGGATCGACCGCCTGGGCGGGGCGCAGGACATCGACGCCCTGTCGGCCTACCTGGCCGCCTACAAGACGCCCAACCTGCCGTACGACCCGCTCGACCCGTCGCTGGGCAAGCCGCGCATCGTCCGGCTCGACGCCGGCACCACCTGCCCCTGAAGCCCGACCGGCGCACGCCGGGTGCAGTTCACTACACTCGGCGGCATGAACCTGTCTGCACTGGAGACCCTGCTGGCTCAGGCCGAGCGCGTGCTGACGCGGCTGGAGGCCGTCCTGCCCCATCCGCTGGCCGCGCCCGACTGGAGCGCCTCGATCGCCTTCCGCTACCGCAAGCGCGCGGGTTCGGGCTGGCTGGAGCCGGTCAGGCATGTGTCGCCCATCCGCCTGTCCGACCTGAAGGAGGTCGACGCGCAGAAAGAGCGCCTGGCGCGCAACACCGAGCAGTTCGTCGCCGGCGCCTCGGCCAACAATGTGCTGCTCACCGGGGCGCGCGGCACCGGCAAGAGTTCGCTGATCAAGGCCTGCCTGAACGAGCACGCCGGCCGAGGGCTGCGGCTGATCGAGGTCGACAAAGCCGACCTGGTGGATCTGCCGGATCTGGTGGATCTGGTCGCCGAACGGCCGGAGCGCTTCATCGTCTTCTGCGACGACCTCAGCTTCGAGGAAGGTGAGCCCGGCTACAAGGCGCTCAAGTCCATCCTGGACGGCTCGGTGGCGGCGGCCGGCGACAACCTGCTGATCTACGCCACCAGCAACCGGCGCCACCTGCTGCCCGAGTACATGGCAGAGAACCTCAGCTACCAGCACACCGAGGACGGCGAGGTGCATCCCGGCGAGGTGGTGGAGGAGAAGATCTCCCTGTCCGAGCGTTTCGGCTTGTGGATCAGCTTCTACCCCTTCACCCAGGCCGAGTACCTGGCCATCGTCGCGCAGTGGCTCAAGCACCACGGCTTGACCGAGGCACAGATCGAGGCCGCGCGCCCCGAGGCGCTGGTGTTCGCGCTCGAGCGCGGCTCGCGCTCGGGCCGGGTGGCCTACCAGTTCGCCCGCGACCTGGCGGGCCGTGCCGCGCTGGCCGGTGGTGCCGGCGCATGACGGCGGCAGCCGAGCGCACCCCGGTCGACGTGGCGGTGGGCGTGTTGATCGAGCGTGATGCGGCGGGGCGCGAGGGCCGCTTCCTGCTGACCTCGCGCCCCGAGGGCAAGGTCTACGCCGGTTACTGGGAGTTCCCGGGTGGCAAGCTGGAGGCGGGCGAAACGGTGCACGACGCGCTGGCCCGTGAGTTGCACGAGGAACTCGGCATCACCATCGGCGCCAGCCACCCCTGGAAGGACCTGGTGATGGACTACCCGCATGCGAGGGTGCGCCTGCATTTCCGCAAGGTCTTCGACTGGCAGGGCGAGTTCGAGATGCGCGAAGGCCAGGCCATGGCCTGGGAGTCGCTGCCGGTGGCCAGCCGGCCGGTGCTGCCGGGCACGGTTCCCGTGCTGGAATGGTTCGCCACCGAGCGAGGGCATGCCGGCGCCACCCATTCAATCTGACCCGGTTGGCTACACTGCCCAGATGGAATGGCTCGACCATGTTCGCTGGGACCGTGACGGCCTGGTGCCCGTCATCGCGCAGGAAGCCGGCAGCGGCGACGTGCTGATGTTCGCGTGGATGAACCGCGAGGCCCTGGCACGCACGGCTGAACTGCGCCAGGCCGTCTACTTCAGCCGCTCGCGCCAGCGCCTGTGGCACAAGGGCGAAGAGTCCGGCCACATCCAGACGGTGCACGAGATCCGCATCGATTGCGACCAGGACGTCGTGTTGCTGAAGGTCAGCCAACTCGGCCACGAGCCCGGCATCGCCTGCCACACCGGGCGCCACAGCTGCTTCTTCGAGAGGCTCGAAGAAAATGCCTGGGTCAGCGTCGACCCGGTCTTGAAAGACCCCGCTTCGATCTACAAATAGACGCCCGATGGCCACCACCTCCAACGACACCCTGCAACGCCTGGCCGAGGTGATCGATTCACGCCGCCAGGGCGACCCCGACAAGAGCTATGTGGCCCGCCTGTTCCACAAAGGGACGGATGCCATGCTGAAGAAGGTCGGCGAGGAAGCCACCGAGACGGTCATGGCGGCCAAGGACGGCGACCGGCAGAAGATCGTCTACGAGGTGGCCGACCTGTGGTTCCACACGATGATCGTGCTGGCCCAGTTCGGCCTGCGGCCAGCCGACGTGCTGGCCGAGCTGGAGCGCCGCGAGGGCTTGTCCGGCCTGGAAGAATTCGCCGCCCGCAAGGCGCAACTGCGAGAGCAAGGAGAGCAACCGTGAGCGACATCACCACCCTGGACGCCGGCCGCGACGATGGGCTGCGCACCATTGGCCACATCAGCTACGCCTTGCACGCCATCGTCGCGGTGGGGGCGGTGCTGCCGGGTTTCCAGCCTGGGGTGGCCCTGCTGGTCGTGGCCTTCATCCTCGATCTGGTCAAGCAGGGCGATGCCGCCGGCACCTGGCAGGAGAGCCACTTCCGCTGGCGCATTCGCAGCGTGCTGTGGGCGGGTGGGCTGTACCTGGTGACCTTCCCCTTGTTCCTGCTGCTTTACCTGCCCGGTGCCCTCGCCTGGGCGATCATCTCGATCTGGTTCCTCTACCGCGTGGCCCGCGGTTGGCTGGCCTTGAACGACCGCCGGCCGATGCCGGTCTGAGGAGGGCGGATGAGCGCTGACCCGAACTGCATTTTCTGCAAAATTGCCGCTGGCCAGATCCCGGCGAAGAAGGCCCATGAGGACGACGAGATCGTCGCCTTCCATGACATTCACCCGTGGGCGCCGGTGCACATCCTGCTCGTGCCCAAGCGTCACATCGCCTCGATGGAGCAGGTCACGCCCGAAGACCAGGCGCTGATGGGCCGCATGATGGTGCTGGCACCGCAACTGATGGCGCAGCTCGGTGTCACCGGCGGCTTCCGCCAGGTGATCAACACCGGGCGCGATGGCGGCCAGGAAGTCCACCACCTGCACATGCACGTGATGGGCGGCCCGCGGCCGTGGCTGAAGGGTTGAACCCTTCGCATCGAAGCTGACTCTTACAATCCGCTGTTCGTCTTTGGAGAAACGTCATGGGATCCTTCAGCATCTGGCATTGGCTGATCGTGCTGGTCGTCGTCGTGTTGATTTTCGGCACCAAGAAGCTGAAGAACGTCGGCTCCGACCTCGGCTCGGCGGTCAAGGGCTTCAAGGACGGCATGAAGAACGGCGCCGACAGCGCCGACCAGCCGGTGCCGCCCTCGCAGCAACTCGATGCCAACCAGGCTCGTGACAACAACACCGTCGATGTGGAAGCCAAGAACAAGGTCTGAGGCCAGGCGAAGCTGCGCCGCCACCCATGATTGACTTCGGTTTCGACAAGATCGCCCTCATCGGCGCCGTGGCCCTCATCGTCATCGGCCCCGAGAAGCTGCCGCGCGTGGCGCGCACCGTGGGCCACCTGGTCGGCAAGGCGCAGCGCTATGTGGCCGACGTCAAGGCCGAGGTCAACCGCTCGATCGAGCTGGAAGAGCTGCAGAAGATGAAGTCGCAGTTCGAGACCGCCGCTCGCGATGTCGAGCAGTCGGTGCAACGCGAGGTCAACGAGGCGTCCAGTGCGTTGTCGCAGAACTGGAACGATGCCACTCAGGGGCTGGGCGATGGATTGGCAGCGTCCACCGGTGAGGGTGCTGCGATCGGCTGGACAGCGGCGCCGCCGAGCTATCAGCACCCGCGCAAGAACTGGCGCGTCAAACGCGGCGCGGTGCCCTCCTGGTACAAGCAGCGCGAGGGCGTGAAGCGGCATGTTCAGTCAGGAGCCGCGCGGGTGGCCCGGTTTCGGCCGCCGCGTGCAGGTGCCGGCACATGAGCACGGGAGAACCGCACGACGAGCTGGAGGGCACCGAAGCCCCATTCGTCTCCCACCTGATCGAGCTGCGCGACCGCCTGGTGCGTGCGCTGATCGCCGTGGGCATTGCCTTTGCCGTGCTGGCTTACTGGCCGGGGCCGGCGGGGCTGTACGACCTCCTTGCTTCGCCCTTGGTGGCCACGCTGCCGCAGGGGGCCACGATGATCGCCACCAACGTCATCTCGCCGTTCCTGGTGCCCTTGAAGATCACCCTGATGGCGGCGTTCCTGCTGGCCTTGCCCATCGTGCTTTACCAGGTCTGGGCCTTCGTGGCGCCGGGGCTGTACAGCCACGAGAAGAAGCTGGTGCTGCCCCTGGTGATCTCCAGCACCCTGCTGTTCGTCGCGGGCGTGGCCTTCTGCTACTTCTTCGTCTTCGGCCAGGTGTTCAAGTTCATCCAGGGCTTTGCGCCCAAGAGCATCACGGCGGCGCCGGACATCGAGGCCTACCTGGGCTTCGTGCTGACCATGTTCGTCGCCTTCGGCGCGGCGTTCGAGGTGCCGGTGGTGGTGATGGTGCTGACGCGCATGGGCATCGTGAGCATCGAGAAGCTGCGGGCCTTCCGCGGTTACTTCATCGTGCTGGCCTTCATCATCGCGGCGGTGATCACGCCGCCGGACGTGGTGTCTCAGCTGGCACTGGCGATCCCGATGTGCCTGCTCTACGAAGTGGGCCTCATCGCGGCGGGGGTGTTCATCAAGCACAGCGCGGCGCCGAACCCCGACACCTGAGCGCTGTCTCGCGGATCAGTCGGCGGGCCTTTGCTGCGGGTTGGCCTTGGGGCGCTGGGCGATGACGATTTTCAGGTCCAGGGCCTGAGCGCCGCGCTGGACCCCGAAGACCGTTTCAGACTGCGGCTTCAGCGCCGCCACCGAATTCATCAGCTGCGAGGTGTTGCGCACCGTCTTGCCGCCGATGCGGATGACGACATCCCCCGGCTTCATGCCGGCGCTGCTGGCTGGGCCGTCCTGCAGCACGCCGGTGATCAGCACACCCTCGGTGATCGGCAACTTGAAGCTCTGGGCGAACTCGGGGTCGAGGTCGCGCGGCTGCACGCCGATCCAGCCACGGGTGACCTGGCCATCGCGCACCAGGCCCTCCATCACCTGCCGCGCCAGGTCGATCGGGATCGCGAAACCGATGCCCAGGCTGCCACCGGTGCGCGAGTAGATCGCGGTGTTGATGCCGACCAGGTTGCCGTTCACGTCGATCAGGGCGCCGCCGGAGTTGCCGGGGTTGATCGCCGCGTCGGTCTGGATGAAGTTCTCGAAGGTGGACAGCCCGAGCCCACTGCGGCCCAGTGCACTGACGATGCCCGAGGTGACCGTCTGGCCCACGTTGAACGGATTGCCGATGGCCAGCACTGCGTCGCCCACCTGCACCTGCTCGATATTGCCCAGCGTCACGGCGGGCAACCGGTCGAGCTCGATCTTCAGCACCGCCACGTCGGACTCGGGGTCGGTGCCCACCAGCTTGGCCAACGCTTCACGGCCGTCGGACAGGCGGACCCGGATGTCGTCGGCACCGTCGATCACATGGTTGTTGGTGAGCAGGTAGCCTTCCGGCGAGACGATCACGCCCGAGCCCAGGCCGACCTGCGGTTCCTGTGGCTGAAACTGGCCGCGCTGGCCAAAGAAGAAGCGGAACCAGGGGTCCTGCGCGCGGGGGTCGTCCGTGGCCGCAGGCGCCTTGCTGGCGGTCACGCTGACCACCGCTGGTGCGGCCTTGCGGGCCGCCGCGGACAGGGGCTGTGCGGGGCTGGCGCCCTGGGCCAGCGAGACCGGCACCGAGCCATCGGGTGTGCCCACCACCCGCGGCCCGAGGCTGCCCAACGCGCCGCCACGCTGCAGCCACTCGGGCTTGAAGGTGCCGACGACGAACAGCACCGCCACGGCGACGGTGACGGCCTGGGAGAAAATGAGCCAGATTCTGCGCATGACGCTCAACGAGAGGATGTCCGATGGCAACGCGGGCGGAGGCTGAGGCCTTCCTGAACGCACTTCTGGTGCCTGAACGGTTCAAGGATTATGGGCCGAACGGTCTGCAGGTGGAGGGCAGGGAGCGGATTCACAAGGTCGTCTCGGGGGTCACTGCCAGCTTGGCGCTGATTGATGCGGCCGTGGCTGCCGGGGCCGACACGATCCTGGTCCACCACGGGCTGTTCTGGCGTGGGCAGGACGGCCGGCTGACGGGCTGGCTGAAGGCCCGTGTCGAGCGCCTGATGGCGCACGGCATCAATTTGTTCGCGTACCACTTGCCATTGGACGCACACCCCGAACTCGGCAACAACGCGCGCCTCGGCGCCGAACTGGGCCTGCAAGCGGATGCCCGGTTCGGTGAGCAGGATCTGGGCTTCATCGGGGACGCCGGGGGCCTGCGCGACCTCGCCGCCCTGCAGCTGCGCCTGCGCGAGCGGCTCCGTCGAGAGCCCGTGCTGGCTGTTGGCGATGGCCGTGCGTTGCGGCGCGTGGCCTGGTGCACCGGCGGTGCGCAGGGGCACTTCGAAGCGGCCATCGCGGCGGGCGCCGACGTGTTCCTGACGGGCGAGATCTCCGAGCCGCAGGCCCACCTGGCACGCGAGACCGGCGTGGCCTTTCTGGCCTGCGGCCACCATGCCACCGAGTGCTACGGCGCCCCGGCGGTCGCGGCGCACCTGGCCAGCGCCCTGGGCCTGGCCCATGAATTCATCGAGATCGACAACCCCGCATGAAGCCCCTGCTGGTCACCATGGGCGATGCCTGCGGCATCGGCCCTGAAATCATCGCCCAGGCCTACGCCATGGGAGAACTGGGCGGCGCAGTGGTCTGTGCCGACCTGCAGGTGATGCGCCGTGCACTGGCGACTGTCGGCCACCCCGGCCCGGTGGCGCAGCTGGCCGACGTGGGCTCACTGGACGAGGTGCCGCCCGGTGCGATGCCCGTCTGGCAACCCCCGGCGCTCGCGCCGGGGCTGGTGGGCTTGCCGCTGGGGAAGGTGCAGGCCCAGGCAGGGGCCGCTGCGGCGGCCTGTATCGAGGCGGCGGTGGCAGAGGTGATGGCCGGCCGGGCTGGTGGCCTGGTCACCGCGCCCATCCACAAGGCGGCGCTGTCGGCGGCGGGCGTGGCCTACCCGGGGCACACCGAGATGCTGCAGGCGCTGGCGGCGCAGTCACTCAAGCTCGACACGGCGCCGCCGGTGCGCATGATGCTGGCCAACGACGAGTTGCGGGTGGTGCTGGTGACCATCCACGTGGCGCTGCGCCGTGCCATCGAGCTCCTGGATACGCCTGGCATCGTGCAGACGCTGCGCCTCACCCACGCGGCGGGCGCACGCTTCGGCATCCCGCATCCGCGCATCGCCGTGGCGGGCCTGAACCCGCATGCTGGCGAGGGGGGGCTGTTCGGCGACGAGGAGCTGCGCATCATCGAGCCGGCCATCGCCCAGGCACGGGCCGAAGGCATCGACGCCCGCGGCCCTTTTGCCCCCGACACCGTCTTCATGCGTGCCCGCCACGCAACGGGGCACCCGGGCGAGTTCGATTTCGTGGTCGCGATGACGCACGACCACGGCCTGATACCGGTCAAGTACCTGGGCGTGGCCGACGGTGTGAACGTGACGCTGGGCCTGCCGTTCGTGCGCACCAGCCCGGACCATGGCACGGCTTTCGACCTGGCGGGCACGGGCCGGGCGGACCCGTCCAGCCTGGTGTGTGCCATCCGGCTGGCGCGGCGGCTTTCCGGCTGAGTTGGGGCACCCGGTGCCGGGGTACCGGCCCCACCCGCCAAGCGGGTGCTCAGCCGGCTTGGGGCGGCCCGGCGCTCGGCTGAGTGGGGGCACCCGGTGCCGGAGTACCGGCCCCACCTGCCAAGCGGGTGCTCAGCGGGCTTACTTGCGCAAGGCGTCGCGGATCTCGCGCAGCAGCACCACGTCTTCCGGCGTGGCCGGCGCCTCGGCCGGCGCAGGCGCGGCCGCCTCGGCCTTCTTCAGGCGGTTGATCTGCTTGATCATCATGAAGATGATGAAGGCCAGGATCATGAAGTTCAGCGCCACCGTGATGAAGCTGCCATAGGCGAACACGGCACCCGCTTTCTTGGCCTCGACGAGCGTGGCCGCGGTCTGCCCGGCCAACGGGATGAAGTAGTTCGAGAAATCCAGCCCGCCGAACAGCACGCCCACGAAGGGCATGATCAGGTCGGCGACGATGGAGTCGACGATCTTGCCGAACGCTCCACCGATGATGACGCCGACCGCCAGGTCGACGACATTGCCCTTCATCGCAAATTCCTTGAACTCCGTGGCAAACCCCATGTGAATACTCCTTAGATTTGTGGATCGGTGGCCGCCGCCGACTGGCGCCGCCCCGGCCCGCAGTATTGCCGCCCGGTCCGCCCTGTCAATGGCCGAGAGGGTCGCTGTCGTGCGCTGTGGCACGTTGTGGGAGGGGCACTGTGGCTTGTCCGCTAAAATGCCGGATTGCCCGAGACCGGATTCCCGTTTCCAGCGTCTCCAAAGTCTTCCAGAGCTCCAAGAAGGACCCCCATGAGTGATAACGCGGTGGACCAAGGCAAGCGCACGTGGCTGATCACCACCGGTTGCGCCGGTGCCGTGGGCGGCGTGGCGGCAGCCGTGCCCTTTGTCAGCACCTTTGCACCCTCCGAGCGTGCCAAGGCGGCCGGCGCGCCAGTCGAGGTGGATATCGGTGGCATCAAGCCCGGTGAAAAACTCACCGTCGAATGGCGCGGCAAGCCGGTCTGGGTGGTGCGCCGCACGCCCGAGCAGTTGGCTGCGCTGAAAGGCAACGACAGCGGCCTGGCCGACCCGAACAACGAGCGCAAGGCCTACCCGGTGCCCGAGTATGCGAAGAACGAAGCGCGCTCGATCAAGCCAGAGTACCTGGTGGTCGTCGGCATCTGCTCGCACCTGGGATGCTCGCCCTCGGACAAGTTCGCCATCGGCGCACAGCCTTCGCTGCCGGACGACTGGAAGGGCGGTTTCCTCTGCCCCTGCCACGGTTCCACCTTCGACATGGCCGGCCGGGTCTTCAAGAACAAGCCCGCGCCCGACAACCTCGAAGTGCCGCCGCACATGTACCTCTCCGACAGCAAGCTGCTGATCGGCGAGGACAAGACGGCCTGAGCACGCGCGACCCGAATCCAAGAAAGGCAACCATGGCTGAATTCAAAGTCGCGCCGGACGACGCGCCGATCGCCCAGAAGGTCACCGTCTGGTTCGAGAACCGGTTCCCGACCGCGTTCGAGGAGTACAAGAAGCACCTTTCGGAGTACTACGCCCCGAAGAACTTCAACCTTTGGTATTTCTTCGGATCCCTGGCGCTGATGGTGCTGGTGATCCAGATCGTCACCGGCATCTTCCTGGTCATGCACTACAAACCGGATGCGTCGCTGAACGCGGCCGGCATTCCGGTGGCTTTCGCGAGTGTCGAGTACATCATGCGCGATGTGCCCTGGGGCTGGCTGATCCGCTACATGCACTCGACTGGCGCCTCGGCGTTCTTCGTGGTCGTCTACCTGCACATGTTCCGTGGGCTGATGTACGGCTCCTACCGCAAGCCGCGCGAACTGGTGTGGATCTTCGGTTGCGCAATCTTTCTGTGCCTGATGGCCGAAGCCTTCATGGGTTACCTGCTGCCCTGGGGCCAGATGAGCTACTGGGGCGCCCAGGTGATCGTGAACCTGTTCGCCGCCGTGCCCTTCGTCGGCCCGGACTTGGCCCTGCTGATCCGCGGCGACTACGTGGTGGGCGATGCGACGCTGAACCGCTTCTTCAGCTTCCACGTGATCGCCGTGCCGCTGGTCCTGATCGGCCTGGTCGTCGCCCACCTGCTGGCGCTGCACGACGTGGGCTCGAACAACCCCGACGGCGTCGAGATCAAGGCGACCAAGGATCCTGCCACCGGCATCCCGCTCGATGGCATCCCCTTCCACCCCTACTACACCGTGCACGACCTGATGGGCGTGGGCGTGTTCCTGATCATCTTCTGCGCCATCCTGTTCTTTGCGCCGGAGCTGGGCGGGTACTTCCTCGAGTACAACAACTTCATCCCGGCAGACCCGCTGAAGACGCCGCCGCACATCGCACCGGTCTGGTACTTCACGCCGTACTACTCGATGCTCCGCGCTACCACCGACGACATGGTCAACGTGTTGTGCGGCGTGGTGGCCCTGGGCGCCATCGGTGCGGTGCTCAAGGCCCGCCTGGGCAGCATGGGCAAGGTGGCTGTGCTGGGTGCGGCCATCGTGGCCGTGCTGCTGCTCAAGACCTTCGACGCCAAGTTCTGGGGCGTGGTGGTGATGGGTGGCGCGGTCATCATCCTGTTCTTCCTGCCCTGGCTGGACTACAGCCCCGTCAAGTCGATCCGTTATCGTCCGGGCTGGCACAGCGCGCTGTACGGTGTGTTCGTGGTGCTCTTCCTGATCCTGGGGTACCTGGGCATCCAGCCGCCGTCGGCCATCGGCACCCTCGTCTCGCAGATCGGCACCCTGTTCTACTTCGGCTTCTTCCTGCTGATGCCGTGGTGGAGCCAGCTCGGCACCTTCAAGCCGGTGCCCGAGCGTGTGGTCTTCCACGCACACTGATTCCACCGGCAGGAGCTCACACATGATGAAGAAACTGATTGCCGGCTGGATGGCCGCACTGTGCCTGGTCTCTGGCGCCGCCGCCAACACCGGCGGCGAGCCCTGGGACAAGTTCCCCACCGATCGCCTGACCGAGATGTCCTCGTTGCAGAACGGCGCCAAGCTGTTCGTCAACTACTGCCTGAACTGCCATGGCGCGACGTTCATGCGCTACAACCGGCTGCGCGACATCGGGCTCAGCGAGGAGCAGATCAAGGGCAACCTGATGTTCGCCGCCGAGAAGGTGGGCGAAACGATGAAGGTGGCGATCGATCCGAAGCAGGCCAAGGAGTGGTTCGGTGCCGCGCCGCCAGACCTGACCGTCATCGCCCGCTCGCGCGCCGGTGGCCAGGGCACCGGTGCGGACTACCTCTACACCTACCTGCGCAGCTACTATCGCGACGACACCAAGGCCACCGGCTGGAACAACCTGGCGTTCCCGAGCGTGGCCATGCCGAATGTGCTGTGGGAACTCCAGGGCCAGCAACGCGCCGTGTTCGAGGAGGTCGACGACCCCCACGAAGCGGGCAAGAAGATCCACCGTTTCAAGGCTTTCGAGCTGGCCGCTCCGGGTCAGCTGAACCAGGCGGAGTACAACTCGTCCGTGGCCGACCTCGTGGCCTTTCTGCAGTGGATGGGCGAGCCGGCCCAGGGCCAGCGTGTTCGTCTTGGTGTGTGGGTGCTGATCTTCCTGGCGGTGTTCACGCTGTTCGCCTGGCGCCTGAACGCGGCGTTCTGGAAAGACGTCAAATGACCCCCGGGCCCGGCCGGGCGCAAGCCGGCCGGGCCATTTCTTCGCGCAGTGCGCGCCACGGGGCGCCGCTGCGTTTTTGCCGTTTTCAGGCTACTGTTCGACCTGCTTCTAAAGGGAGCCCACGCCCATGATGGTGCTTTACTCCGGAACCACCTGCCCTTACTCGCACCGCTGCCGCTTCGTGCTGTTCGAAAAGGGCATGGACTTCGAGATCCGCGACGTCGACCTGTTCGCCAAGCCCGAAGACATCGCGCTGATGAACCCGTACAACGAGGTGCCC
>JADMKA010000211.1 GCA_018780145.1 Vitreoscilla sp. | reverse complement strand
AGCGCAGCGAACGGAGGGAGTTGAGCGACGGGCCGCGAGACCGAGCAACGCAGGGAAGTCGGCGCGCAGCGCCGACCGCGGAACCGAAGCGCCGCGGCCTGCCCGCACGCCCCTTTGCCGCTCCGACATCGGCTTGCCAAGAGCAGAAGCGAGTGGCAGCAATGGTCTGCCCGCAGACTGTCGCGGGTCGAGCCATCCAGGTGACTTCGTCTTCATCGGAGGCATCCGGGTAAGTCCGTAGCAAAACCACCCCGAGATTGTCGTCGAACTGACAACACGACGTCAAACTTCGGCCTAGTATCCGGCCCATTCACGATGCCCGGACGTTCCTTCGGAGCGGCAACGGGTGCGGCGACAGGAGACAGGACGAGTGCAAACCACCTTTGTGCGTCTGATGCTGGACCACGCGGCGAAGCGGCCCACGGCCGCCGCGCTGCGCGAGAAGGAATATGGCATCTGGCAGACCACCACCTGGGGCGATCTGGCCCAGCGCGTGCGCCATCTGGCCTGCGGCCTGGCCGCCGCCGGCCTGAAACGCGGTGACCATGTGGTGGTCATCGGCGACAACCGCCCGCGCCTGACCGCCTCGATGCTGGCCGTGCAGGCGCTCGGCGCGGTACCGGTGCCGCTGTACCAGGACGCGGCGACGACCGAGTTCGTCTTCCCGATCAACAACGCCGATGTCGGCTACGCCATCGTCGAGGACCAGGAGCAGGTCGACAAGCTGCTCGAGATCCGCCCGCAATGCCCCGGCCTGGCGCGCATCTGGTTCGACGACCCGCGCGGCCTGCGCCACTACAACGAGCCCGGCCTGGCGCCGCTGGACGCGCTGATCGAATCCGGCCGGGCGCACGGCCACGCGCACCCTTCGCTGTTCGACACCGAGGTGGCCGCGGGCCAGGCCGAAGATGTGGCCGCGATGTTCTTCACCTCTGGCACCACCGGCAACCCGAAGGGCGTGGTGCACACCCACTTCTCGCTGCTGGACCGCGCCGCCGCCGGCAAGAACTTCGACCACCTCACCGAGCGCGAAGAGGTGCTGGCCTACCTGCCGCCCGCCTGGATCGGGCAGAACATCTTCAGCTTCGCGCAGTGGCTGGCCTGCGGCTACATCGTCAACTGCCCCGAATCCGCGGCCACGGTGACCATCGATTTGAAGGAAATCGGGCCGACCTACTACTTCGCCCCGCCGCGCATCTTCGAAGGCATGCTGACCACCGTGATGATCCGCATGGAAGATGCCTCGCGGATCAAGCGCGCGCTGTTCCACCACTTCATGGCCCTGGCCAAGCGGGTGGGCCCGGCGCGCATGGACGGCCAGGCCCTGGGCCTGCTCGACCGCCTGCACTACGCGCTGGGCAACTTGGTCATTTACGGCCCGCTGCGCAACACCCTGGGCCTGTCGCGCGTGCGGGTGGCCTACACCGCCGGCGAAGCCATCGGGCCCGACCTGTTCAGCTTCTACCGCTCGATCGGCGTCAACCTGAAGCAGCTCTACGGCTCGACCGAGACCGCCGTGTTCGTGTGCCTGCAACCCGACCACGAGGCACGGGCCGACACGGTGGGCGTGCCGGTCGACGGCGTGCAGATCAAGCTGTCGGATTCGGGCGAACTGCTGGTCAAGTCGCCCGGGCTGCTGAAGGAGTACTACAAGAACCCGGCCGCCACCGCCGAGGTGCTGACGGCCGACGGCTGGTACCACACCGGTGATGCCGGCTTCCTGGACGCCAGCGGCCACTTGAAGATCATCGACCGCGCCAAGGATGTCGGCCGCCTGGTGGGCGGCGCCAACGACGGCGCGATGTTCGCGCCCAAGTACGTGGAGAACAAGCTGAAGTTCTTCCCCTTCGTGAAGGAGGCGGTGGCCTTCGGCGACAAGCGCGAGAAGGTCTGCGCCTTCGTCAACATCGATGTCGAGGCGGTGGGCAACTGGGCCGAGCGGCGCAACCTGCCCTACGCCGGCTACACCGATCTGGCGCAGAAGCCCGAGGTCTACGAGATGGTCCGCGACTGCGTCGAGCAGGTCAACGCCGACCTGGCGCGCGACGAGCTGCTGGCCGGCAGCCAGATCCACCGCTTCCTGATCCTGCACAAGGAACTGGATGCGGACGACGGCGAGATGACGCGCACCCGCAAGGTCAAGCGCGGCTACATCAGCGACAAGTACCAGGTGCTGGTGGATGCGATGTATGGCGGCCGCGCCGAGCAGTTCATCGAGACCGCGGTGAAGTTCGAGGACGGGCGCACCGGCAGTGTCAGTGCCACCTTGAAAATCCAGGACGTGAAGACGTTCGCCAGCACACGAAAGGCCGCCTGAGATGGCCAGCAGCAACCGACAGATCGGCGAGGTCATCCTCGACGTGCAGAACATCAGCCTGCGCTTCGGCGGCGTGAAGGCGCTGACCGACATCAGCTTCAACGTGCGCGAGCACGAGGTGCGCGCCATCATCGGCCCGAACGGCGCCGGCAAGAGCTCGATGCTCAACTGCATCAACGGCGTCTATGCGCCGCAGGAAGGCAAGATCACCTTTCGCGGCCAGACCTTCGGCCACATGAACTCTCGCCAGGTGGCCGAGATGGGCGTGGCACGCACCTTCCAGAACCTGGCGCTGTTCAAGGGTATGAGCGTGGTCGACAACATCATGACCGGCCGCAACCTGAAGATGCACACCAACCTGCTGCAGCAGGCCATCCGCTGGGGCGCCGCCGAGCGCGAGGAGACGGCCAACCGCGAATTCGTCGAGCACATCATCGACTTCCTGGAGATCCAGGCGCACCGCAAGACCCCCGTCGGGCGCCTGCCCTACGGCCTGCAGAAACGGGTGGACCTGGGCCGCGCGCTGGCGATGGAGCCGCAGGTGCTGCTGCTGGACGAGCCGATGGCGGGCATGAACCTGGAGGAGAAGCAGGACATGAGCCGCTTCATCCTGGACGTGAACGACGAGTTCGGCACCACCATCGTGCTGATCGAGCACGACATGGGCGTGGTGATGGACATCTCCGACCGCGTGGTGGTGCTGGACTACGGCAAGAAGATCGGCGACGGCACGCCCGACGAAGTGCGTGCCAACGAGGACGTGATCTCCGCGTACCTCGGCACCAGCCACTGAAGCGCCACCGAGGACAACACGACATGGGACCTTTTCTCGAAACCCTCATCGGCGGCCTGATGTCGGGCATGCTGTATTCGCTGGTGGCGCTCGGCTTCGTGCTGATCTTCAAGGCCAGCGGCGTCTTCAATTTCGCCCAGGGTGCCATGGTGCTGTTCGCGGCGCTGGCGATGGCCCGCTTCTCCGAGTGGCTGCCGGCGGTGCTCGGCACCGACAGCAAGGTGCTGGGCAACCTGATTGCCTTCGTCGCCGCGCTGGCGGTGATGGTCGCCGTCGCCTGGGTGATCGAGCGGCTGGTGCTGGGCAAGCTGGTCAACCAGGAGGGCATCACGCTGCTGATGGCCACGCTGGGCATCGCCTACTTCCTCGACGGCTTCGGCCAGACGCTGTTCGGTAGCGAGATCTACAGGATCGACATCGGCCTGCCCAAGGACCCGATGTTCCTGTTCGAGCAGGTGTTCGAGGGCGGCCTGCTGGTCAACAAGGAGGACCTCTACGCCGCGGTGATCGCCGCGGCCCTGGTGATCGCGCTGTCGCTGTTCTTCCAATACACCTCCACCGGCCGGGCGCTGCGCGCGGTGGCCGACGACCACCAGGCGGCGCAGTCCATCGGCATCCCGCTCGGCCGCATCTGGGTCATCGTCTGGAGCGTCGCCGGCTTCGTCGCGCTGGTGGCCGGCATCATCTGGGGCAGCAAGCTGGGCGTGCAGTTCTCGCTGTCGCTGGTGGCCCTGAAGGCGCTGCCGGTGGTGATCCTGGGCGGCCTGACCTCGGTGCCCGGGGCCATCATCGGCGGCCTGATCATCGGAGTGGGCGAGAAACTGTCCGAGGTCTTCATCGGCCCGATGCTGGGCGGCGGCATCGAGATCTGGTTCGGCTACGTGCTGGTGCTGTTCGTCCTGCTGGTGCGGCCGCAGGGGCTGTTCGGCGAGAAGATCATTGATCGCGTATGACGCGATCAATGATCTTCCGGTGCAGGCTGACTTCGCTCAGCGAAGTCAAGCGAACGAAGTGAGCGGCCGGAACCAAAAGATCATCGGAAAGTGACAACATGCTTTACAGAGAGAACGGCCAATTCAAGACCAGCTACTCGGCTGACCAGCAGATCTTCCCGATCGCACAGGACCGCTGGGGCATCGTGCTGCTGCTGGCGGTGGCCCTGATCGGCGTGCCGCTGGTGGCCGACGAGTACATGTACCGGGCGATCTTGATCCCCTTCCTGATCATGTCGCTGGCCGCCATCGGGCTGAACATCCTGGTCGGGTACTGTGGCCAGATCTCCCTGGGCACCGGCGCCTTCATGGCGGTGGGCGCCTATGCGGCCTACAACTTCTTCGT
>JADMKA010000006.1:47029-47336 GCA_018780145.1 Vitreoscilla sp. | reverse complement strand
TTGCGGCACGTCGCGCAGCTCTTGTGTGCCCTTGCCGATGCGGGTGGTGGTGGCCTGCACACTTTCCTTGCCCGGGCGCTCGGCGCTGGCGCGGGCGCGCACCACCGGCAAGGTGCCGGTGGTGGCCGTGCCGTCTGCGGGGGTGGCGCCGGTCGCGGCACCGGGCGCCGTCGCGGTGGTGGCCGGTGTGGCAGCCGCCGGCGCGGCGGTCTGGGCCTGCGCCAGGCCGGCCAGTCCGGCCAGGCCGAAGCCGGCGGCCAGGGCGCCCAGCGGCAGCAGGCGTTGCGGGGCCGACGGGGTCGGTGCG
>JADMKA010000006.1:0-47019 GCA_018780145.1 Vitreoscilla sp. | reverse complement strand
GGTGCGGGCTTCTTGCGGATCTTGTGGTTCATGGTGCGGGTGGTGGTCTTCAAGGTGGAGCAGGCAAAGCCGTGGCTGGCGGCTGCGCTGGCGCAGTCGCGTGGCTGGGGTGAACGGAGAACAGCGGGGCGGGCGCTGAGCAGCGCCGCGTCAGCGGCGTTCGGGCTCGCTGACGAAGCCGATGCGGGTCAGCCCGGCGGTGCCGGCGTCGGCCAGGGTTTCGGCCACCAGGCGGTAGGCCACCGTCTGGTCGGCGCGCAGGTGAAGCTCGGGCGGTTGCAGCGGCGCCGAGCCCCCTGCCGCGCCTGCCGCGCCTGCCGCGCCGGGCGTGCTGGCGGCCACGGCCTGGGCGAAGCGCTGCGCGGCCTGCTCGCGGCTGATGGCCTCGCCGTTGTAGAAGCGCTGGCCGGCGGCGTCGATCGCAAATTCGATCTTGTTGGGTTTGAGCTCGTTGGCCGACGAGCTGGCGCGCGGCAGGTCCAGCTTGACGGCGTGTGTCAGCAGCGGCGCGGTGACGATGAAGATCACCAGCAGCACCAGCATCACGTCGATCAGCGGCACCATGTTGATCTCGGCCATCGGCGCGGCGCCGCGTTTGGAGTCGAAAGAGGCGAAGGCCATCGTGGCGCTCCTGCGGGCTCAGGCGGCGACGGGGCGCACGGCGCGCACCCGTTCGGCACCGGTCGCCGGGGCGCCGGCGGCCTGGTGGCTGCTGGCGCCGGGTGCTTCGCCCAAGGTCAGGAAGCTGTGCAGCTCGTAGGCAAAGGCGTCCAGCCGCGCGGCCAGCACCCGGTTGCTGCGGGTGAAGGCGTTGTAGGCCACCACCGCGGGGATCGCCACGGCCAGGCCCAGGCCGGTCATGATCAGCGCCTCGCCGACCGGGCCGGCCACCTTGTCCAGCGTGCCGGCGCCGCTCATGCCGATGGCCACCAGCGCGTGGTAGACACCCCAGACGGTGCCGAACAGGCCGACGAACGGTGCCGTGGCACCGATGGTGGCGAGCATGGTGAGCCCGCTCTCGAGTTGCATGGTCTCCTCGTCCAGCACCTTCTTGATCGTGCGGGTCAGGAACTCCTGCTCGCTGCCGGCCTCGGCCAGCTTGGCCGCACCGTGACGGGCGTGGTGGGCCTGGGCATGCATCGCGTGCGCGGTCAGGTGGGCGAAGGGTTCGTGCACGCCGTGGGTGCTGATCTCCGCGTGCACCTCGCCCAGCGACGTCGCGTTCCAGAACAAGGCCAGGAATGCCCCGGAGCGCCGCTTGCGGAAGAAGGCCGTCAGGCCCTTGGTGGCGATGAGCACCCACGAGATCACCGACATCAGCAGCAGGATGGCCAGCAGGGTCTTGCCGACCGCATCGCTTTGGCCGATGAAGTGGGCCAGGCCCGGCGAATCGGGGGCGTTCATGGTCGGCTCTCCAGGATGAATTCGATCGGGACGGGGGCCCACACCACGAGGGGCATGCCGTCTTCTGTGTACGGGTTGAAGCGGGCGGCGCGCACGGCAGCGATCGCCGCGGCATCCAGCCGCGCCGAGCCCGACGAGCGGGCCAGCAGCACCTGGCGGGCGAGGCCGTCGGTGCCGATCTCGACGCGCAGCAGCACCTCGCCCTGCTCGCCCAGCCGGCGCGAGGCCAGCGGGTAAACCGGCGCCGGTGGCACCCGGTAGCTCACCGCCGTGGCGGGAATGCTGCGCGGTGCGGCGGGCGGCGGAGCCGGCGCGGCGGTGGGCTGCGGAGGCAGTTCGGCCATCACCACGGGCTCCGGCGGCGGGGGCGGCACGATCATGGCGGCCGGCGAGGGCTGCACCGCCGGTGGCACCGCCAGGATGGGCGGCGGCGCCACGGGGCGGCGCGGTGGTGGTGCCGGCGTCGGTGGCGCCACCTCCGGGGCGATGAAATCGACCACCATCGGCGCCATGTCGGCCAGGGCCGCGCGCCCCGAAGACAGCTGCATCAGGCCCCAGCCCGCCCCCAGGTGGGCGGCGAACACCCCACCCACCAGGCCGCGCCATGCCCAGGCCGGCAACGGCTCGGCCGAGCGGGCCAGTGGCCACGCGGCCAGCAGATGGTCGTTCGGCAATGAGTCGGGCACTTCGGCGGAACCTCGCGCAACAAGAGGGCCGCACCTTCACGGGGCGGCTCAGGGATTCAGGGCTTGTTGGCTGGCTCGGCGAGCAGGCGATCGCGCTGGGCGATCACGCTGCCATCGAAGGCTGGCTGGCGCGTAGTTTATTGCAAATCATTCGCATTCACAAGATGTCTCCTGCCGAATCTGGCAGGCGAACGATCCAGGAAACAACATGCAGGGCCCCGCGCCGGGACGGCGAGGCCGCAGGCGCCCCAAGGCACCTGCGCAGCCCGCACGGCGGGCGATCAGCCGATCAGCTGGAGAAGCGGGTGAACACCAACGAGGCGTTGGTGCCACCGAAGCCGAAGCTGTTGGACATCGCCGTGTTGACCGGCGCGTCCAGCCGTGCCCGCAGGATGGGCAGGCCTTCGGCGGCCGGGTCGAGGTTCTCGATGTGGGCCGACGCCGCCGCGAAACCGCCCTGCATCATCAGCAGGCAGTAGATGGCCTCCTGCACGCCCGCCGCACCCAGCGAGTGGCCGGAGATCGACTTGGTCGAGCTGATGTGCGGGATGCGCTCGCCGAAAACCTCGCGCACCGCGCCGAGCTCGGCCAGATCGCCCACCGGCGTCGAGGTGCCATGGGCGTTGATGTAGTCCACCGGGGTCTTCACGGTCGCCAAGGCCTGCTGCATGCAGCGCACCGCACCTTCACCGGAGGGCGCCACCATGTCGTGGCCATCGGAGGTGGCGCCGAAGCCGACCAGCTCGGCCAGGATGGTGGCGCCGCGCGCCCGCGCATGGTCCAGCGACTCCAGCACCAGCATGCCGCCGCCGCCGGCGATGACGAAGCCATCGCGCGAGGCGTCGAAGGCACGCGCCGCGCGCTCGGGCTGGTCGTTGTAGCTGCTGGACATGGCACCCATGGCGTCGAACAGCAGCGATTGCTCCCAGCTTTCTTCTTCACCGCCGCCAGCGAAGACCACGTCCTGCTGGCCCCAGGCGATCAGCTGCGCCGCGTGGCCGATGCAGTGCGCACTGGTCGCGCAGGCCGAGGTGATCGAGTAATTGACGCCCTTGATGCCGAAGGGCGTGGCCAGGCAAGCGGAGACCGTGCTGCCCATGGTGCGGGTCACCATGAAGGGGCCGACCCGCCTGATGCCCTTGGCGCGCAGCGTGTCCGCCGCCCAGACCTGGTTGTAGCTGGAGGCGCCGCCCGAGCCGGCCACCAGGCCGGTGCGCGGGTGCGACACCAGCTCGGGCGTGAGACCGGATTGCGCGATGGCCTGCTGCATCGACAGGTAGGCGTAGGCCGCCGCGTCGCCCATGAAACGCAGCGTGCGGCGGTCGACGGCGGCTTCCAGCTCGAGCGCCGGCCGGCCGCTGACCTGCGAGCGCATGCCACGCTCGGCGTAGTGGGGGTTGAACTTCAGGCCGGAACGGCTCTCGCGCAGGCTTTGCGAGACCTCGTCCAGGTTGTTGCCCAGGCTGGAGACGATGCCAGCCCCGGTGACGACGACGCGACGCATCAGAAATCTTCCGTGGAGGTGAACAGGCCGACCTTCAGGTCGTTGGCCGAGTAGATCTCCCGGCCATCGGCGAACATGCGCCCGTCGGCGATGCCCATCACCAGTTTGCGCTCGATCACGCGCTTGAGCTCCAAGCGATAGCTGACCTTCTTGACCGTGGGCAAGACCTGGCCATAGAACTTGACCTCTCCGGCCCCCAGCGCCCGGCCGCGGCCCGGGTTGCCGCGCCAGCCGAGCCAGAAGCCGACCAGTTGCCACAGTGCATCCAGGCCCAGGCAACCCGGCATCACCGGATCGCCCTCGAAGTGGCAGCCGAAGAACCAGAGATCCGGCTGGATGTCGAGTTCGGCCTCGATTAGGCCCTTGCCGTGCGTGCCGCCGGTGTCGTCGATGCGGACGATGCGGTCCATCATCAGCATGTTGGGCAGTGGCAGCCGGGCGTTGCCGGGCCCGAACAACTCGCCGCGGCCGCAGGCCAGAAGGTCCTCGCGGGAGTAGGCATGGCGGCCGAGGTCGCGCTGGCTGGTGCGCGGGGTCAGATCTGCAGGCGTCGTGGACATGTCGTGGGGCCGGGCAGCGGCCCGGTCGTCGGTTGCGAGGGGGTCAAGGCGTCGCCGGCTGCTCCCACGCTCCGCCGGTCAATTCAGGCCGCCATTGTGCCCCGTTGTGGAGCACCTGCCGAGCGCCTGATGCGCCGGCCTGCACCCTCGCCGTGCGCATGTACGGGTGGCCTGCGCCGCAGTGTCGACATCCTCCCACCGTGCGGGCTGGCATCTGCATCGCGTGTGTGACACCCATGGCCCTGATCTCACCATGGCCGCGACTTCCTTAATGCGAATGGTTCGTATTACCATGTGCCCATGCAAGAAGAAACCCATGCTGCTGTCCCCGCCCCGCCCGGAGCCCCGGCCCTGCCACCAGGTGCCCCCCCGGCCGCGTTGGCGGGCAAGCACTGGCGCAGCGAAGACCTCCTGGGCCGCGGCTCCGAGGCGTTCATCGCACACGACGGGCAGCTCTATCGCCTGCGCCGAACCTCGACCGGCAAGTTGATCCTCACCAAGTGAATCCGCGCGCAGCCCACACCGGATCGCGGCGCCAGCGCATCTGGGATCTCGGCCGCCACGCCCACTGCCCGGTGATCGGCGTGTGCCTGCCGATGGGGGCCGTGCGGCGCCTGGTGGACAAGGTCCTGGGCGGCAAGACCGTGGCCAGCGATTACGAACTGCACTGCGGCGTGAACACCGAGTGCAAAGAGCGCGGCCCCATCGCCGAGGCGGTGCAGAAGGAGCTGGACCGGCGCTACGCCGTGGCGCTGCGGCACACCCAGGCCATCAAGAACAGGGAGGCCCTGGCTGCGTGGTGGCACGCGCAGGCCAGCGGCCCGGATGTGCCGGGCGCGCTCTGGGCCACGCTGACGCACCCGCGCTGCGACGCCGCCCTGGAAGAAGCGGTGCTGCAGGACATCCACATGATCCAGCACCAGAACGGCGCCGCCGACCGCGCCGATGTCGCGCGCCTGATGGCGCTGCAACACGAAAACGAGGTCCTCGCACGGGAGCTTGGCGCCGCCCAGCAGCGCTGCGCGCTGCAAAGCGCCGACCACGCCCGCACCCAGAACGCCCTGCAATCGGAGCTGATGCGCGTACGCGCCGAGGTCCTCGGCCGGGACACGTTGCTGGCCACGCTGGAACAGGATCTGCGCAGCCTGGAGGCCGCGGTGCCCTCACTGCGCGGCCGCGACGAACTGACCCGCCGCGTGGCCGAACAGACCGAACGCATCCAGGACCTCGAGCGTGCCCTGCTGCGCGCCCGCCACGACGCGGAACGCGAGCGCCACCGAGCCGGCGAAGCCCTGCTGGAACTGCAGCAACTGCGCATCGAAGGTGCGCCCGCCCCGGCCGACCCGACCCCGCCGGAGCCCACCACGCTGAGTGAACGCGCTGTCCTGTGCGTGGGCGGCCGAGCTGCCAGCCTGCCGGTGTACCGGCGGCTCGTCGAGGGCGTGGGCGGTCGATTCCTGCACCACGACGGCGGCGAGGAGGACAACGTCAACCGCCTGGACAGCACCCTGGCCGCCGCTGACCTGGTGATCTGCCAGACCGGCTGCATCAGCCACAACGCCTACTGGCGCGTCAAAGACCATTGCAGGCGAACCGGCAAGCGCTGCCTGTTCGTCGAGAACCCCAGCAGCGCCAGCCTGCGGCGCGCGCTGCACGAGTGGGTGCCCGCCCCGGCGCCACACGACGAGACCTGATTCGGAGCTTTCCCCATGCCCCACCCCACCGAGATCGACGATGCCCCCGACGCGCCGTGTTTCAACGCGCTGATGGTGGGAACCTACGCCCTGATGACACGATGGGCGGCCACACCGGAAGGCACGCCAGCCGGTGATGCGCCCGGCGCCATCGAGCTGCGTACCTTGCTGGCGCGCAAGATCGTCTCCAACCTGTTCTTCATGGTCCATCACCCTGCCACCGCGGGACCGGTGGCCAGGGCGCTGGCGCAGGCCCACGCCGAGTGGGCCACGCTGGCCGCAGGCGCCCTCACACCGTGCACGGAGACGCGCCCGGCGCACCTGCCGCTGCACTGACGCTACCCACCGGGCCGGCCCCTGTGCCGGAGGGCTCAGCCGAGCGCCGGGCCGCTCCCAAGCCGGCTGTGCACCCGCTCGGCGGGTGGGGCCGGTACCCCGGCACCGGGTGCCGCATTTCAGACCGCCGTAGCCAGCACCCAGTGGTTGTCCAGCCGCATCGGCGGCAGCGGCACCGGCGAGGCCAGGTCGTCGCGCCGTGCGGCGACCGCCCCGCCGGCGCACCAGCCACCGGAGGGCGTGGCGCTGATCGCGCAGGCCTCGGCCAGCGGGTCGAGACCGAGCCAGCGGCCGTCGGCACACCAACGCGCGATGCCGCCGGCCCGCGGCGCACCGATGGCAAAGCCTTCGGCGGTGGCGACGATGCTGCCGCCGTAGCCGGCCAGCGCCGACGGCTGCTCGCCCACGCGCAGCCGGCTGCCGTCGAACCAGGCCAGCACCGGTGCCGCCGCCTTCGCCTCCGCAGCGTCGTGCTCGGCCTGCAAGGCGATGCCGATGGCTCCGCCCGCGTGCCGCGCCAGGTGGCGCATCGACAGCCTCGCATCGCCGAGCTCCCAGCGGCCCACCTCGTGGCCGTCGCACGCATCGAGCCGCAACAATGCCGATGCCATGGCCGGCAAGCCGCGTTTGACACGCCCGCTCTCGGGCAGGCTGGGCACGCCGCCCACGGCCAGCAGCAGGCTGCCGTCGGCATCCTGCAGCAACTCGTGGGCGTCGATGCCGGCCACCGGCCATTCGTCGCGCACCGCCAGGCCCTGTCCATCGCGCACCGCCAGCACGCTGTGCCCGCTGGCCAGATCGGTCTCGACGCTGATCAAGTGGCCGCTGCCGGCCTCGCGCAGCAGATGGCCGTTGAATCGCCGGTCGGGCTCGGCAACCTGCCAGCGCGTGGCACCGGGGGCATCGGCATGCCACCGCAGCAACCACTCGCCGGGGCGGCGCGCGACGGCCAGCACGGCCCCATCGGGCTCGACCAGCAGGCCATGGGCCCGCGTCGGCACCTCGATGCTGGCCAGCACACGCACGGCACCGAGTGCCGAACCCGGCCAGGCCAGGCGGCCGATGAAGTGCCGGCCCGATGCATCGTCCCAGGCCGCGGCAAGCCAGTGGCCCCGTTCACCACGCGCCTGAGTTGGCCACGCCACCACCCCGCAAGCGATCGCGGCCAGGCCGTGCTGCAGCCAACGGCGGCGGGACTCAGGTGGGTGCTGCTCAATCACCATCGGCGTCCGAGAAGCCGATGCGCACCTCCAGCACCGGCGCCACCTCGGCCTCGACCAGGTTGCGCAGCGAGGCCAGCGCGGCCCCGGCGGCGCGCAAAGTGGCCGGCGTGTTTTTGCGCGCCGCCGCCAGGGCGCGGTCCACCGCCTTCGCGCCGGCCACCACCCGATCCGCCAGCGGGTTCAGGCCACGCCCACGCAACACGGTCTCCACCGGAACCAGCGCGGTGCCGGGCTGGGGCGCCACCGGGCCGTCGAACACCAGCAACGCACGCAGCGCCGCCCAGCGCGAGGCCCGGTCTTCCGCGCTCGCACCGCTCAACGCGCGCGGCAGCACCGGGCGGCTGGTGCGCCGCGCCAGAGCCTCCAGCAGCGGCCGCTCGATGGCCTGCATGCGCAAGGCATCGATGCCACCCACCCACTGGTTGATCACCTCGCCCATGCGCTCGACCACCTCGGCTTCGTCGAGCGCCTCGGCATCGAGCGGCGTGAATCCCGCTGCCAGCGCATCGGCCTCGGCGAGCAGATCGGCCGCCAGCGCCTGGGCGAGACGGCAAGCGGCCGCGGCATCGGGCCCGCGCGCCAGCCGCGACTGCGGCCACAGCAGCCACTCCAGCGCGGCGAAGCCGCGTGCCGCGCTGCCGATGCGGTCCATCTCCGGCGCGCCGTCTCCTGCCGCTTTCAATGCCTGCTCGATCAATGCCGGTCGCACGGGCTGGAAGTCGATCCGGCGCGCGCTGCGCCGCGTCACCAGCGGGCCCACGGCCACGCTGGAGAGCCGGCTCCAGGCGGCCAGGGTGCGCCGCCAGGCGCCGCGGGCGAGCTCGGCCGCTCCACCCACACAGTGGTTTGCCAGCGACCGCTGGACCTCACCGGCCTGGGCGGCGAACTCCGTGGCGCGCGGCGCGTTCCAGTGGTTGGTCTGCATCGACACGAAAACGGCCGGCGGGATCACCGGCACGGCCTGCACACGCCACTGCGACTGCGCCGCCGCGCCACCGGCGGCCACGGCCAACACGGCCGCGCCGAGCCAGGCCTTCACAGCGACTCCACGAACTTCACCAGCGCCTGGCGGTCGGCCCGGCTCATCGACAGCACCTGGCGCCGGGCCGATTCGGCCTCGCCGCCGTGCCACAGCACAGCCTCCAGCACGCCGTCGGCCCGGCCGTCGTGCAGCAGCCGCTGGTGGCCGTTGACGTCGCGGATCAGGCCCACGCCCCACAGTGGCGGTGTCTTCCACTGGCGCCCATTGGCAGCGAAGTCGGGCCGGCCGTCGGCCAACGCCGGCCCCATGTCGTGCAGCAGCAGATCGGTGTAGGGCCAGATGCGCTGGCCCGCGACGCGGGGGCTCGTCAATGCCGGGAAGGGCCCTTCCCCCGTGATGTAGCTGGGCCGGTGGCAACTGGTGCACGCGGCTTGGGTGAACAGGCGTTGCCCGCGCAGGACCTGCGCCGCGCCCACATCCCGGCGCGCGGCCGGGGCGAGGGCGGACTGGTAGAACACCACGTCGCCCAGGGTCTTGTCGTCGATCTCCGGGCCACCGCCCGCCGGGCCGCCGTGCGTTGCGCCCAGGCAGTCGCGCTGCGCGGCCGTGCAGGCCTCGCCGGGGTTCTTCGACGAGGTGATGCCGATGTCGCCCAGGAACGCACCCGCCGTCTGATGGGCCAGCGTGGCCACGTTGGCCTTCCAGCCGAAGCGGCCGACGCGCATCTCACCCGCGAAGGCATCCCAGACGCGGTTGGCCTGGCCCTTGACGGGCCCGGGCTGCGCGGCCTGATCCGCGGCGTTGCGCAGGATCTCGGCCTCCGGGATCGCCTCCAGCAGGCCCACGCCGGCCAGTTGCGGCGCGATGCGCGGGCTGAGCAACACGTCCTTGGCCATCGGGCCATAGGCCAGATCGGCGAAGCCGTAGGTCGGCGCCCACAGCGTGTAGCGCGTGCCGTCGGCGAAGCGCCCGGCCACGGGGTGGCGGCGCAGCGTGACCCGGCCTTCGGGCTGCACGCCCTGGACCGCGGCGTTGTTGAACTGGCCGCCGTACACCGGCTCGGGCCGCACGTCGCCATGCTCGCCGACGCCAGGAACGGACAGCCGGATGAGCAGCGCCACCGGAGGCTCGTGGCCGCCCGGCGCCACGCCCTTGCGGAACGCGGGCGGCGCGCCGCGCCCGTCCTGCACATGACAGCCGCCGCACGACCGGGCGATGAAGTGCGGGCCGAGCCCGTCGCGCGCCGTGGTGGAGGCGGGGGCCTCGACCCAGTTGCGGCGGAAGAAGGAGTTGCCCACCGCGAAACGGGTGCGCTCCTCGTCCGAGAGGTTGGCCAGGGGGAAGGAGAAGGCGTTCCGCCCGGTGGCGTAGACCGTCGTCTCGCCGCCGGTCTTTTCGCCCAGCGGGTCGGCGTCGCCGGCGGTCCGGGCCGATCCGCCGAAGCCGGCCAGCGCCAGGGCGGCGGCGGCCAGGCAGGCGACTCGCGGAACGCGTGGGCTGGCAAGTGGGCTGGCGGCACGCATCACGGCTTGACGAGGGTCAGCCGCACGATGCCGACGGCATTGGCCGCGGCCACCAGGTCCTTGGATTGCTGGACCAGGCTGTCGATGGTCCTCTGCACGCGCTGGCGCCCGGGGGCGTCGGCCCCGCCGACGATCTCCCGATCGAACGGCGCCTGGATGGCCTCGGCGGCGGACACGCTGGCCGCGATCTGCCGGCTCGTGCGCTCGGCCAGCGCCGCGTCGCGCGAAGCCACCAGCTCCTTCAACGAGGGGCCGGCAAGGCGGCTGCCGTCGCGCCGCTGGTAGCTGCCCTGCCAGACGTTCTGGATGCCGCGCGCATTGCCGACGATGTCGCGGTGCGTGTTGTCGGAGAAGCAGGAGTGCTCGTCTTCCTGGTCCTGCGTGTTCAAGGCCACCTCCATGCGCTCGCCCGCCAGCTCGCCGCGCGACAGCGACCCGATGCCGACGATGATCTTGCGCACCGACTCCTGCCCGCCGCGCTCGAAGGCGGCGCGGTAGTTGCGCGTGTCGGGCTGCCAGGCCGCCACCAGGGTGCGCAGGTCATCGACCAGCAGCTCGGTGGTGGTCAGCAGCGCCTGGCGGCGGCGGTCGGCATGGGCGGCCTTGCCGTCGACATAGTCCTCGAACGAGCGGTCGCCCGGGCCGGTGGCGCTGCGGTCCTGGCCCCAGAGCAGGAACTCGATGGCATGCCAGCCGGCGGAGATGTTTTCCTCGCCGCCGCGCTCGTTCAGCCGCGCCAGGCTGGCCTTGCTGATGCCGACCTTGCGGTCGTTGATGTACCCGGCGTTCGGTTTGCCCACCACGGCGTCGACGTAGGACTCGTCGAGCGGCCAGGCGTTGAGACGGCCCTCCGGGCCCTTGGCATCGTCGATCGGGCCGCTGTAGAAGCGGTAGGCCTCGGTGGGGCCATACCACTCGCGTGCCTCCAGCCAGGCTTGGCGCGCCGCCGCCAGGCCGGCGGCGCTGGGTGCCGAGGTGAACGCCTGCAGCGCCCTCTGCAGATCCAGCGCACCGGCCAGCGCATCTTCGTAGCTGGCCTGCACGATCTGCGCATATTGGTGGGCCACCGCGGGGGCATCCACCGTCTGCGCGCTGCTGACCACCGCGCACCAGGGCGCGAGAGCGAGCACGGCAATTTGCAGCGGGCGGCGAAGCTTCATGGGACGGGTCTCCGGTTGGACGTTGAGCACGGGGCTCGGAAAATGAGTTGGAATAGTGTAATCTTAATTGCGAATCATTTGCATTCACATAATTGGACCAATCTGGAGCCCCACATGGCAGTCGCCGCCGAATCCCCGTCTCTCCGCCCACCGCTTCGCCTCGCCTGGGTCTCTGTAGCCCTGGCGTCGACCTTGGCCGCCGGCACGGCCCATGCCGCACCCGATGCGGCGACCACCGCGCAGCTCAAGGCCCTGGCCGATCGGCTGCAGCAGCTCGAGCAGCGCAATCAGGTCCTGGAGCAGGAGGTCAAGGCCCTGCGCGGCACGGTCAGCACCACGGCACCCGCCCCCATGCCAACGGCCACGCCCACGGCCGGCAGCGGCTGGGGCGCCGAGCGCCTGGACCGGCTGGAGCGGCGCGTGAGCGACCTGGCGCGCGCACCCGAGGCGCTGGACGATGAGGCCGGGGACGATGGCCCCAGCATCGAAGGCGGCGTGCTCGCCATGGGCCAGCAGGTGGGCGCCAGGGGATCGGACAGTGGCCGGGAGCAGGGCCGGCTGAACTGGCGTGGCGACATCGAGGTGAGCCTGCCGATGGGCAACGTGCACGCGCTGGGTGATGCGCGCCTGTCCGGCTTCGGCCACCTGCGCTTTGGCCAAGGCACCGGCGTGGGGCTGCGCCCCACGCACACCGCCACCGTGAACTCGATCGCCTTCGAGGCGGGCGCGGGCTCCGATGAAACCTACGCCATCGTCGCCCAAGCGTTCGGGCAGCTCGAGTGGACACTCGACGCCGGCCGCTTCAACGACCTGGCGAGCAACCGTGTGGAGCTGACGCTGGGCAAGATGGACGTGTTCGGCTTCTTCGACCAGAACGCCGTGGCCGGCGACGAAGGGGCGCAGTTCCTGAACAACGTGTTCGTGCACAACCCGCTGCTGGACTCGGGCGGCGACATCGCCGCCGACGCTTACGGCCTGGCACCTGGCGTGCGCCTGGCCTACATCGACGAGGGCGAGGAGCGCGGCTGGGGCTTTGGTGCCTCGCTGGGGGTGTTCGGTGCCGGCGCCGGCGCGAACTTCAGCGGTGCCCCGACACGCCCGCTGGTCATCGGCCAGGTCGAGTTCTCGCCGCGCCAGATCAACGGCGAGGCACGCGGCAACTACCGCCTCTACGCCTGGACGAACGGCCAGACCACCTCGCTCACCGGTGACGCCATGCAACGCCACAGCGGCTACGGCCTGTCGGTGGACCAGCGCCTGGGACGCGACTGGAATGTCTTCGGCCGCTGGGGTCACCGCACCAGCGGCGAAGGGGCCTTCGACAAGGCCTTGACCCTGGGCTTCGAGCACGGCGGCCGGGCCTGGGGCCGTGGCAACGACGCAGCAGGCCTGGCGGCCGGCTGGGTGCGCACCAGCGGCGAATGGGCCCGCGCCACCGCACTGGACACCTCGCTGGTCGGCTTCGCCGCCAGCGGCAACGAGCAGGTCGTCGAGGCCTACTACCGCTTCAAGCTCGGCGACCACCTGGAGCTGACACCGGATCTGCAGTGGATCCGCCGCGCCGGTGGCGACGGCAGCGCGCCGTCGTTCACCGTGGTGGGGCTTCGGGCTGCGGTCAGCTTCTAGGGCCCGGCAGCGCCGCGTGCCAGCACCTGAAGCGTCCGCGCCAGCGTGTCGACATCGGCTGCCGAATGCGCCGCCGACAGCGCGATGCGCAGGCGTGCCGTGCCGGCCGGCACGGTGGGCGGGCGGATCGCTGGCACCCACAGGCCGGCCTCCTGCAAGCCGGCCATGACGCGCAAGGCATCGGCGTTGCTGCCGATCACCAGCGGCTGGATCGCGGTGCTGGACGGCATCAGCCGCCAACCGGCCGCGTCGATCCCGGCCTCCGAGCCCGGCGCGAGGCCACGCCGCAGCCGGGCGATCAACGCGGCCAGGTGGGCACGCCGCTCATCGCCCTCGCCGCTGCCGACCACACGCAACGCGGCGCGCAGGCTCTCGGCCAGCAGGGCCGGTGCCGCGGTGGCATAGGTGTAGCTGCGGGTCTTCTGCAGCAGCCACTCGACCAGCCGATCCGGCCCGGCCACGAAGGCACCGGCCACGCCAAGCGCCTTGCCCAAGGTGGCCATGTAGAGCACCCGAGGTGAAGCCTGGGCGCCGGTCAGGCCGGCGGCTGCCAGGGCCCCACGGCCTTGCGGCCCGAGCAGGCCGAACCCATGGGCGTCGTCGAGCAGCAGCAGCGCGTCGTGTGCCTGGGCCAGTGCGTGCAGCGCGGCGATGTCGGCCACGTCGCCGTCCATGCTGAACACCGCGTCGCTGATCAGCAGCTTGCGTGTCGCCGGGCTGGCCGCCAGCTGGCGATCCAGCGCGGCCAGGTCGGCATGGTCGAAGCGGTGGATCGACGCCTTCGACAGCCGCGCGCCGTCGATCAGGCAGGCGTGGTTCAGTGCATCGGAGAAGATGGCATCACCCGGGCCCACCAGCGCCGGCACGATGCTCGCGTTGGTGGCGTAACCCGCATAGAAGTACAGCGCCCGCGGCAGCTGCACGAAGCCGGCGAGTTCGTCCTCCAGCGCGGCGTTGGCCGCGCTGAAGCCACTGACCATGGGCGAGGACCCCGCCCCCACGCCGTAGCGATCGACCGCTTCGTGCACCGCCGCCTTCAAAGCCGGGTGGTTCGCCAGGCCGAGATAGTCGTTGCTGCAGAAGGCCAGCATCGAGCGGCCGTTCACCGTGAGGCGCGCACCGGTCTCGGGCACGACGACGCGGCGTGTGCGGGTCAGGTGCGCGGCGTCCAGCTCCTCCAGGCGGGTGTCGAATTCTGCGAGCCAGCTCACTGGAACGCCTCCGGCAGGTCGAGCCTGACAAGCGCGGCATCTGGCGCCGGCGACCACGGCACCTCGCCCCACAGCGGCGCACCGAGCGCCCCGCGCAGGTACGCCAGGTTTTCGTCGGCGGCGGTCATCTGCGGATCGATGTGGTTGGCGACCCACCCGACGAGTGGCAGGCCGTCCGCGCGGATGGCCTCGGCCGTCAGCACGGCGTGGTTCAGGCAGCCCAGGCGCAAGCCGACGACCAGCAGCACCGGCGCCCCCAACGCCCGGGCGACGTCGGCCAGCGTCTCGCTCTCGCTGAGCGGCACGCGCCAACCGCCGGCACCTTCTACGACCAGCGCGTCGGCCATCGTCTCCAGGGCCCGTGCCGGCGCCAGCAGCTCCGCCACGCTCAGGCTGCGGCCGGCTCGCCGCGCCGCCAGGTGCGGTGACAACGGATCCGGCAGGGCCACCGGGTTGTCCAGCGCAGGCGGCACGGCCAGCGTGGAGGCAGCTCGCAGCGCGAGCACGTCCTCGCTGACCCACTGCCCGCGGCGCTCGACCAGGCCAGCCGCCACCGGCTTCATGCCGACCACGCGGGCATGGTGGCGCGCCAAGGTGTGCAGCAACGCCGCGCTGACCAGGGTCTTGCCGACGCCGGTGTCGGTGCCGGTGACGAAGAGGGTTCTACAGGCCATGGTCTTCTTCAGCCAGTGTGGCATCGAGTGCGGCCAGCGCCCCCTGCGCCAGGAAGGCGCCCTCCTCCTCGCTGATCACGTAAGGCGGCATGGCATACAGCGTGGTGCCGATGGGCCGCAGCAGCAGGCCACGGGCCAGGGCGTGGCTGGCGCAGCGGCGGGCGAAATCGGGCCGGTGGCTCTCCACATCCCACGCGAAGATCATCCCCTGCCGGCGCGCATGCCGCACCCTGGCGTGCCCGTTCAGCGGCGCGAACTGCGCCCACAACCGATCGGAGGTCGCGCGGTTGGCAGCGATCGCGTCGGTCTGCTCGATCAGGTCGAGCGTGGCCAGCGCCGCGCGGCAGGCCAGCGGGTTGCCGGTGTAGCTGTGCGAGTGCAGGAAGCCGCGCGCCACCTGGTCGTCGTAGAAGGCGGCGAAGACCTCGTCGGTGGTCAGCACGGCCGACAACGGCAAGGTGCCGCCGGTCAGGCCCTTGGACAGGCAGAGGAAGTCGGGGCGGATGCCTGAATGAAAGTGGGCGAACAGCGTGCCGGTGCGGCCGAAGCCCACCGCGATCTCGTCCAGCACCAGGTGGACGCGGTGCTGGTCGCAGATCTCGCGCAGGCGCCGCAGGTAAACCGGGTGGTGCATGGCCATGCCGGCGGCGCACTGCACCAGCGGCTCGGCGATGACGGCCGCCGTCTCGTCGGCATGGTCGGCGAGCCAGCCATCCAGCGCCGCGGCAGCGCGCTCGGCCACATCGGCCGCCGTCTCGCCCTCGCCGGCGGCGCGCGCATCGGGGCTGGGCACGGTTGCGGCCAGGCGCACCAGCGGTGCGTAGGCCTCGCGGAACAGCGCGATGTCGGTCACTGCGAGCGCGCCCACGGTCTCGCCGTGGTAGCCGCCGGCGATGCCGACGAAACGGCACTTGGCCGGCTGGCCGGCATTGCGCCAGAAGTGCGCGCTCATCTTCAGCGCGATCTCGGTGGCGCTGGCGCCGTCGCTGCCGTAGAAGGCATGGCCGAGCCCGGTCAGTGCAGAGAGCCGTTCGGACAGCTCCACGACAGGCGCATGGGTGAAGCCGGCCAGCATCACATGGTCCAGCGTGTGCAGTTGCCGGACCAGCGCGTCACGAATCGCCGGGTGGTTGTGGCCGAACAGGTTCACCCACCAGGAACTGATGCCGTCCAGATAGCGGCGGCCTTCGTGGTCGTGCAACCAGACCCCCTCGGCGCGCGCCACCGGGATCAGTGGCTGAGCGGCCAGCCCCTCGGCATGCAGCTTCATCTGCGTGCACGGGTGCCACACGGCGGCCAGGCTGCGCCGGCGCCAATCGTCGTTCAGCCCCATCGCGCCAACCCCGGTTCAGGCCGACGGGCCGTAGCGATGGAAGCCGTCGAAGTCTTCCTTGCCGAGCGCCACGCCCTGGCTGCGCAGAATGGCGTAGGCCATGGTGAGGTGAAAGTAGAAGTTGGGCAGCGCATAGTGGAAGAGAAAAGTCGGCCCCTCGAGGGACAGCGTGGCGTGGCCGGCGCGGTCTTGCAACAGGCGGGAGGAAGCGGCGTCGAAGTGCGCAGGCTCCAGCACGCCCAGCAAGGCCCTGGCGTGCTGCAGCCGAGCGCGACTTCCGTCGAAACTCGACGGCCAGTCGCCGAGGTCCGGCACCGTCAGACCGGCCATCGGATAGGCCGCACGCAAGGCGAAGTTCGCCGCCACCGCCGCCTGCGATTCGAAGGGAAGCATGTCCGCTGCGAGGCGGGCGCCCAGCAGCGTTGCCGGGTCGATGCCACGCGCCAGCGCATGGGCCTCCGCCGCGTCGACCCAGGCGCTGAGGCGGCCCAGGTAGCGCGAGAAGACCGGCACGGTGGCGGCGAACCAGTCCATCGATCGCTTCAGTGGCCCGCCTGCGGGCCGGCCGGTTCGTGCCGGACTTCGCGTACGCGATTCGACCCGTCGACGAAGACCAGCTTCGGCACATGCACGTCGACCTTGTCGTCGTGCACCGAGCAGAAGGCCGCGATGATGACCAGATCGCCCACGCTGGCGCGGCGGGCGGCCGAACCGTTGAGCGAGATCACGCCGCTGCCTCGCGGCGAACTGATCGCGTAGGTGATGAAGCGCTCGCCGTTGCTGACGTTCCAGATGTGCACCTGCTCGTTGGCGCGGATGCCGCTGGCGTCCAGCAGATCCTGGTCAATGCCGCAGGAGCCCTCGTAGTGCAGCTCGCAGTGGGTGACCGTGGCGCGGTGGATCTTGGCGTTCAGGAAAGTACGGAACATGGTGGGGCCTCAGGTATGGGACACATCCCGTGCATGCAGCCCCAGGCGGCCCAGCAGCGCTCGGTCGCGCTCGACGTCGGGGTTGCCGGTGGTCAGCAGCTTGTCGCCGTAGAAGATGGAGTTCGCGCCCGCGACGAAGCACAGGGCCTGCAGCGCCTCGTCCATCTGCTGGCGGCCAGCCGACAGGCGCACGCGGGCGGTGGGCATGGTGATGCGGGCCACCGCGATGGTGCGCACGAACTCGAAGGGGTCGATCTTCTCGGTGTCGGCCAGCGGCGTGCCCTCGACGCGCACCAGCTCGTTGATCGGCACCGACTCCGGGTACGGCTCCAGGTTGGCCAGCTGGGCGATCAGGCCGGCGCGCTCGGTGCGGCTCTCGCCCATGCCGACGATGCCGCCGCAGCACACCGACATGCCGGCGCTGCGCACATGCTCCAGCGTGTCCAGCCGCTCCTGGTAGTCGCGCGTGGTGATGATGCGGCCGTAGGCCTCGGGTGCCGTGTCGAGGTTGTGGTTGTAGTAGTCCAGCCCCGCGCCCTTCAGCGTGCGGGCCTGCATCTCGCTGAGCATGCCCAGCGTGCAGCAGGCCTCGAGGCCGATGGCCTTGACCTCGCGCACCAGCTCGGCCACTTTCTCGATGTCACGGTCCTTGGGCTCGCGCCAGGCGGCGCCCATGCAAAAGCGCGTGGCGCCCGCGGCCTTGGCGGCCTCGGCGGCCTCGCGCACCGCCGCCGTCTCCATCAGCTTGCCGGCCTCGACCCCGGTGTCGTAGTGGACCGACTGCGGGCAATAGCCGCAGTCTTCCGGGCAGCCACCGGTCTTGATCGACAGCAGCGTGGCCAGCTCGACTTCGCTGGGGTCGAAGTGCTGGCGGTGCACGGTCTGCGCACGGTGGATCAGGTCCGGGAAGGGCAGCGAGAACAGCGCCTCGATCTCGGCCACCGGCCAGCGCGCCTCGGCGGTGGGGGTGGCCGGCACGGCGCGGTGCAAGGTGATGGGTTGTTCGGTGACGGCGGTGTTCATGGGAACGTCCAGTTCAGCATTCGAGGTTGTCGATCAGCCGGGTCGCGCCCAGGCGCGCGGCGCCCAGCGCCACCAAGGGCTCGGTGCCCAGGCGCTCGGCCTCGCCGGGTGGCAGCAGGTCGCTGCGGCGGCGCAGCGTGAGGTAGTCCGGCGCCCAGCCGCGCGCCCGCAGGACCTCGGCCGCCTGCTGCTCGAGCGCGGGCAGACTGGCACCTGGGTCGCGCGCGCCGTCGGCGAGCTGGCGCAGCGCCGCGGCCAGCGCCACGGCCTCGGTGCGCTCGGCGGCGCCCAGGTAGCCGTTGCGCGAGGACAGCGCCAGGCCATCCTCGGCACGCACGGTCGGCGCGCCCACCACCTCGGTGGGCAGGGCGAACTGGCGGGCCATCGCGGTGATGACCTTGAGCTGCTGGTAGTCCTTCTGGCCAAACACGGCCACCGCCGGCTGCACGCACTGGAACAGCTTCAACACCACGGTGCAGACCCCCGTGAAGAAGCCGGGCCGGAACTCGCCCTCCAGGATGTCGGCCAGCGCGGCCGGCGGCTGCACCTTGTAGGCCTGCGGCTCGGGGTAGAGCTCGGCCTCGTCGGGCGCGAAGACCAGGTCGCAGCCGGCGCTTTCCAGCAGTTCCACGTCACGGGCCAGCGTGCGTGGGTAGCGGTCGAAATCCTCGTGCGGCAGGAACTGCAGGCGGTTGACGAAGATGCTGGCCACCACCGGCCCGCCGCGCAGGCGCGCCTCGCGCACCAGCGACAGGTGCCCTTCGTGAAGGTTGCCCATGGTCGGCACGAAGGCCGTGCGGTGCTGGCCGGCAAGCGCCGCGCGCAGCCCGGCGATGGTGTGGACGACCTCAGTAGCCATGCTGGGCCTCGTCGGGGAAGCTGCCACCCTTCACGGCGGCCACGTAGGCCGCCACGGCCTGGGCGATCGACAGGCCGGCGGCCTCGGCCGCACTGCCCGGCAGCCGGGTGAAGTCGCGCACGAAGCGCGGGCGTTTCGCCCCGGCACCGCCGACGAGGCCCAGCATGTCGTGCAGCACCAGCACCTGGCCGGAGGTGCCGGCGCCGGCACCGATGCCAATCGTGATCAGCTGCGGGTGCGTGGCGCTGATCTCGCGCGCCAGGATCGAAGGCACCAGTTCCAGCACCAGCATCGCCGCGCCGGCGTCGGCCAGCGCGGCCGCGTCGGCGCGCAGCAGGGCCGCGCTGGTGTCGTCGCGGCCCTGGACGCGGTAGCCACCGATGGCGTGCACGCGCTGCGGCGTCAGGCCCAGGTGGGCGCAGACGGGGATGCCGCGCTCGACCAGGAAGCGCACCGTCTCGGCGGTGTAGCCGCCCCCTTCGAGCTTGACCATCTGCGCGCCGGAGCGCATCAGCGCCACCGCCGACGCAAAGGCCTGCTCGGGGCTGGCCTCGTAGGCGCCAAACGGCATGTCGGCAATCAGGAAGGCCGCGCGTTTGCCCTGTGCCACGCAGCGCGTGTGGTACGCCATCTGCTCCAGCGTGACCGGCAGCGTGCTGGCCTCGCCCTGGATGACGTTGCCCAGCGAATCGCCGACCAGCAGCACGTCGACACCGGCGTCGTCCAGCACGCGGGCGAAGGTGGCGTCGTAGCAGGTCAGCATGGCGATCTTCTCGCCACGGCCCTGGGCCTCGCGCAGGCGCGGCAGGTTCAGCACCGGGCGGGAAGCCGGGGTGTCGGCGGCAGATGGGGGGTGAACACTCATGGTCGGTCTCTGCGGAGTCCTGGGCCTTGCTGCATCGCAGCAAGGGGCGCATTCTGCCTGCTTCGGCGGGGAAAGAACCGAGCGCTGGTTCTACCCCGGTCAGGGGGGCGACACCGTCATGGTCACGCCGCGGGCGGCCAGGCGCTTGGCGACCCGCTCGGCCTCGGCGCGCTGGGTGAAGGGGCCGATGGTCAGCACGTCGCCGTCTGGCGATCCGGCCACGTCGGTCCGCAGGCTGCTGGCGGAGTCGCCGAGCACGGCGAACACCGACTGGATCAGCAGCGCCTGCGCCTTCAGCTGGCTCGGATCCCGGTAGGGCGTGCTCTGCAGCCGGAACAGCGTCGGCGCGGCCGACGTGCGCGGGTCCGCGTCGGCGGGCAGCGGCCGCAGTTCACCCGCCGCGAAGCCGGGCACCGGAGTCGACGGCGTGTGCACGGCCTGAGCGGGATCGGCCGGGCTGCCGCTGCGTGCATCGGGCCCGGGCCCCTCTGGCAGGCCAGTGAGGCTTGGCGCGGCAGAAGGTACCGCCCGAGCCGGCGGGCTCGCGGTGGCGCCCGGAATGGCCATCGCCTGCGGGGCGGCGGCCTCGGTGTGCCGGGCGTCTGGGCTCGGCAACCAGGCCATCAGCGCCCAGCCCAGCAAACCCACCGGAGCCAGCCCCGCCAGACCCGCCAGCGCCAACCGCGGCCAACTCAACGCGCGCCGGCCCAGCACCGCCTCACCGGCCCGGCCGACCAGCACCCGCACCGGCGCACGCCGACCACGCTTGAGGGCCACCGTGAGCAGGTGCACCGGTTGCGACTGCGTGGCGTCCCAGCCCTTGGCCACCGGTACCGTTCGCACCGGCCACTCGGGCGCGCCGGGCCGTTCGGCCCAACCCTGCCCCAACGCCAGTGCCACCACCTTCTGACGCGCCAGGCCCGGCACCAGGGACAGGTCGTCGAACATCGGGAAGCGTGCCGGGCCTTCCGGCCCGGCGTTGGGCGAGAAGGGCAGCGCGACGACGCCGTAGCCGCGCAGGTCACGCCGGCTGATGCGCCGGGCCAGCGGATGGCGGTTGTGCCAGGCGACGACCTGCGCCGCCAGCAACCGGCGGGGCGACGGGCTGCCTGGCGAACGCGCCACAGCGACCCGCTGCGATCGTGAACCGGAGCGCGACGACGAGGAACTGCGGCGCGACGAGGACCCGGCCACGGCTAGAACTCCATCCACTTCATCGGCAACCGCCGCCGCTCGAGCACGGCCGCCATGCGCTCGGCGTCGGCCTGGGTCGCCAGGGGCCACAGGGTCACGACGAACCCCTGGGGGGTGGGCATCACCTGGGCCTGCAGGTCGCCGATCGCCGGGCCCAGGGTCTGGCGCAGGCGCTCCAGCGTGGCCTCGGCCGCGGCGCGCCTCTTTTCGGGCGGCGAGACCAGGGCGTAGTGACGGCTGGGCACGGCCGACGGCACGGCTGTGGAGGCCCCACCGGTGGGCGACCGGAGCGCCGGCATGGGCACCACCGGGGCCGCCGGGGGTACCGTGACGGCCGGGTGGGCCAGTGAGGCGGCCGGCGATGGCGGCATGGCCACGGCCGGCCCAGAGGCTCTCGGCTGGGGTGACGGTGTGGAGGCCGCCGCGGAAGCCGCCGGTGCGGGCACCAACGCCGGGGGTGATGACGCCGGGGGTGATGACGCCACGGCCACGAGGGGGGCAGCCGCCGCAGGGGCCGAGCCCGCAGCGGCAACGCTGGCCGCGGGCCGCATCGCACTGGCAGCCGCACTGGCAGCCGCGGCCGGTGGCGGAACCTCCGGCAGGCGTTGCCGCCACGCCCAGCCCATGGCCAACCCGATCGACAGCACGACGGCCCCGAGCAGCGCACCGACGCGAACGCGGCTGAACTGCCGCTCGCCCCAGACGGCGGGCGAGCCCGGCGCGATCAGCACCCGTTGCGGCACGGTGGCGCCGGCACGGGCGTCGCGGATCGCCGCCGTCAGCAGGTAGCGGGTCTCGGGTGGCGGGTCGAGCGAGGCGTCAGCCCGGTCGATCACCCGCACCGGCCAATCACCCGCCCCCGGCCGGAACGGCACCGCATGCCGCGCGGCGAACGCCGCGAGCTCCCGGTGCGACAGGCCCGGGAGCAACGCCGGTTCGTGGAACAGCGGCCCGACGGTGCCGGATTCGCCCGGCCCGTACGGCAGGGCGATCAGGCCCAGGCCAGTGACCTCGTGCGCACCCAGCTTGCGGGCCAGGGGATGACGCCGATGCCAGGCTTGCACCTGCTCGACGCCGCGAGCCACGGTCCAGTCCGAAGCGTCCGCGGGCCGGACGTCCAGTGGGGCGGGATCGGTCATCGCCGTGGCAACACCCCTGGGGCCCGTTGACGCGATGTCAGCGGATCGGTGCGAGGCTGCGCAAGGTGCGCACCGCGCCTTCGCCGATCGACGCGCCGAAGCGTTTGGCCAGGCGCTCGGCCACGTTCTCCTGCGGCGTGTAGTCGATCACCTCCTCGGCCTTCACCACCTCGCGGGCGACGTAGTCGAGGTTGCCCAGGTGGTCGGCCAGGCCGAGCCTGACGGCCTCCTCGCCGTTCCAGAACAGGCCGGAGAAGGTCTCCGGCGTTTCCTTGAGCCGGCTGCCGCGGCCTTCGCGGACCACCGCGATGAATTGCTGGTGGATCTGGTCCAGCATGCCCTTGGCGAGTGCCGTCTGCCGGGCGTCGGGCGGTGAGAAGGGGTCAAGCATGCCCTTGTTTTCGCCGGCGGTCAGCAGGCGGCGCTCGACGCCCAGCTTCTCCATCAGGCCGGTGAAACCAAAGCCGTCCATCAGCACGCCGATCGAGCCGACGATGCTGGCCTTGTCCACATAGATCTCGTCGGCGGCCACGGCGATGTAGTAGGCCCCGGAGGCGCAGGTCTCCTCGACCACCGCGTAGACCTTCTTCTTGTGCAGGGCCTTCAGCCGCCGGATCTCGTCGTTGACGATGCCGGCCTGCACCGGGCTGCCGCCGGGCGAGTTGATGCGCAGTACCACCGCCCGCGCGCCTTCGTCCTCGAAGGCGGTGCGGATCGACGACACCAGCAGTTCGGCATTGGCCTCGGTGTCGGCCGCGATCTCGCCGCGGACCTCGACCAGGGCGGTGTGCGGCCCGGTGGGTGCACTCGGGTGGCCGCTGCGCTGGGTGAACAGCGCCCAGACCACCGCCAGCACCAGGCCGAACCAGGCCAGGCGGAACACCAGGCGCCAGCGGCGCTCGCTGCGGCGCTCGCGCAGGAATGCACCGCTGGCCTCGCGCAGAAGCGCCTCCAGCCCAGCGAGCGAGGGCCCGGCGGCAGGCACCTCGGCCGACGCGGGGGCTGCGCGCACCGATGCCGGCGGGGCGGCGGGTGGGGCCGCTTCGGCCGCGGCGGCGAGCGGCGCCTGCTCCGGGTCGAACGGCTGCGTGGCCGGGTGATCGCGATCCGTCGGTTCGTTCATGTCGTGGCAGGGCCTGGCAGGAAAGGTGGGGGCAGCGCGGTGTCAGTCGAAGGGAACCGGCTGGATGTCGGGGCTAGGATACCAATACACCTGCCCGTCGCGCTCGCTGATGTCCAGCGCCATCAGCTGTTCGCCGCGGCAGGGGCCGGCGATGCAGTAGCCATCGGCCGGCTCGTAGGTGGCGCCGTGGATCGAGCAGATGATCCAGCGCTTGTCCGTGTCCAGGAATTCGCCCGGCTGCCAATCGAGCTCGGTGGGCACGTGGGCACAGCGGTTCAGGTAGGCCACCACCCGGCCATCGAAACGCAGCGCGAAGGCACGCGCCGGCTGGCGCCACAGCAGCACGTCGAAGACCACCGCCTTGCCGCGCTCCTCGAGCTCGTCGCTGGCGCACAGCGCCTGTGGGGGGATCGGGCCGGGCGCGTTCATGCGTGGTGCAGCAGCCAGTGGTGCAGCTCGCGGGTGGAGTGCGCCACGAACAGCGGCGCGAAAGGCTCGAAGGTGGCGTGGTCGTGCGCGCCGAAGCTCACCCCCACGCAGGGCACGCCGGCGCTGACCGCCATCTGCAGGTCGTGGGTGGTGTCGCCGATCATCAGCGTGCGTTCGGGCGCCACTCCGAACTCGGCCATCAGTTCCTGCAACATCAGCGGGTGCGGCTTGGACAGGGTCTCGTCGGCGGTGCGGCTGCCGTCGAACAGGCCGCGCAGCTCGGTCATGGCCAGCACCTCGTCGAGGCCGCGCCGGTTCTTGCCGGTGGCCACGGTGAGAACGTGATGCCGCGCCTTCAGGTCGTGCAGCATCTCCAGCGTGCCGGAGAACAGGCTCAACTCATGTTGGCTGGCCAGGTAGTGGTGGCGGTAGCGCCTGCCCAGCTCGGGATAGCGCTCGGCCGCAAGGCCGGGTACCGCGTGCTGCAGGGCGTCGTGCAGGCCCAGGCCGATGACGTAGCCGGCACGCTCGTCGTCGGGCACCGGCAGGTCGAGGTCGCGGCAGGCGGTCTGGATGCTGCGCACGATCAGCGCGGTGGAGTCGAACAGGGTGCCATCCCAGTCGAAGGCAATCAGGTCAAAGCGTCGGGATCGCATGGGTTCAGGGGGTGGGCAGATGCGCCAGCAGTGTCTCGCATTCGGGTGGCAGGGGGGCCGTCAACTCGATACGTTCCCCGCTGGCGGGATGGTCGAAAGCCAGCCGGCGCGCGTGCAGGAACATCCTGTCGAACCGGCATCCCGGCACCAGCCGGCCCGCGGCCAGCGCCTTGTTGAGCGGGAAATCGCCGTACTTGTCGTCGCCGACGATGGCGTGACCGGTGTGCGCCAGGTGGACGCGGATCTGGTGCGTGCGGCCGGTCTTGATGGTCACGTCCAGCAGCGTGAAGGCGGCATAGGACGCGGCGATGCGCACCAGCGAGATCGAGCGCCGGCCTTCGTCGTGGTCGTTCTCCACCGCCCGCACGCGGCGCTCGCCGTCGGCGTTCAGGTACTTGTGCAGGGCCACGTCGATGACCTTGGTCTTCGCCGGCCAGGCGCCGATCACCAGCGCCGCGTAGGTCTTGCCGGTCTCGCGCTGGCGGAACTGGTCCTGCAGCGCGGTGAGCGCGCTGCGCTTCTTGGCCAGCAGCAGCAGGCCGGAGGTTTCCTTGTCGAGCCGGTGCACGAGCTCGAGGAACTTCGCCGCCGGCCGGGCCCGGCGAAGCTGCTCGATGACGCCGAAGCTCACCCCGCTGCCGCCATGCACCGCCACGCCGGCGGGCTTGTCGACCACCATCAGGTGCTCGTCCTCGAACAGCACCGGGAACTCGCGTGGCGGCACCGCCGCCTGGGATTCCTCGGTGGGCGGCGGCGCGACGCGCACCGGCGGCAGGCGGACGACATCACCGACCTGCAAGCGGGTGTCGGCGCCGGCCCGGCCCTTGTTCACCCGCACCTCGCCGGAGCGGATGATGCGGTAGACATGGGTCTTGGGCACGCCCTTCAGCTCGCGCAGCAGGAAGTTGTCCAGCCGCTGCCCATCCGAGCCGTCGTCCACCGTGACCTGGCGCACTTGCGGGGCCGCCGCCGGGGGCGCGGCGGCGTGGCTTTTCGCCTTTATAATGGTCTGCGCCACGTTAGAGCCGTAAGTGCTTGATTTTCCAGAGTTTACCTGGGCACCACGGGTCCATCATGGCGGCGGGCGGCTGATTGCGCCCGCTACAAGGTGATGCAACGCTTCCCCACGGCGCCTGAATGGCGGGTCCCAAAGTGACCCGGCGGCCGGCGCGAAGGAAGTGGCAGAGAAATATCGGATGTGCCGCCCCGCCCCGGTGGGGAATCCATCAAGGTTTTTGGCACGAGGCGCCCGCGTGACCCGCATGCGCCTCGCCGCCAGCGACGAAAAGAAGAGCGCCGAAAGCGCATGTTGCCCTCCCCCCATTTCAGCTCCATGACCCGATGCCCCGGCGATGTCTCGCCGGTGCGGCCTCGGGTCCATGGCGCCCGGCCATCGGCGGTTACCGCCAGGCCTCGCCGGGGTTCGGGCAACCGCCAACGCCACTTTCCACTCGCCGCACGCGCCAACGCTGTCGCAGTCACCGCCCATCGCGGTTCCTGACAGTCCAGGGCGATTCCTTCTTCCGGCCTCATTCCTTGTTTCTCGTGCATTGGTCGAGGTGACGGCCGGAGCCCCCCGGGGAAACCGACTCACCTCCAGGCTCGCGCCTGCCCATGACGGGCCGGCGCGTGACAAGGAGTGCACATGAAACGCATGCTGATCAACGCGACGCAGCCCGAAGAGCGGCGCCTCGCGATCGTCGACGGCCAGAAACTGCTCGATTTCGAGACCGAGATCGAGGGCCGCGAACAGCGCAAGGGCAACATCTACAAGGCCGTCGTGACCCGCGTCGAGCCGTCGCTCGAGGCCTGCTTCGTCGACTACGGTGAAGACCGCCACGGCTTCCTGCCGTTCAAGGAAATCTCACGCACCTACTTCAAGGAGGGCGTGGGCGTCCGCGACGCGAAGATCTCCGACGTCATCTCCAACGGCCAGGAACTGCTGGTGCAGGTCGAGAAGGAAGAGCGCGGCAACAAGGGCGCGGCGCTGACCACCTTCGTGTCGCTGGCCGGCCGCTACCTCGTGCTGATGCCCAACAACCCGCGCGGCGGCGGCGTCAGCCGGCGCATCGAGGGCGAAGACCGCGAAGAGCTGAAGGAAAACCTCGACCAGCTCGAGTACCCCAAGGGCATGAGCCTGATCGCCCGCACCGCCGGCATCGGCCGCTCGGCCCCCGAGCTGCAGTGGGACCTGAACTACATGCTCAAGCTGTGGGACGCCATCGATGGCGCGTCCAAGGGCGGCAAGGGCGCGTTCCTGATCTACCAGGAGTCGTCGCTGGTGATCCGTGCGATCCGCGACTACTTCACCTCGGATGTCGGCGAGATCCTGATCGACACCGACGACATCTACGATCAGGCGCAACAGTTCATGAACCATGTGATGCCGGAATCGGCATCGCGCGTGAAGCGCTACCGCGACGACGCGCCGCTGTTCAGCCGCTTCCAGATCGAGCACCAGATCGAGACCGCGTTCTCGCGCACGGTCAACCTGCCGTCCGGCGGCGCCATCGTGATCGACCACACCGAAGCCCTCGTCTCGGTGGACGTCAACTCGGCCCGAGCCACGCGCGGCGGTGACATCGAGGAAACCGCGACCCGCACCAATCTGGAAGCCGCCGATGAAATCGCGCGCCAGATGCGCTTGCGCGACCTGGGTGGCCTGATCGTCGTCGACTTCATCGACATGGAAGAGAGCAAGAACCGCCGCGAGGTCGAACAGCGTCTGCGCGACGCGCTGCGCTCCGACCGCGCCCGCGTGCAGTTCAGCTCGATCAGCAAGTTCGGCCTGCTCGAACTGAGCCGCCAGCGCCTGCGCCCGGCCCTGAGTGAAGGCAGCCACATCACCTGCCCGCGCTGCAACGGCACCGGCCACATCCGCGACACCGAATCCTCCGCCCTGCAGATCCTGCGCATCATCCAGGAAGAGGCGATGAAGGAGAACACCGCCGCCGTGCACGTGCAGGTGCCGGTGGAGGTGACCTCGTTCCTGCTCAACGAAAAGCGCACCGAGATCACCAAGATCGAGCTGAAGCAGCGCACCACCGTGCTGCTGGTGCCCAACAAGCACCTGGAGACGCCGAACTACAAGCTCGAGCGCCTTCGCCACGACGACCCGCGCCTGGAGAACCTGCAGGCCAGCTACACGATGATCGAGGAGCCGGACGACGAGGTCGCGATCTCGCGCCGCGAAAAGGCCAAGACCAAGCAGGAACCGGTGATCAAGGGCGTGTTGCCCGATCAACCCGCGCCGATCGCGCCGCCTCCCCCGGCGCCGGCCCCCACGCCGGTCGCTGCCGCTCCGGTGACGCCCCCGCCTGTCAAGGCCCCCGTGCCTGCCAGCGGCGGATTCTTCGGTTGGCTCAAGAAGCTGTTCGGTGGCGACGCCCCTTCGGCACCCGCCCCAGCCCCTGCCGTGGCCACGCCAGCGGCCAAGCGCGAAGGCACCGGCCGCGACACGCCGCGTGACGCTGGCCGCGAAGGTGGCCGCAACGGCAAGTCCGGCGAGCGTGGCGGCCGCGGCGGCCGGCGTGATCGCAACGAGCGAGGTGAGCGCAGTGGTCGGGGCGAAGGCCGCCCGGCCGACGCTGCCCGCGAAGGCGGCAAGCCCGCCGAGAGCGCCCGCCAGGGTGGCCGCAACGAGGGCCGCAACGAGGGCCGAGGCGAAGCGCGCGCCGAGGGCCGTGGTGAAGCCCGTGCCGAGGGCCGCGGCGAGGGCCGCCGCGACGGCCGCCGTGATGGCCGCAACCCCGAGGGCAGCCGCCGCGGCAATGCGCCGGCCCCGCTGACCGTCTCGGACGAGTTCGAAGCCACCCAGCCCAATCTGGCGGCCCTGGACGATGCGCCGAAACGCGCCCCGCGCCAGGCCGAGCGCCCGCCCGTGGCGGACGTGGCGGACGTGGCGGACGCTGAGGCTCCCGCCGAGAACCTGCTGCCCGACGGCACGCCGGCTCCGGCAGAAGGTGAACAGGGCGAGCGCAGCCGCCGCCGCCGCCGCCGTGGCGGCCGCGGTGGCCGCGACGAGGCCCGCGACGGCCAGCCACGCGCTGAAGGCGAAGCCGACGACGCTCCTGCCGAAGCCGAGGGCGAGGCCACGGCCGCAGCCGCCCCGGTGGCCGCGGAGGTCGACACGACGCCCGCCGGCGACGTGGCCGACGCCGGCCGCCGCGAGCGGCGCGATCGACGTGAGCGCCGCGACCGCGACGAGCGGGCTGAAGCCCAGGCGACGGAGCTGCCGCCCCCGGTGGTGGCCACGTTCGCCGAGGCGGCCCCCATCGCCGCCGTGGCGGCCGAGGCTGCCCCGTCACCTGCGCCGGTTCGCGTCGAACCCTATGTGCTGGCGATGGACGACCTGAACCGCATCGCCGACACCGCCGGCCTGACCTGGGTGAACTCGGACGCGGAGAAGATCCGCCTGGTGCAGGAGGCGATCGCCGCCGAGCCCAAGCCGGTGCACGTACCGCGCGAGCGGCCGCCGATGGTGGTGCTGGACGAAGGCCCGCTGGTGCTGGTCGAGACCCGCAAGGACCTGAGCCAGCTCAACCTGCCGTTCGACCGCAACGCCGCGCCGACCTGACGCGCCGGACGCTCCTTGAACGCCACCTCCGGGTGGCGTTTTTCATGGGCTTGCCCGCGGCCCTATCGGACCAGGGCCGCCCCACCGCGCCCCGCCGGGACGCAGCGGCCGGCCTCGCAGCGGGCACCCGGATCGACCACCATCGAGCAGTCGGAGACGCGGCCCGACTGCTGGCTCTCGGCCCGCCGCGCGGCGGCGAACTCGGCAGCGAGGGCGCGCAGCCTGGCCTCGTTGCTGACCCGGGTCGACCAGGGCAGGTAGGACTCCGGGCCGCCGCAGGCCTTGTGGCCGACGGCCAGGGTGCGGCACTGCGCGTCGGCATCGCAGGTGGCGTCGCCGATCTCGGCCAGCAGGCGGGCGTTCAGGGCGGTCGAGTCCGCCGCGACAGGTGGCGCGGCGCACGCGGATGTCACCAGGCCGGCGCTCCAGGCGAGCAGAACAACCTGCCAGCGTGAACCGTGAATCATCGGAAGACTCCTTCAAATTGGGGGGATGCGGCCACCGGAACGGCCTGGAACCGCAGGATCGGCCTGGGCCCGCGGGTTCCCACCGTACAGCAGCGCCATCCCGCTGCCTAGACTGGCCGCTTCCCTCCCACCCCCGACGAGGATTCCGACATGGTTGCACCCTTCACGAGAGGGCCCGTGGCCCTGGCTTGCTTGATGGCGGCGGCGTCCGCCCTGTCATTCTCGGCCGAAGCCGCCGGCAAGCCGCGCTCCTACATCGTCCAGCTGGCCGACCCGCCAGCGGCGTCCTACCGCGGCGGTGTGCCCGGCCTGGCGGCGACCCAGGTGGCCGAAGGGGCACGCCTGCGGGTGAACAGCCCTGCGGTGCAAAACTACGTGCAGCACCTCGATCGGCAACGCCAGGCCGCGCTGGCGCGGCTGGGCGGCAAGGTGAAGATGCTGCACCGCTACCACTACACCTTCAACGGCTTTGCCGCGGTGCTGAGCGACAAGCAGGCCCGCAGGCTGGCGCGCATGCCCGGCGTGCTGGCGGTGACACTGGACACCCCCCGTCAACTGGACACCAACTACACCCCGCATTTCCTGGGCCTGGACATCCCCGGCGGCGTCTGGTCGATGACCCGCAAGGGCACCGCGGTTCAGGGCGAGGATGTGGTCATCGGCATCGTCGATGGAGGCTTCCAGCCCGAGAACTCATCCTTCTACGACCAGGTGGACGCGAACGGCAAGCCGGTGAACACCGGCGGCACCTTGGCCTACGGCCCGCCGCCGGCCGGCTGGAGCGGCAGCTGTGTCGCCGGCCCCGGCTTCGACCCGGCCAAGCACTGCAACAACAAGGTGATCGGCGCGCGCGCGTTCGACGCCTCGTTCAAGGCCAGCGGCGTCAAGCCCGCCTGGTTCGAGTTCGTCGGTTCGCCGCGTGACGTCACCGGCCACGGCAGCCACACCTCGTCCACCGCCGGCGGCAACTGGGGCGCCGATGCGATGTCGCACACCCAGAACCTGGGCCCGATCTCGGGCATGGCGCCACGCGCCCGGCTGGCGAACTACAAGGTCTGCTGGAGCTGGCTGGATACGCTGGCCTTCTCCAACAACTGCTGGACGGGCGACTCGGTCGCCGCGATCGACCAGGCCGTGGCGGACGGCGTCGACGTCATCAACTTCTCGATCAGCGGGACCCAGACCGACCTGCTCGATCCGGTCGAGGTGGCGTTCCTGAATGCCGCCACGGCCGGCGTGTTCGTCGCCGCGTCGGCTGGCAACTCGGGCCCCGGCACCGCCGTGGCACACCCCAGCCCCTGGCTGACCACGGTGGCGGCGTCGACCCACGGCCGCTTCCTGATGGCCGACGCTACGACGGGCGATGGCAACACCTACCATGGTGCCTCGCAGTCCAAGGGGCTGCCCCTGACCAACCTGGTGCTGTCCACCGATGTGGCCAGCGGCTCGGTGGAGAGCGCCCGCCTGTGCCGTATCGGCTCGCTCAATCCTGCCAAGGTCGAAGGCAAGGTGGTGCTCTGCGACCGGGGCACGATCGCCCGGGTGGAAAAGAGCCAGGAGGTTTCCCAGGCTGGCGGTGTCGGCATGATCATGGTGAACACCCCGGCCAGCCTGCCCGGGGGCGGCTCCACGACGCTGAACGACGATGCCCACTGGGTGCCCACGGTGCACCTGCCGGTCGAGAACCGGGACGCATTGCGTGCCTACGCCGCCCAGTCCAAGGCCAAGGCCGAGTTGGGCGTGGCGGCGCTGGAGCCCGGCGTGCCCGCACCGGTGATGGCCGAGTTCTCCTCACGCGGGCCCAACATGGCCACGCCGTCGGTGATGAAGCCCGATATCACCGCGCCCGGCGTGGCGGTGCTGGCCGCCTTCGCGGTGGCGCAGCCGAGCCAGGCCTACCACGACGGCATCCTCGACGGCTCCATCGTGCCCGGCGAGATCGCCGAGTTCCTCGATGGCACCTCGATGTCCGGCCCGCACATCGCCGGCCTCGCGGCGCTGGTCAAGCAGAAGCACCCGAACTACTGGGGCCCGGCGTCGATCAAGTCGGCGCTGATGACCAGTGCCGGCCCGGTGAAGCTGGCTGACGGCTCCCAGGACAACGCCTTCAAGGGCTACGGCGCCGGCCATGTCAACCCCAACGGCGCACTGGACTCGGGCCTGATCTATCCGCTGGACCCGACCGACTACTGGCGCTACCTTTGCGGCGAAGGCACGCTGGCCGCCTCGTCACCGACCTGCCTGTCGGTGGGCTCCATTCCCGCCAGCGAGCTGAACCTGGCCTCGTTCAGCGCCGACGTCCCGGGGGTCATCACCTTCCGGCGCACGGTGCGCAACCTCGGCAACTCGCGGGTGACCTACAACGCGAGCATCGGCGTCGATGGCTTCACCGCCACGGTCAATCCACCCAGCCTGACCCTTGAAAAGGGCCAGAAGGGCCGCTTCGAGGTCACCCTGACCGGCAACGGCGCGGTGCTCGGCGCCTGGAACCAGGGCACCCTGGTCTGGAGCGACGGTACCCACCAGGTCCGCAGCCCGGTCATGGCGCGGCTGACCAACCTCACCGGGCCGAGCAACCTGTCCAGCCTGAACGCCGCCGACACGCTGAGGGTGAACTACCAGTTCGGCTACACCGGCGACCTCAGCTCGCAGACTGGCGGGTTGCTGCCTGCGACCCGCAGCGACGCGGTGGTCACGCGGGCCACTGACCGGGACGGCGACTCCGCCTGCCGCGCCAACGCGCCCGGCACGGTGAAGTTCACCTTCGGCGCACCGACCGGCACCATGGCGGTCCGCTTCGCCACCTACGACGCCGACAGCTCCGGCAAGGGCAACGACGACCTCGACCTGTTCGTGTACGACGCCGGTGGCAACCTGGTCGGCTCCAGTGCCGGCGCCACCACCGAGGAACGCGTGACCTTGGTGTCACCGGCCGCCAGCGACTACACCGCCTGTGTGCATGGCTTCGCCCCGGCCGATGGTGTCAGTACGTCCTTCACGCTGTCGTCCTGGGTCGTCACGCCGAGCGGCGCCACGGTGCCGCTGCATGTGCGCGGCCTGCCCTCGCAGGTGGTGCCCGGCGACTCGGCCAAGGTCAAGCTGGGCTGGCACGGTGCCACACTGGGCGTGCGCTACCTGGGCGCCTTGCGGCTGGCCCAGGGTGCCGACCCCGACACCGGTGCCACGCTGGGTGTGACGCTGCTGGCGGTCGAGCCGGGCGTACTGCAAGGCATCCGCGGCCTGCAAAGCGCCAGCAAGGCGGCCCTCCTGCGGCGCCGCTGAACAGCCACACGCCAGCGACAGGGAAGCACCGCAAGGTGCTTCCCTTTTTTTCTGGGTGGGCGCCTTGCGGCACAATCTCCCCTCCCCGCTTTCGAACCAGCATCTCCAGGAGCGCTCGCATGGCCTCAGTCAACAAAGTCATCCTCGTCGGCAACCTGGGCCGCGATCCCGAAGTCCGCTACAACCCCTCTGGCGTGGCCTGGTGCACCGTCAGCATCGCGACCACGCGCAACTGGAAGAACCGCGAAACTGGCGAAAAGCAGGAAGAAACCGAGTGGCACCGGGTGGTGTTCAACGACCGCCTGGCCGAAATCGCCGGTGAATACCTGAAAAAAGGCCGCGCCGTCTATGTCGAAGGCCGCCTGAAGACCCGCAAATGGACCGACAAGGACGGTGTCGAAAAGTACACCACCGAGATCCTGGCCTCGGAGATGCAACTGCTCGGCGGCCGTGAAGGCGCCGGTGGCGGCGACGACAGCTACAACCGCGAGAACGAAGGCGGCGGTGCCAGCAGCCGCCCAGCCCCGGCGCCCCGCGCCCCGGCCCCGCGCCCGGCCCCTCGGTCGAGCAGCGGCATCGACGAGATGGACGACGACATCCCGTTCTAGGAGGCTGTCGGGCTGTGGGTCGGGCCCGCGCCGGGGTCAGGCCGCAGCGCGCGGCAACGTGAAGTAGAACGCGGCGCCCCCGCCCGGCGCCGCTTCGGCCCAGACCCTGCCGCCGTGGCGCTCGACCGCGCGGCGCACGATGCTCAGGCCGATGCCCGTGCCTTCGAACTGGCGCCCGTGCAAGCGCTGGAATGGTTGGAACAATCGATCGCTTTGGCCGGCGTCGAAACCCACGCCGTTGTCGCGCACGCAGACCACGAATTCGGCGTCGTTGGCGCTCGAACTGATCTGCACGCGTGCCGCCTCGCGCTCCCTGCTGAACTTGATGGCGTTGCCGATCAGGTTCACCAGCACCGGGCGCAGCAGATCGGCGTCGGCATGCACGGTCGGCAAACTGGCCACCTCGACCTGCGGCAGGCTGCGCTGACTGTCGGCGAGCGCCACCTGCCCCAAGACCTCGTCGACCAACGCGCCGAGCACCACCGGTGCGCGCCGGAGCGCGGCATCGCCCACCCGCGCCAGGGTCAGCAGCGCAGACACCAGGCGGTGCGAGGTGTCGGCCTGGGCGGCGATGGCCGGCAGCACGCGGCGCGCCACGGAGGTGTCGCCACGTTCAAGCGCCTCGAGCGCCAGACGCGCCAGCCCCTCGATACCGCCGAGCGGCCCGCGCAGGTCGTGCGAGACGCTGCGGTTGAAACTCTCCAGGCCGGCGACCATGCCCTGCAGGTCCGAGGTACGGTCAAGCACCTGTTGCTCCAGGGTCTGGTTCAGGCGCGTCAGCTTGGCCTCGGCCTGCGCCCGCCGCCGCACCTCGGCCTCCAGCGCCCGGCGACGGCGTTGCAGGCTCACCGTCAGCAAGGTCAGCCCGAAGAACAGCACCGGCAGCACGCCGTAGTAGCGGAGCAGTCGGATCTCCGCGTGTTGCCACACCAGCACCGCCAGACACAAAGGTACTGCCAACAGGGCCGCACCGATGACGCCGTGGCCCGCCCCGGGTTCGCGCCGGGCGCTGGCATAGGCCACGCCGGCCGCGCCCAGGTAGCCCAGCAGCGCCACCGCATTGGCGACCACGCGCGGCAGGGCCAGGCCGGCCAGCAGCCAGGCGAACTGCACGACCCCGGGCGCCAGCAGGGCGATCAACAACCACCGTCGGGCCGCGGTCAGACGGCCCAGGTACAGGAAGATGCCGACAGTCATCGTCATGGTCGAGACCTGGATCACCATCGCCCAGCCGCGCGTGCCCACGTCGATGTGCGTACCCGTGGGCAGGTGGCGCTCGCTGGCGGCATACCAGATGGCGGCGATGCCGAAGCTCAGCGCCAGCCAGGACATGCCTCGTTCGCGGTCGCGCACCCACAAGGCGGCATACAGCAGGGACAGCATGCCCAGCACCATCGCGGCCAGGTCGGTGCCCGAGAACGGTTGAACGAAATCGAGCCTCATGCCGTGGAGCGCAGCAGGATCAGTCGCTGGCCGGGTGCAGCCAACCGTGCACCGTCTCGGCGAGGTCGGCGATGCCGATCTGCTTGGGGGCCGAGAACAGCAGCAGGCCCAGATCGGCTGAATCGGTCGCCAGGTCGGCCAGCGCCGCCTGCGCGGCCTGCAGCGACGCCTGCTGCTCGCGCTTGTTGAGCTTGTCGGCCTTGGTCAGCAGCACCAGCAGCTTGACCTCGCCGTTGCCGACCCGGGGCGCGATGAAACTCAGCAGTTGCTGGTCCAGCGGCGTGAAACCGAGCCGGCTGTCGACCATCAGCACCACGCCGCCCAGGTTGCGGCGCAACTCCAGGTAGTCCGCCATCACCTGTTGCCAGCGCAGCTTGGCCGAACGCTCGACAGTCGCGTAGCCGTAGCCGGGCAAGTCGGCCAGATAGCTGTCCGGCTCGTCCTTCGGGCCGAGGGCGAACAGGTTGATGTGCTGGGTGCGGCCGGGTGTCTTGGAGGCGAAGGCGAGCTGGCGACGCTGGGCCAGCGCGTTGATGGCGGTCGACTTGCCGGCGTTGCTGCGGCCGACGAAGGCGATCTCCGGCAGGTCGCCTTGCGGCAGCTGATCCAGCTGGCTGGCGGTGGTGAGAAAGCGGGCCCCGTGGGCCCAGGCGAGGGCGGCGCGGGCGCCGGCGGACAGCGCGGGCGGGCCCGGGCGTTTAGGTTCGGTCATGGAGCATTGTAAAATCCGCAGGTTTGGTTCGTTTCGGGCTGCCCGGAGCACCACAAGAACACCCACCATTCTCAAGGCCCGCCCGAGATGAAGACCCGCTTCGCCTTTGCCACCACCGCCCTCCTGGCTGCCATGCTGGCCCTGCCCGCGTGGGCCAACGAGCCTGCGGCGGCACCCGCCAAGGCCGACCCGGCCAAGGGCCAGGTGATCTCCACCAACGTCTGTGCTGCCTGCCACACCGCAGACGGTTCGCGCGGCTCGCCGGCGAACCCGATCCTGCAGGGCCAGCACCCGGAATACCTGGCCAAGCAACTGGCCGAGTTCAAGGCGGGTACCCGCGACAACGCCATCATGAAGGGCTTTGCCGGCACGCTGAGCGAGGCCGACATGAAGAACGTCGCCGCCTTCTACGCGAGCAAGCAGGCCAAGCCCGGCTTCGCCAAGAACAAGGCCACCGTGCTGCTGGGCGAAAAGATCTACCGTGGCGGCATTGCCGAAAAGCAGGTGCCCGCCTGCGCCGGCTGCCACAGCCCCACTGGCGCCGGCCTCCCGGCCCAGTACCCGCGCATCGGCGGCCAGCACTACGACTACCTGAAGTTGCAGATGGAGTCCTTCCGCAGCGGCCTGCGCGCCAACAGCGTGCAGATGCAATCCATCGCCGCGCGCATGAGCGACAAGGAAATCGCCGCCGTGTCCGACTACATCGCCGGGCTGCGCTGACCCCCACGCTCCCTGCCGGTCGCTGCCCCCCAAGGGGGCGCTTGCAGCGGGCCGGCGAAGCCGGATCCGCGCAAGTACCTTGGTTCACAGCAGGCTGCATGCGTTCCGGATAATCCACCGATGACCGACCCGAACGCCACGATGGCCCCGCCGCAGGCACCTGATCGCCCGGCGGCCACTGGCGGCGCCCGCGAGGTGCTGGAGTTGCTGTCGTCGATGCGCTTTGCGATCTCGCTGCTGGCGCTGATCTGCATCGCCGCAGTGATCGGCACGGTGGTCAAGCAGAACGAGCCGATCAACAACTACGTCAACCAGTTCGGGCCGTACTGGGCCGAGCTGTTCGGGCGCTTCCACCTTTTTTCGGTCTACAGCGCAGGCTGGTTCCTCACCATCCTGGCCTTTCTGGTGACCTCCACCAGCCTGTGCATCGCGCGCAACGCGCCGAAGATCGTCGCCGACCTGCGCAGCTTCAAGGAGAACCTGCGCGAGCAGTCGCTGGCCGCCTTCCACCACCGCGGCCAAGGCACGCTGGCGCTGGACCGTGCAGCCGCGCTGGCCCAGGTCTCGGCGGTGCTGGGGCGCCACGGCTGGCAGGCCCGCGCGCAGGTGCGCGAGGGCGGCACCATGGTGGCCGCGCGAGCCGGGCGGGCCAGCAAGATCGGCTACCTCGCGGCCCACTCGGCCATCGTGCTGATCTGCCTGGGCGGGCTGTCCGACGGCGACCTGGTGGTCAAGGCGCAGATGTTCTTCACCGGCAAGAGCACCTTCGACGGCGGCGGGCTCATCAAGGACGTGCCCGCCGAGCACCGGCTGCCCGCCGGCAACCCCACCTTCCGCGGCAACCTGCTGGTCCCCGAGGGCGCGCGCGCCGGCGTGGCGGTGCTGAGCATGCCGGATGGCATCGTGCTGCAGGACCTGCCCTTCGACGTCGAGCTGAAGAAGTTCATCGTCGAGTACTACGAGACGGGCATGCCCAAGCTCTTCGCGAGCGAGATCGTGATCCACGACAACGAGACCGGCGAAGCCATCCCCGCCACGGTGAAGGTCAACGAGCCGGCCTTCCACCGTGGCATCGCCATCTACCAGAGCAGCTTCGACGATGGTGGCTCCACGGTGAAGCTGCGCGCGGTGCCGCTGCGCGCCGGCGCCGGTGCCTTCGAGATCGACACCAACGTGGGCGGCGGCACCACCTTGGGCAATGGCAGCGAGCAGCTGAGGCTCGAGGTCACCGGCCTGAAGGTGATCAATGTCGAGAACCTCGCCGACGCCCAGCAAGGCGCCACCGACGTGCGCAAGGTCGACCTCACCGCCACGCTGGAGAAGCACCTGGGCTCGGGCGTCAACCCGAACAAGACCAAGACCCTGCGCAACATCGGCCCGGCGGTCACCTACCGCCTGCGCGACAGCGCCGGCCAGGCGCGCGAGTTCCACAACTACATGGTGCCGGTGGAGCTGGAGGGCCAACGGGTGTTCCTCGCCGGCGTGCGCGACACCCCGGCCGAGAGCTTCCGCTACCTGCGCATCCCGGCCGACGAGCAGGGCAACCTGGACGGCTGGTTGCGCCTGCGCACCGCGCTCGGCGACGCCAAGCTGCGCGAACAGGCGGCACGCCGCTACGCCACGCTGGCCACCCCCTCCGAGAAACCCGAGATGGTCGAGCAACTGCGGGTGACCGGCGTGATGGCCCTGGGCCTGTTTGCGGGCGTCGAGGCCGCGCCGGACCAGAAGCCGGTCGGGGGTCTGAACGGCCTGTCCCAGTTCATCGAGGCCCGCGTGCCCGAGGCCGAGCGCAGCCGCTTCGCCGAAGTGATGCTGCGCATCCTCAACGGCGGCCTGTTCGAGCTGAACCAGATCGCCCGCGAGCAGGCGGGCCTGCCGCCGCTGAATCCATCCGATGCCACCCAGGGCTTCATGACCCAGGCGGTGATGTCCTTGTCCGACAGCTATTTCTACCCCGCCCCGCTGCTGCTGCAGCTGGCCGATTTCACGCCGGTGCAGGCCAGCGTGTTCCAGGTCGCGCGGGCCCCGGGCAAGAAGCTGGTCTATCTGGGCGCCGTCCTGCTGATCCTGGGGGTGTTCGCGATGCTCTACATTCGCGAACGGCGCCTGTGGGTCTGGTTGTCCGATGGCGACGCCTCGGGCTCCACCCGTGCCCTGATCGCGATGTCCACGCCACGCCGCACGATGGACATCGACGCCGAATTCGAGACCCTGCGGCGTGAGCTGCTCGACGGAGCCACCCCATGAACACCACCACGACCACCCTGGACCTCGGCCGCCCCAGCCTGTGGAGCCGCCGCAGCCCGGCCGATTGGCTGTTCGCCGTGCTGGTGATCGGCGGTGCCGCCTATGCCTTCCGCCGCTACGGCGCGGCGATGGACGGCTACGAGAAGGCCATCCTGGTGGGTGCTGTGCCGGCGCTGATTTCGCTGGGCTGGTTCTGGGCCCCGCTGCGCTGGTTGGCACTGGCGGTCGGCGCGGCCAGCCTGCTGGCGATCGGCCTGTACACGCGCACCGCGGACGCCTTCGGTGCCGACCTCGCCGCCGCCGACAAGGTCTTCCTGCTGAAGTACCTGCTGTCCAGCCAGAGCGCCATCCTGTGGATGGGTACGTTGTTCTTCATGAGCACGCTGTTCTACTGGGGCGGCTTCTTCGGCAAGGCAGGCCCTGGCGGCCATGGCGACGGCGCGGCCATGCGCATCGGGTCGGGCCTGGCCTGGGCCGCTGTCTTCATGGCCCTCACCGGCACCATGGTGCGCTGGTTCGAGAGCCACCAGATCGGGCCGGACATCGGCCACATCCCGGTCAGCAACCTGTACGAGGTCTTCGTGCTGTTCTGCTGGCTGACGACCGTGTTCTACCTGTACTACGAGTCGCACTACAAGACCCGCGCGCTCGGGGCCTTCGTGATGCTGGTGGTCAGCGCGGCGGTCGGCTTCCTGCTCTGGTACACCGTGGCCCGCGAAGCGCAGGAGATCCAGCCGCTGGTGCCGGCCCTGCAGAGCTGGTGGATGAAGCTGCACGTGCCGGCCAACTTCATCGGTTACGGCACCTTCGCGCTGGCGGCGATGGTGGCCCTGGCCTGCCTGCTGAAAGTCTCCAACGCGCGCTCGCTGTGGGTCGGCCTGGTGCTGGTGCCCGGCGGCGTGGTCGCCTTGATGGCCCTCTACGGCCTGCTGGGCAGCCCCGACGCGGCGCTGACCGAGTCGCTGTGGAAGGGCTCGCGCCTGATCGGCGGCACGGCCCTCTTCTTCGCGCTGATGGTGGCGCTGCGCCACCCCATCAACGCCCGCACACCCAGCCTGGAGCTGATGGACGACCTGATGTACAGGGCCATCGCGGTCGGCTTTGCCTTCTTCACCATCGCCACCGTGCTGGGTGCCTTCTGGGCCGCCGAGGCCTGGGGCGGCTACTGGAGCTGGGATCCGAAGGAGACCTGGGCCCTGATCGTCTGGCTGAATTACGCCGCCTGGCTGCACATGCGGCTGATGAAGGGGCTGCGTGGCACCGCCTCGGCCTGGTGGTCGTTGGGCGGCCTGGTGGTCACCACCTTCGCCTTCCTGGGCGTGAACATGTTCCTGTCGGGCCTGCACTCGTACGGCACCTTGTGACGCTGGCGCTCGTATAGTCCCGCCATGCCCTACGCCTGCCGAGACGCCGCCGGCACGATCACCAGCGTGCACCGCGAAGCCACGCCGGAGGCTGTCGAGTTCCTGCCCGACGACCATGCCGAGTTGCGGGCCTTCCTGGGCCTGCAACCCGCGGTGAGCGCAGCCGAGCAGTTCGCCCGGCTCGATGCCGAGTTCGTGCGGGTGCTGGAGGACGTGATCGACACGCTGATCAACCGCAACCTGATCAACATCACCGACCTGCCCGCCGAGGCGCAGGCCAAGCTGTTCTCGCGCAAGGGCTTCCGCGAGCGGCGCAGCAGCCACTCGCTGAAGCTCTTCGGCGACGCCGATCTGGGGGCACTGATTCCGCACCTGCCGGGAACCGACGAATCCGCGTAAGGTCTGACCTCTCTGGCGCGACCACTGGCATGCCCGCCAGAACGGCGCGCCCCGAGGAACTGACATGCATGTGCTGAAGGACCGCGGTTTCACCCACCGCACCCCGTCGGAGATCACCCCCGCCGCCGTCTACCACGCCCGCCGCGAATGGCTTGCGCGCGCCGCGCTGGGCCTGGCCGGCACCGGCCTCGCCTCCTTTGCCGCCCGCGATGCCCTCGCTCAGGCCCCCGGCAAGCTGGCCGCCCTGCCCGGCGCCCGCAGCGCGGTGCCCGGTGCCATGGTGATGGACAAGGCCACCGCCTACGCGGACGTGACCAGCTACAACAACTTCTACGAGTTCGGCACCGACAAGTCCGATCCGGCCCGCACCGCCGGCAGCCTCAAGACCCGGCCCTGGACGGTCAGCGTCGAGGGCGAAATCAAGAAGCCCAAGGTCTACGACCTGGCAGAGCTGCTGAAGCTGGCCCCGATGGAGGAGCGCATCTACCGCCTGCGCTGCGTCGAGGGCTGGTCGATGGTGGTGCCGTGGGTCGGCTACTCGCTGGCCGAGCTGATCCGCCAGGTCGAGCCCACCGGCAACGCCAAGTTCGTGCAGTTCACCACCCTGGCAGACAAGACCCAGATGCCCGGCCTGCGCGGCGGCAGCCTGGACTGGCCCTATGTGGAGGGCTTGCGGCTGGACGAGGCGATGAACCCGCTGGCGCTGCTGGGCTTCGGTCTCTACGGCGAGGTGCTGCCCAACCAGAACGGCGCGCCGGTGCGCCTGGTACTGCCCTGGAAGTACGGGTTCAAGAGCGCCAAGTCCATCGTCAAGATCCGTTTCACGGAGAAGCAGCCGGTCGGCAGCTGGGAACGCTCGCAGCCCAGCGAATACGGCTTCTACTCGAACGTGAACCCGCAGGTCGACCACCCGCGCTGGAGCCAGGCCAGCGAGCGCCGCATCGGCGAAGACGGCCTGTTCACCAAGCGCCGGCCGACCTTGATGTTCAACGGCTACGAGGCCCAGGTCGGCCAGCTCTACGCCGGCATGGACCTGAAGAAGTTCTATTGATGAACCGCTGGCTCGCCCACCCTGCCGCCAAGCCCGTCGTCTGGGCCCTGCTGGCCCTGCCCTTCGGTTGGTTGCTGTGGAGTGCGGTGCAGAACACGCTGGGCGCCAACCCGGCCGAAGCGCTGATCCGCAGCCTGGGCGACTGGACGCTGCGCGCGCTGTGTCTGACCCTGGCGATCAGCCCGCTGCGCCAGTGGACCGGCTGGCACCAGCTGTTGCGGCACCGGCGCGCCATCGGCGTGGCCACCTTCGCCTACGGCACCCTGCACTGGCTGGCCTACGCCTGGCTGGACCAGGGGCTGGAGATCGACGCCCTGCTGAAGGACGTGGCCAAACGCCCGTTCATCCTGGTGGGCACGCTGGCCTGGCTGCTGCTGCTGCCGCTGGCCGCCACCTCGTTCAACCGGGCCATCAAGTGGCTGGGGGGCAAGCGCTGGCAGACGCTGCACAAGGCCATCTATCTGATCGCCGGCCTGGGCATCCTTCACTTCTTCTGGATGCGCTCGGCCAAGAGCAACTACGCCGAGGTGCTGGTCTACGCGGTGATCATCGGCGGCCTGCTGGCCTGGCGGCTGCGGGGGGTGTGGCGCGGCGGTGGGCTGAGGCGCTCGGTCAGCCCCGGGTGAGGTAGCCGAAGGTTCCGTCGCGCCGGACCTCTTCGGCCGCGGCCCGCAACCCAGCCATCGCGGCGCGGTACAGCGAGGTGGCCAGGCTGATCCGCCGCACGCCAGCGGCCTGCAACTCCGCCACGCTGAACGACTTGCCCGGGATGCCCACCATGAAGCTCAGCGGCTTGCCGAGCGCACCGCACACGGTTTTCACCGCTTCCAGGCTCGGCAGGCCCGGCGCGAACAGCACATCGGCGCCGGCCGCCTCGAAGGCCTGCAGGCGGCGGATCGTGTCGTCGAGGTCGGGGCGCCGGTGCAGGAAGTTCTCGGCCCGCGCGGTCAGCATGAAGGGCCGGCCCACGGCCCGTGCGGCCTCGGCGGCGGCGGCCACGCGTTCCACCGCCAGGCCCAGGTCGTAGATCGGCGCATCGGCCTGCTGGCTCGCGTCCTCGATCGAGCCACCCGCCAGGCCGGTCTCGGCGGCGAGGCGGATGGTCTGCGCCACCGCCTCGGGCGTGTGGCCAAAACCGTTCTCCAAGTCGGCCGACACCGGCAGCTCGGTGGCCTGCACGATGGCCCGCGCATGGGCCAGCGCCTCGTCGCGGGTGAGCTGGTAGTCGCCTCCCCGCCCCATGGCCATGGCCGAGGCGGCGCTGGAAGTGGCCAAGGCGTCGAAGCCGAGTTCGGCGAGCAGCCGGGCCGAACCCGCATCCCAGGGGTTGGGCATCACGAAGCAGCCGGGCTGCTGGTGCAGTTCGCGAAAGCGGATGGCCCGGTCGGCCAGGCTGGTCGTCATGTGGATCTCCTCGATGGCGATGGGCGTCGATGCTGCCCGAATCGGCCCGCGCCCGCTCGCCGGATGCGGACATCCCCTTCGCCAGCCGGGTAGCGCGTCAACCACCCTTCAGAACGTCGCGCCCGATGATGAGCTGTTGCACTTCGGTGGCCCCCTCGTAGATGCGCAGCGCACGGATCTCCCGGTAGAGCCGCTCCACCGTCTCGCCGCTTTTCACGCCCAGGCCGCCCCAAAGCTGCACCGCCGCGTCGATGACCTGCTGCGCGCCTTCGGTGGCGTACATCTTGGCCATCGCCGCCTCGCGGGTCACGTTCTGGCCCTGGTCGCGTTGCCAGGCGGCGCGGTAGACCAGCAGGGCCGCGGCGTCCAGCGTGGTGGCCATCTCGGCCAACTTGGCCTGGGTGAGCTGGAAGTCGCCCAGGTGCTTGCCGAACATGGCCCGCGAGCGCGCCCGTGCCAGCGCCTCGTCCATCGCCCGGCGCCCGAGCCCCAGGGCCGCGGCCGCCACGCTGGTGCGGAACACATCCAGCGTGCGCATCGCCACCTTGAAGCCCTCGCCGGGTTCGCCGATCCGGTTGAACAGCGGCACGCGGCAGTTCGTGAAGCGCAAGCGCGCCAGCGGATGGGGGGCGATCACGTCGATGCGCTCGGCGATCTCCAGGCCCGGTGTGTCGGCCTCGACAACGAACGCCGAGATGCCACGTGCGCCCTCGGCCTCGCCGGTACGGGCGAAGACCACATAGAGGTCGGCGATGCCGCCGTTGGAGATCCAGGTCTTCTCGCCGTCGAGCACCACCTGGTCGCCGTCGACGCGCGCGGCGCATTGCATCGCCGCTACATCGGAGCCCGCGTCGGGCTCGGACAGCGCGAAGGCCGCGATCGCCTCGCCGGCCGCCACGCGCGGCAACCAGCGCGTCTTCTGGGCCGATGTGCCGGCCAGCGAGATGGCGCCGGAACCCAGGCCCTGCATGGCGAAGGCGAAGTCCGCCAGGCCGCTGTGGCGGGCCAGGCTTTCGCGGGCCAGGCAGATGATGCGGGTGTCGATGGTCTCGCTCGCGCCGCCGTACTTTCGCCCGGCCACCGCGTTGGCCAGCCAGCCGGCCTCGCCGAGCTGCTTCACGAGCCGGCAGCAGGTGGCGTCCAGGTCATGGTCGCCATGGACGTCATGGACATGGGCCTGGGCCCAGGTGTCGAGCGACAGCGCGAACTCGCGGTGGCCCAGCGTGAAGAACGGCCAGTCAAGGTGCTTCATCAATTCCCTCCAAACACAGGCTTCTGCTTGGCCACGAAGGCGTTGTAGGCCCGCCCGAAATCCTCGGTCAACATGCACAAGGCCTGGGCCTGGGCCTCGGCCTCGATGGCCTGGTCGATGCCCATGTTCCACTCCTGGTGCAGCATGGTCTTGGTGATGCCATTGGCAAAGGTCGGTCCCGCCGCCAGATCCGCCGCCAGCTGGTGGGCCTCGGCCAGCAGGGTGTCCGGCGCCACCAGCCGGTTCAGGAAGCCCCAGGCCAGCGCCTCCTCGCCGGGCAGCGCACGGCCGGTGTAGAGCAGCTCGCTGGCGCGGCCCTGGCCGACGATGCGCGGCAGCATTGCGCAGGCCCCCATGTCGCAGCCGGCCAGGCCGACGCGGTTGAACAGGAACGCGGTCTTGGACCGCGCCGTGCCGACCCGCAGGTCCGAGGCCATCGCCATGATCGCGCCGGCGCCGGCGCACACCCCGTCGATGGCCGCGACGATGGGCTGCGGGCAGGCGCGCATCGCCTTCACCAGCTCGCCGGTCATGCGGGTGAACATCAGCAGCTCGGGCGCTTTCAGGCGGATCAGCGGGCCGATGATCTCGTGCACGTCGCCGCCGGAGCAGAAGTTGTCGCCGGCGCCGTGCAGCACCACCACGTGGACATCGGTGGCGAACCGCAGCCGGCCGAACAGGTCACGCAGCTCGGCGTAGCTCTCGAAGGTCAGCGGGTTCTTGCGCTCGGGGCGGTTCAGCGTGACCGTGGCCACGCCGGCCTTCACTTGCCAGCCAAAGTGCTGAGCGGTGTGGCCGGCGAGCTCGATGCGGTTGCCGGCCGCCAGGCCAGGGTCGACGCGGGGGGTGTCGTTCATGGGGTCTCCGTGGATCCGGGTTGGGCCAGGTGCACGCGCAGCGTGCCCAGCAAATCCTGCAGTTGGTGCTTCTGGTCAGCGTCCAGGCCGCTCAGCAACTCGACCACCCAGCTCTCGTGGATCTGCGCCACCTTCTCGAAGGCCTTGCGGCCGGTGGCCGTCAGCGCCACCTTGAACGAGCGGCGGTCCTCGGGGTCGACCTCGCGCAGCACCAGGCCGTCCTTCTCGAGATCGTCAGTGAGTGCGGTGACGTTGCCGCCGGTGACCATCAGGTAGCGCGACAGCGCGCTCATGCGCAGGCCCTCGGGGTGGCGGTGCAGCTGGGCCAGGTAGTCGAAGCGCGCCAGCGTCATGCCGAAGCGGTTGCGCAGGCGGCGGCGGATCTCGGTCTCGATCTGGGTGCTGCAGGCCAGCAGCCGCAGCCAGACCTTCAGCGCCTGGTGGTCGGCATCGACCACCCGGGCTTCGAGGCCGATCTGGTCGTCGTCGAGCAGGCGCTTGGCGCGGACCAGGTTCGATTTCACATCGTCTCCCCGCCGCATACCGCGATGGCCTGGCCGTTCACGGCGCCCGCGTCCGGCGAGCACAGCCAGCGCACCGTGGCCGCTACCTCGGCCGGCTGCACCAGCCGGCCCTGCGGGTTGCCCTGGGTGAAGCCGGCCCGCGCCTCGGCCTCGCTGCGGCCGGTCTTGGCCACCACCTTGGCGATGCCGTCGCGCACGATGTCGGTCTCGGTGTAGCCCGGGCAGACGGCGTTGACCGTGCAGCCCTGCGCCGCCAGTTCCAGCGCCAGCGTGCGCGTCAGCCCCAGCAGGCCGTGCTTGGCCGCGACATAGGCCGAGACATAGGCATAACCCTTCAAGGCCGCGGTGCTGGCGATGTTGACGATGCGGCCCGAATGGCCCGCGGCCTTCAGGTCCGGCACCGCCGCCTGGCAGCACAGCATCGGGCCGGTGAGGTTCACCGCCAGCATGCGTTGCCACAGCTCGGGTGAGGTGCGGGCGAAAGGCGCTGTCTCGACGGCGCCGGCGTTGTTGACCAGCGCGGTCAACGGGCCGAACCGGGCGCGTGCCAGGTCGAAGGCGGCCTGGATGGACCCCGGATCGGTCTGGTCCATCGCCACCGCCAAGGCCCCCAGCTCCTCGGCGAGCGCGGTGGGCGCGCTGCGGCCGGTGAGTGTCAAGGCCCATTCGTCCGCCGCCAGCGCACGCGCGATGACCTCGCCGATGCCGCGGCTGGCGCCGGTGACGAGGGCATGCCTCATGGGGCGGCCCTCGCGGACCTTTCGCGCTCGAACAGCGACTCCATCTGCGATTTGCCGCTCTGGTACTGAACCGGCCACGCCACGCCCTTGAAGCCGATCTTGGCCGCCTCGGTCAGCGTCCAGGCCGGGTTGGCCAGGTGCGGGCGGGCCACGGCGCACAGGTCGGCGCGGCCCGCGGCGATGATGCTGTTGACATGATCCGCCTCGCTGATGGCGCCCACCGCGATGGTGGCGATGCCGGCCTCGTTGCGGATGCGGTCGGCGAACGGTGTCTGGTACATGCGGCCGTACACCGGCTTCTGCTCGGGGCTGACCTGGCCCGAGGAGCAGTCGATCATGTCGGCTCCGGCGGCCTTGAAGGCGCGCGCGATGGCCACCGCGTCGTCCGGCGTGATGCCGCCTTCGACCCAGTCGTGCGCCGAGATGCGTACCGACATCGGCCGCTCGGCTGGCCAGGCGGCGCGCACCGCCGCGAACACCTCCAGCGGCCAGCGCAGCCGGTTGGCCAGCGTGCCGCCGAACTCGTCCGCGCGGTGGTTGGTGAGCGGCGAGATGAAGGCCGACAGCAGGTAGCCGTGGGCACAGTGCAGTTCCAGCCAGTCGAAGCCGGCCTCGGCCGCCCGGCGCGTGGCGGCGACGAACTCGTCGCGGATACGCGCCATGTCGGCCCGGCCCATCGCGTGCGGCGTGGCGTTCACGCCCGGCTGGTACGGCTGTTCCGAGGCCGAGACCAGCGGCCAGTTGCCGGTGGCCAGAGGCCGGTCCGCGCCCTCGCCGACCCAGGGCTCGTTGGTCGAGCCCTTGGGGCCGGCGTGGCCGATCTGCATGCCGATCCTGGCGTCGCTGCTGGCGTGCACGAAATCGACGATGCGCTTCCAGGCATCTCGCTGGGCGTCGTTCCACAGGCCCGGGCAGCCGGGCGTGATGCGGGCATCCGGGCTGGGGCAGGTCATCTCGGCGAACACCAGGCCGGCACCGCCCATGGCCCGCGCGCCCAGGTGCACCAGGTGGTAGTCGCCGGGCACGCCGTCCACCGCCGAGTACTGCGCCATCGGCGAGACGACCACGCGGTTCTTCAAGGTGACGCCGCGCACCGTGTAGGGCGTGAACATCGGCGGCACGGCCTTCGGGCCAGCACCGGCGCGCTCGGCGAGCCAGCGTTCATAGCCCTCCAGCCAGGCCTTGTCGCGCAGGCGCAGGTTCTCGTGGCTGATGCGCTGGCTGCGGGTCAGCATCGAGT
>JADMKA010000135.1 GCA_018780145.1 Vitreoscilla sp. | reverse complement strand
GACGACGCCGACGCCGTGGCCCGCGCCACCAGCGAGGTCATCCGCCTGGCCAACGGCCGCTCGGGCGAGGGTTTCGTGGCGGTGAGCGCCGATGCGCGCAAGAAGTTCTGGCTGGACCGCAAGCGCACCGCGGCGATCAGCAAGCACACCAACGCCTTCAAGGTGAACGAGGACGTGGTGATCCCGCTCGAGCGCATGGGCGAGTACACGCTGGGCATCGAGCGCATCAACATCGAGCTGAGCCTGCGCAACAAGCTGGCCCTGGTCGACCGGCTCGAAGCCTTCTTCGCACAGGGCAACCTGCCGCTGGGCAAGACGGACGACGCCGGCGAGATCCCCAGCGCCGAGCTGCTGGAGGACCGGGTGCAGCAGGCCCTGGCGCTGCTGCGCGAGGTGCGTGCGCTGTGGCAGCAGTGGCTGGCCGGGCTGGACCTGGTGCAGGCGGACGCGCAGCGCAGCTTCTTCGACCAGATCCAGGACGGCTCGCTGCGGGCCTCGTGGAAGCGCCAGATCCAGAAGCCGCTGCAGGCGATGTTCGCCGGCTCGGCCTTCATGCCGCTGCTGGACGAGTGCAAGCGCATCCACCAGGAGGTCCTGCGCGGCCGGGTCTGGGTCGCGCTGCACATGCACGCCGGCGACGGCAACGTGCACACCAACATCCCCGTCAACTCCGACAACTACGAGATGCTGCAGACGGCCCACGAGGCCGTGGCCCGCATCATGGTGCTGGCCCGTTCGCTGGACGGCGTGATCTCGGGCGAGCACGGCATCGGCATCACCAAGCTGGAGTTCCTGACCGACGACGAGCTGGCCAACTTCAGCGCCTACAAGGCCCGGGTGGATCCGGAAGGGCGCTTCAACAAGGGCAAGTTGCTGCGCGGCTCCGCGCTGGCGGCGCTCGGCGACAGCGACGTGCACGCCGCCGACCTGAGCCACGCCTACACGCCCAGCTTCGGGTTGATGGGGCACGAGTCGCTGATCATGCAGCAGAGCGACATCGGCGAGATCGCCAACTCGGTGAAAGACTGCCTGCGCTGCGGCAAGTGCAAGCCGGTCTGTTCCACCCATGTGCCGCGCGCCAACCTGCTGTACAGCCCGCGCAACAAGATCCTGGCCACCTCGCTGCTGGTCGAGGCCTTCCTGTACGAGGAGCAGACGCGCCGCGGCGTGTCGATCAAGCACTGGGAAGAGTTCGAGGACGTGGCGGACCACTGCACGGTGTGCCACAAGTGCCTCTCGCCTTGCCCGGTGAAGATCGACTTCGGCGACGTGTCGATGAACATGCGCAACCTGCTGCGCAAGATGGGCCAGAAGAGCTTCCGCCCCGGCAATGCCGCGGCGATGCTGATGCTCAACGCCACCAACCCGCAGACCATCAAGCTGGCGCGCACGGCGATGGTCGGCTGGGGCATGAAGGCGCAGCGTATCGCGCACGACGTGCTCAAGCTGGCCGCTCGGCGGCAGACCAACGCGCCGCCCTCGACAGTGGGTTCCGCTCCGCTCAAGGAGCAGGTGATCCACTTCATCAACAAGAAGATGCCTGGCGGCCTGCCCAAGAAGACCGCCCGCGCGCTGCTGGACATCGAGGACAAGGACTACGTCCCGATCATCCGCGACCCGGCGGCCACCACGGCCGAGACCGAGGCCGTCTTCTACTTCCCCGGCTGTGGCTCGGAGCGCCTGTTCTCGCAAGTGGGCCTGGCCACCCAGGCGATGCTGTGGCATGCCGGGGTGCAGACGGTGTTGCCGCCGGGCTACCTGTGCTGCGGCTACCCGCAGCGGGGCTCGGGCCAGTTCGACAAGGCCGAGAAGATCATCACCGACAACCGGGTGCTGTTCCACCGCGTGGCCAACACGCTGAACTACCTGGACATCAAGACGGTGGTGGTCTCCTGCGGCACCTGCTACGACCAACTGCAGGGCTACAAGTTCGAGGAGATCTTCCCCGGCTGCCGCATCATCGACATCCACGAGTACCTGCTGGAGCGAGGCATCACCTTGCCGGGCGGTGCGGGCGGATACCTCTACCACGAGCCCTGCCACAACCCGATGAAGCTGCAGGACTCGATGAAGACTGTCAAGGCCCTGGTCGGCGAGCAGGTCATCAAGAGCGAGCGCTGCTGCGGCGAATCCGGCACGCTGGGCGTCAGCCGGCCCGACATCGCCACCCAGGTGCGCTTCCGCAAGGAAGAGGAGATACGCATCGCCGAGACCGCGCTGCGCGCCTCGGGTGCTGTCGGGGCAAACGAGGACCTGAAGATCCTCACCTCCTGCCCGAGCTGCCTGCAGGGCCTGTCGCGCTACGGCGACGACCTGCAGAACGGCCTGCTGGAGGCCGACTACATCGTCGTCGAGATGGCCCGCAAGCTGCTGGGGGAGGGCTGGATGGCGGACTACGTGGCCCGCGCCAACGCCGGCGGCATCGAGCGGGTGCTGGTCTGATGGCCCACCCGGGGTGCGAACTCTGCGAGCGTGCTGAGTCACCCGCCTGGGCCGTGGTGGCCACCAGCCCGCAGGCCCGGGTGATTCGCGTGCTCGACGCACCGGATTTCCCGGCCTTCTACCGCGTGGTCTGGCGCGAGCATGTGGCCGAGCTGAGCGAGCTGCCGCCAGCCGACCGGGCGGCCTGCCTGGAGGCCGTCGTGGTGGTCGAGAGGGCGTTGCGCGAGGCGCTGGCGCCGACCAAGATCAACCTCGCGGCGCTGGGCAACCTGGTGCCGCACCTGCACTGGCACGTCATTGCCCGGTTCGAGCGAGACAGCCACTTCCCGCAGCCGATCTGGGGCAGCCGCCAGCGCGACCCCGACGCCACGGCGCTGGCCCACCTCCGGGCCCGGCTGCCCGAGATCGACGACACCATCCGGCACCGGCTCGCGCCGGCCGGCTACGCTTGACGCCTGAGGCACCGACCATGACCACCGACACCACCCCGCAGCCCACCGCGCTGACCGTCCACCAGGCCTCGCGCGTGCTGGAGATCGCTTTCGACGACGGCCACAGCTTCCGCATCCCGTTCGAGCTGATGCGTGTCTACTCGCCGTCGGCCGAGGTGCAGGGCCATGGGCCGGGCCAGGAGACGCTGCAGACCGGCAAACGGGATGTGGTGGTGGATGGCATCGAGCCGGTCGGCCACTACGCGGTGCAACCCCATTTCTCCGACGGCCACGACACCGGCATCTTCACCTGGGCCTACCTCTACAAGCTCGGTTCACAGCAGGCCGAGCTGATGGCCCAGTACCAGCAGCGCCTGGCCGACGCCGGCCTGGACCGCGATGCACCGATGGTCGTGGCCACCGGCGGCGCCTGCGGCAGCCACTGAACACCCCCTGGAGGAGCCACCATGTCGCAGACCCATTTCGGCTTCAAGACTGTCGACGAGCAGGAGAAGGCCGGGCGCGTCAAGGGCGTGTTCGATTCGGTCGCGTCCAAGTACGACGTGATGAACGACCTGATGTCCATGGGCCTGCACCGTGCCTGGAAGGCCTACACCGTGGCGGTGGCCAACCTGAAGGAGGGCGACCGGGTGCTGGACATCGCTGGCGGCACGGGCGACCTGGCGCGGGCCTTCGCCCGCAAGGTGGGCGCGAGCGGGCAGGTGGTGCACACCGACATCAACGAGGCCATGCTGCGCACCGGCCGCGACCGCCTGCTCGACGAGGGCGTGGCCCTGCCGACGACGATCTGCGACGCCGAGCAGCTGCCCTTCCGCAGCGGCAGCTTCGATCTCGTCAGCGTGGCCTTCGGCCTACGCAACATGACCCACAAGGAACTGGCCTTGGCCGAGATGTCGCGCGTGCTGCGCGACGGCGGCCGCCTGCTGGTGCTGGAGTTCTCCAAGGTCGCTGCGCCGCTGCAGAAGCCCTACGACTGGTACTCGTTCAAGATCCTGCCGCAGCTCGGCCAGTGGGTGGCCGGTGACGGCGAGAGCTACCGCTACCTTGCCGAGTCGATCCGCATGCACCCCGACCAGGCCACGCTGAAGGCGATGATGAAGTCCGCCGGCTTCGGCCATGTGGACGTGCACAACCTCACCGGCGGCGTGGTCGCGTTGCACGTCGGCATCAAGTGCTGACGGCCCCGCCCCAGTGGTGGGCCGGTTCTGTTACTGTGGCCGATGATCTGGCAGGCTGCGTGCCATCTCTACCCCACCCCTGACCCGCGCTCGCTGGCTCGCCGGCTTCGCTTCGGCTGGCGTGCCTGGCGGCAACGCGCCGAGTGGCGTGCCCTGCGGGCCGTTCCGGCCCACTCCCAACTCGGTGATGTGATCCGCCAGCGCCAGGGCCTGATGCACCTGGTGGCGCTGCCCTATCTTCATCGCGACTGGAACGTCCGGCAGCGGGTCGAGACCGTGGTGTCGCACTACCGGTTCGTCGAGCCGGCGCCCTGGCTGCAGGTGCCCTCCGGCACCCGCCAGGTCCTGGTGCGGCTGGACGACTGGTGGGCCGACCTGAGCCTGCAGTTCGATCGCCCGGATTGGGCCTGCACCGAGGGGGAACTGGTGCTCAGCCTGTTCCTGC
>JADMKA010000003.1 GCA_018780145.1 Vitreoscilla sp. | reverse complement strand
ACTTGCGGCGGGTCTTGTTGGAGACGAAGTTCTCCAGCAGGTCGGTCTTGCCGGTGGTCAGCAGCTTGTGGACCTGCTCGTGCGAGACCGGCTGGGTCAGGATGATCTTGCCGGTCTTGAAGTCGCAGGTCACATGCGCGCCCACCGCGTGCTCGCAGAGGTAGTTGCTGCCGTGCTCGAAGACCCGGCCCTGGCACTTGGGGCAGGCGCCCAGGCTCTGCTGCGCGCTGAAATCGACGGGCTCGCCCTCCTCCTGCGCCTTGGCGTCCTCGCCGAAATCGAACTCCAGCTTCCAGTTCTTGATCTCGTCGTCGAAGACCAGCTTCAGCTCGGCGCTGAAGGGCCAGCCGGCCTTGGAGCGGAAGCCTTCCAGCGGGCCGATCTTCTTGTCGACCAGGAAGCGCTCGACCTCGGGCAGCTCGAAGCTGCGGGCACCGGGGATCTTGGTGATGCTGAACTCGCAGGCCTCGCAGGCGAAGCGCCGATAGTTCTCCTTCACCACGCCGCCGCAGTTCGGGCACGGCGCCTTCAGCGTGGCGTAGTCGCCGGGGATGGTGTCGCGGTCGTACTCCTTGGCCTTCTTGACGATGCGTTCGGCCATCTTGGCGATGTCCTTCATGAACGCGCCGCGCGACAGCCGGCCGTGCTCCATCTCGGCCAGCTGGTACTCCCAGTTGCCGGTCAGCTCGGGTTTGGTCAGGTCCTCCACGCCCAGGCCGCGCAACAGCGTCATCAGCTGGAAGGCCTTGGCGGTGGGGATCAGCTCGCGCCCCTCGCGGTGCATGTACTTCTCGAGGATCAGGCCTTCGATCACCTGCGCCCGGGTGGCTGGCGTGCCCAGGCCCTTCTCGGCCATGGCCTCGCGGAATTCGTCGTCCTCGATCAGCTTGCCCGCGCCCTCCATCGCACTCAACAGCGTGGCTTCGGTGTAGCGGGCGGGCGGCTTGGTGACCAGGGCGACGATGTTGACGCCCTCGTTGCTCACCGACTCGTTGGGCTGCACCGGCACCAGGTTGGCGTCCTCGTCCTGGGCCTCCTTGCCGTAGACGGCCAGCCAGCCCGGGTTCACCAGCACCTTGCCGTTGGTCTGGAACTTGTGGGTGCCGACCTGCGTGATGCGGGTGGTGACCATGTACTCGGCCGGCGGGTAGAAGACCGCCAGGAAGCGCTTGACCACCATGTCGTACAGCTTGGCCTCGGCTTCGCTCAGCGAGCGCGGCGGCTGCAGCGTGGGGATGATGGCGAAGTGGTCCGAAACCTTGGCGTTGTCGAAGACCCGCTTCATCGGCTTCACGTAGCCCTCGGCCAGGCCCTTGGCCGCATGCGGCGCCAGCGCCTTCAACGGGCCCGGCAGGTCCTCGCTGGCGATCATCTTGAAGGTGTCCTTGACCACCGCCACGTAGTCCTCGGGCAGGTTGCGCGAGTCGGTCCGCGGGTAGGTCAGCACCTTGTGCTTCTCGTACAGGGCCTGGGCCAGGCTCAGCGTGGTCTTGGCCGAGTAGCCGAAGCGCGAGTTGGCCTCGCGCTGCAAGGTGGTCAGGTCGTAGAGCAGCGGGCTGCTCTGGTTGCTGGGCTTGGCCTCCTCGGTCACCGTGCCGGGCTGGCCGCGCACCGCATCCGCGATGGCTTTCGCCTCGGCCTCGTTCCAGAGGCGGTCGGCGCGCCGGTCCGGATCCTCGTTCTTCTTGAAGGTGGGATCGAACCACTTGCCTTCGTAGTCGCCGGCCGCCGCGCCGAAGCCCGCCTTGATCTCCCAGTAGTCGCGCGGGATGTGCTTGCGGATCTTCTCCTCGCGCTCGACGACGATGGACAGCGTGGGCGTCTGCACCCGGCCGACGGTGGTGAGAAAGAAGCCACCGTCGCGCGAGTTGAACGCCGTCATGGCCCGCGTGCCATTGATGCCGACCAGCCAGTCGGCCTCGCTGCGGCTGCGCGCCGCGTCGGCCAGGCCCAGCATCTGCTCGTCCGTGCGCAGGCCGTCGAAGCCGTCGCGGATGGCCTGCGGCGTCATGCTCTGCAGCCACAGCCGGCGCACCGGCTTGTCGATCTTCTGCTTGGCGCCACCGGCGTACTGCACGATCAGGCGGAAGATCAGCTCGCCCTCGCGGCCCGCGTCGCAGGCGTTGATCAGCTCGGTCACGTCCTTGCGCTTGACCAGCCGCACCACGGCGGTCAGGCGCGACTTGGCCTTGTCGATCGGCGCCAGGTCGAAATGCGGCGGCACCACCGGCAAGTGGGCGAAACTCCACTTGCCGCGCTTGACGTCGAACTCCTCCGGCGCCTTGATCTCCACCAGGTGGCCCACGGCCGAGGTGACCACGTAGCGGTCGTTCTCGAAGTGGTCGGCCTCCTTCTCGAACTTGCCGGACACCGGGGTCAGCGCCCGCACGATGTCCTGCGCCACGCTGGGCTTCTCCGCGATGATCAGTGATTTGCTCATTTGTTTCGTCGTCTTGCCCGGGCCACGCCGGCCCATGCCTACAATTTGCCATCTCGCGCGCACACGCACCCATGTACGCCTGTACACGCGTGCGCACACGCGCCCACAGATTCAATGTACCCAATGAAGCCCGTCAAGCAAGCCCGCCCTGCCCGTACCCCTGCCGCCACCTCAGCGCCCCAGGGTGGCGGGCGGCGCATCCAGGTCCGGCGCAGCGGGGTGCATGGCCGGGGGGTGTTCGCGCTGCAGCCCATCGAGCCTGGCGAAACCCTGATCGAATACACCGGCCAGGTCATCTCCTGGCAGGAAGCCCTGGACCGCCACCCGCACGATCCCAGCCAGCCTGACCACACCTTCTACTTCCAGCTCGACGACGGCCGTCAGGTCATCGACGCGCTGTACGGTGGCAACTCGGCCCGCTGGATCAACCACGCCTGCGACCCGAACTGCGAGACCGACGAGACCGATGGCCGCGTCTTCATCAAGGCCCTGCGGCCGATCGCGCCGGGCGAGGAGCTGTTCTACGACTACCGCCTGTCGATCGACGAGCGCATGACCCCGTCGCTGAAGAAGCGCTTCGAGTGCCGCTGCGGCGCCGACACCTGCCGGGGTACGCTGCTGCTGCCGCGCCGTGCGGCCAAGGGCGGCTCGCGCCGCCGCGAGGCCTGAGTGGACACCACTCGCCCGTTCCAGGATCGCGCCCACGGCGGCGCCGGTTCGCACCATGCCGGCACCTGGGGCACCCAGGCCTTGTGGGAGGCGTTGAACCCGCTGCTGCCGGGCCTGTCGATCGAGGTGGTGGACCGCCTGCCGTCGACCAATGTGACCCTGGTCGACCGCCTGCGTGACGCCTCGCGCGGCGCCCGCGACGCTCACGGCCGCGGCCTGCGGGCGGACGACCTGCGGCCCACGCTGCTGGTGGCGATCGAGCAGACCCAGGGGCGCGGCCGGCTGGGCCGCAACTGGCTGGCGGGGGCCGACACCTCGCTGACCTTCTCGCTCAGCATGCCGATGGAGCGGGCCGACTGGTCCGGGCTGTCGCTGGCGGTCGGCGTGGCGCTGGCCGGCGCGCTCGACCCGAGCGGCAGCCACATCGGCCTGAAGTGGCCGAACGACCTGTGGCTGCGCCAATCCGGTGGCCGCAAGCTGGGTGGCATCCTGATCGAGGCGATCGGTCTGGGCGACCACCGCATGGCGGTGATCGGCATCGGCCTGAACGTGCTGCCGCTGCACCTGGCCGAGCCGGTGGCCAGCCTGAGCGAGATCGACCCGCAGGCCACGCCACCACTGGCCTTGGCCAAGGTGATGCCGGCCCTGGCGCGAGCACTGCTGCGCTTCGAGCGCGAGGGCTTCGCCGGCTTCGAATCGGCCTACGCCGACCGCGACCTGCTGCGCGGCCACCCGGTGGTCACCACCGACTCGGCCTGCCCGCGCGGCGACGCCCTGGGCGTGGATGCCGACGGCGCATTGCGGGTGAGAGACGCCAGCGGCGCGGTGCACCGCGTGGTCGGTGGCGAGGTCAGCGTGCGTCCGGCACCGGACGCCGGCTGAGCCTCGGCAGATCGCGCTCCCGATGCTGCGCCTGCTGGTCGCCGCGCTGGTGCTGGCGAACCTCGTGTTCTGGGCCTGGCACCAGCCACCGGTCGCACAGACCCTGGGTTTGCCGGGGGTCGATGCCGGCCGCGAGCCGGGCCGGCTGGCCCGCCAGATCCAGCCTGACGCCATCCGCATCCTGCCGGCCGAGCCGGGGGGCAGCGCCACATCGGCGCCACGGGTCGCCGACCCTTCGATGCTTGTTGCCAGTGGCGCGGCCTCGTCCACCGACACCACGCCGCTCTGCCTGGAGGCCGGCCCCTTGAACGACGCCGCCGCCTCGGCAGCGGCCCGCGAGCTGGCCCAGGCCGGCGTGCCGGCCGGCGGCTGGGTGGACATGCGGCGGGAGCTGCCCGGCCGCTGGATCCTCTACATGGGCCGCTTCGCCGAACGCGAGGCGCTGCAACGCAAGGTCGAGGAGTTGCAGCGCCTGAAGCTGCCGTTCAGCGAGCTTCGCACGCCGGCCGAGCTGACGCCCGGCCTGGCGCTGGGCGAGTTCGGCACCGAGGGCGACGCCCAGGGCCGGCTCGAGCAGCTGCAGAACCGGGGTGTGCGCACGGCCAAGATCCAGCAGCTGCCGTCGCCCGGCGTCGAGCACCGCCTGCGGGTCGATCGGCTGGATCCGGCCGCCGGGCAACGCCTGGCCGCTCTGAATGCCGGCACGCGCTGGCAGCCTTGTGCTGCGCCGTGAGATCGCTCAGCGCTTGACGGTGCCGGGGCGGCGCAGGCTGCGGGCCAGCCACGCCAACAGCAGCAGGGCCAGGGGCTCCAGCGCACCGCCGGCCTGGCCGGTGGGCTCAGCAGGGTCCTGGCCGGCCGCGGCTTCGCGGTCTGGCCCCAAGGCGGCGGCCAGGCGCAGTTCGGCGGTGTCGATCTGCACCGTGGGCCAGTTCGGCGCCAGGTAGCTGACGCCCTCGCGCGTGGCTTGCGCATAGGCCAGGGCCTGGGCCGCATCGAGCATGCCGGCGCCGCAGGTGCTGCGGGTGCACAGGCAACGGCCCGGGTTGGCACTGCTGCACTCGGCCACCCAGCGTGAGCGCACATGCGGCCGTGCCGAGGCCATCAGGCCCTCGCGCAGCTGTGCTGCGCCCAGCCCGGGGTGCACGGCCAGCATCAGCCCCAGCGTGCCACTGACCAAGGGGGCCGCGTAGCTGGTGCCGTAGCGCGCCCCATACGATCCCGCGCCGGGCGTGCGGCTGCCGAGGTTGCCCGGGCCCAGCAGCCCGCTGTCGGCCAGCAGGCCGCCCCAGGCGCCGCCCGCGTCGTCGCCGCCCACGGTGGCGATCGCCAACGTGGCACCGAAATTCGAGTAATTGGCCTTGAAGCCATCGCGGTTCAGCGCGGCCACGCCGATCACCTTGGCGCAGTTGGCGGGCCGGGTCGGTGCGCCGTGGGAATTGCCGGCCGCCGCCACCACCACCACGCCATGGGCCCAGAGTTCGTCGATGGCGTCCTGGTATTCGGCGTTGCAGGCGGATGCGCCGCCGTAGCTGAGGTTGATCACGCGCGCCGGGTGCGGGTTGAGGGGCGCCCATTCGGCACAGCCCGGGTCCTCCGCCAAGGCGTCGGCATAGCGTCTGCAGACAGCCAGGCCGGCGGCCCAGCGCAGGCCATCGACGATGTCACGCACCGTCGCGCCGCAGGCGCCGGCGATCCGCACGGGCAGGATGCGCGCCGCCGAATCGATGCCGGCGCCGCCCCGGCCATTGCCGGTCTGCGCGGCGATCAGGCCGGTCACCGCGGTGCCGTGCCAGCCACTCGGTTCCACCGCACAGCCCGCGTAGCGGCCGGGATCGGCCGCGACGTCCTCGGCGCTGACCCAGTCGCCAGGATCGCGCGCGTCGGCATCGCGGCCGTCGCCGTCCCGCGCCGCACCGCGGCCGGTGCCGGCGTCCCAGTCGGAGACCATGTCGTAGCCGGGGAGTACCCGCGCCGGATCCAGATCCGGGTGGGCCGTCCAGCCCGAGTCGAGCACGGCGATCACCGTGTCCGCATGGCCGGTGCTGGTGGCCCAGGCACTTTGCAGGCCCGGCACGCCACGCAGGCGCGCCTCGGGCAGGTTGCCGTCACTGCCGCTGACCGCTTGCAGCCACCATTGGCCATCGGGTCCGGCGAAGAGGGGGTCGTCAGGGGTGGGCGGCGCCGTCTGCAGGCGCGGCTCGCGGCTGTCCGCCACCGCCCAGGCGACCTCGGGCCGGGCGGCCAGGCGGGCCTGCCATCGGGCGGCCTCGGCGGCCGTCCAGGCCTGGCGGGGGCTCAGGCGCCAGGAGGCCCGGCCGGCCGGCTCCAGCACCAGGCCGGTTTCCTGCGCCAGACCGGTCACCGCGAACAGGCTGCGCCAGCGCTCGGCCTGCAAGTGCCGCCGATTCTGGACTTCTCTTACAGTTAGTGCTCGCTCACGCTCCGGGGCATGCGCAGGTGCGGCCTGCAGGCGGACGATGAGGCCAGCAACCGGCGGGTCGGCGGGAGCCAGCGGAGACGCCGCGACGATCAGCGAGGTGGCCAGCCCGATGAGGGCCAAGGGCAGCGAACGGTTCCAGCAGACCGGCATCGGGTGGGCGCTCTTGGGCAACGCCCACCGCGACATGCAGAGGGCTTGTCTGCTTATCGGCCGGGCGCCAAGGAACCCAAGCTCACCCGGCGCGCCGCCGCCGCAACGCCGCCACCAGGCCCGCCAGGCCGAGTGCCCACCACGGCGCCAGCGCACCGCCACCGCCACCCGACGACACCGGTGCCGCCGCGATGCTCAGCGTGCTGCTGGTGCTGGCCGTCTGGCCGGCGCTGTCGGTGATGGTGAGCTGGACGGTCACCGAGCCGGCCGCATCAGCCACCAGCGTGGCGGTGGGCTGGTCGGCGGCACCGCTGAAGTGGGCCAGGCTGGCACCGGAGCTGATCTCCCAGCGGTAGGCCGCGATGCTGCGCCCGGCGTCGACCTCCGAGGCGGCCCCGCTGAGTGCGATGCTGTCGCCGACCTCCGGGCTGCTCGGCGTGGCGCTGATGGCGGCCGCCAGCGCCGAGGCGGCCACGTCGAGCTGCAGCCGCAGTGAGGCACTCGTGGCGAGGTCGTCGGCCACCGTCAGCTGCACCACCACCGGGCCGGCACCGTCGACCCGCAGCGTGGCCCGGTTGGCGTTGGTGGCGCTGGTGAACTGGGCATCGCCCGAGACGACGCTCCAGGTGTGGCTGGCCAGGCTGCGGCCGGCCAGCGCCGTCGACGTGGCGCCGTTCAGGCTGACCGAGCGGCCGACGACCGGCGTCTGGTCGGACACCGTGACCACAGGGAACGGGCCGCTGATCGCCCGGCTCACCGCCGCGCCGGCATCGGCCAGGCCGGCGCCGCAGGTGGCCAGCGTGCAATAGCACTCGGTGTCCTGTGGGGTGGCGCCGGGTGCCTGGCAAGCCTGTGAGCCGGGATCGCCACCGCTGGTGGGGAACGCGCGGGCACTGGTGCGCAAGGCACTGGCCACCTGGGCCGGGCTCAGATCCGGGTTGGCGGAGAGCATCAGGGCCACCGTGCCGGCGACCAGTGGTGACGAGAAGCTGGTGCCGACCGCGGCGTCCGACCCGCCGGTGGTGTACCGGGAGACGCCCGGGCCCTGGGCACCTGAATTCGACGTCGACAGCAGCGGGTAGAGGCAGGTGCCGGTCTCGTTGACGCAGTTGCCGCCGGGCGCGCTGACCACCACCTCGGGCCCGAGATCCGAGTAACCGACCTTGCTGCCGATGTGGCGCACGCCGGCCACCGCCACCACGCCCGGGCAGTTGGCCGGTACGCCGACCGCCAGGCCCTCGTTGCCAGCTGCCGCGACGACGACGACCTGCTGCGCGGCGAGTTCGGTCAGGGCCGATCGGTAAGCGGCCGTGCACTCGCCCGTGGAGCCCAGGCTGAGGTTGAGCACCCGCGCCGGGTTGGGGTTGTCGGCCACGCCGCTGACGCTCAGGCCACCGGCCCAGCGCATCGCCGGGATGATGTCGGAGTCGTAGCCGCCGCATTTGCCCAGCACCCGCACCGGCAGCAGCATCGCGTCGCGCGCCACACCGGCCATGCCGACGCCGTTGCCGGTCACCGCCGCCGCCAGGCCGGACACCTGGGTGCCGTGCCAGCTCGAATCGGTGACGCCGCAGTCCTCGAACGCGTCCGACTTGTTTTCGGCATCGGTGATCCAGTCGCCGGGGTCGGCTGGATCGGCATCGTCGAGGTCGCCGTCGTTGGCGGTCGGCACGTCGTCGACGCTGTAGCCCACGAAGTCGTAGCCCGGCAACAGCTTGCTCGCCAGGTCCGGGTGGTTGGTGATGCCGGTGTCCAGCACGGCCACGACCTGGCCACTGCCAGTGGCCCGGCTCCACGCGGCTTCGACACGGATCGCCGCCTTCACCTCGCCGCTGTTGGCGCGCAGGTACCACTGGCCCGCACTGGGCGTGACCGTGGTCAGCCCGCCGGGGTAGCGGGGGTCGTTGGGGGCGGCCAAGGCGAAGCGGCGGCCGTCGACCACCGCCCACTCGACATCCGGGTCGGCGGCCAGCCGGGCGGCCAGCGCGGCCGAACCGATGCCCTGGCCGCGCACCAGCTGCATGCGATCGGCCAGCAGCCGGCCGTCCTTCAGCGCCAGGCCATGCCGTGCGGCCAGGGCCTGGGCATAGCGCAGGGGCTGGCCCACGCCCGCCTGGGCGGCATGGGTGCGCAGCAACGCGGCGCCCGCCTTGTACTGCACGATCACGCGGGCCTGCTCGGCCGGCGCCACCGGCAGGGGGCGCGCGCGAACGGGGTTGCGTTCACCGGCCACCAGGCCGACGGTCAGCGCCAGGGCGCCGAGCAGCCCGCCGGCCAGGGCGCAGGTCTTCAGCCAGGACGGGATCGTCATCGTCTTCGGTCTCGCGGTTGAACAGGAAACCCGGGCAGTCTAGGCAAATCCAGGTTGCTGCAACGTGTCGAAAAGCGGGTCAGAAGCGGCGATGCGCCAACGCGGGCAGTTGCCCACGCACCGCGTCGCGCCGCTCCAACGCGGCGTCGGCCGCGGCCACGCCCTCGCCCTCGGGCTGCACCGCCAGCACCTCGCCCCAGGGGTCGATGACCATGCTGTGGCCGAAGGTGCGGCGGCCGTTCTCGTGCAGCCCGCCCTGGGCGCTGGCCAGCACATGGCATTGGTTTTCCACCGCACGGGCGCGTAGCAGCAGCTCCCAGTGCGCCAGGCCGGTGGTGTGGGTGAAGGCGGCAGGTACCACCAGCACGTCGCAGGGCGGCTGCATCAGCGCACGGTAGAGCTCGGGGAAGCGCAGGTCGTAACAAATCGACAGGCCGACCCGCAGCCCGGCCGCGTCGAAGGCCACCGGCTCGCTGCCGGCTTCGAGCACCCGGCCCTCGTCGTAGCGCTCGCGGCCGTTGTCGAAGGCGAACAAGTGGATCTTGTCGTAGCGCGCCACCCGCTCGCCGCCGGGCCCGTAGACGCAGCAGGCGTTGCGCACCCGGTCCGGCGTGGCGGCGCGGATGGGCAAGGTGCCGCCGACCAGCCAGATGGCGTGGCGGCGCGCGGCCTCGGCGAGAAAGGCCTGGATCGGCCCGTCAGCGTCGGCCTCGGCGATGGCCAGCTTGTCGTCGTCGCGCTGGCCCATCAGGCAGAAGTACTCGGGCAGCGCCACCAGCCGGGCACCGGCATCGGCCGCCTCGGCGACCAGGCGCGCGGCGGCGGCGAGGTTGCGGGCCACGTCGGGGGTGGAGACCATCTGGACGGCGGCGATCTTCATCGGGGTGCTTTCGGTGGCGGTGCAGACAGCTTACTTCGCCAGCGCCGGTGCGGAGGCCGAGGCGGCCGGGCCGTCCATGTCCGGCAGCGGGGCATCACCGGCCCGCTCGACGGTGGCCACCTGCGGATCGGCCCAGGGGCCGGTGACGTGGAACTCGCGGGTGCCGGCCTGCATCAGCGGCTTGCGCAGGAACAGCTGGGCCAGGAAGCTGCCCAGGCCGATGGCCGGGTTGATCACCGCGTAGGCCAGCGACGCCGTGCCGGCATTGATCTCGGGCACCACCACCATGTGCAGGTCCTGGGTCTCGCGCCTGAGGTCGGCCTGGCCCTCGATCAGCACCGCCGCCTGCACGCCGCGGATGCGCAGGTTGTTGGTGCGTGCCACGCCCTCCGCCAAGGCCACGTCGGCGCTCAGGTTGTCGAAGGCGAAGCCCTGCTGGAAGACATCGCGGAAATCCAGTGTCAGCCGGCGTGGCAACGACTGCAGGCTGAGCACGCCCAGCAGGCGGGCTGCGCCCGGCTCGGCCTTCAGGAACTGGCCCTGGTCGAGGCTGAGCTGCAGGTTGCCCGACAGCGCGGCCCACTCCGGCGACAGCGGCGCGCCGGTCCACTGCAGCTGCCCCTGGGCACGGCCCTTGCCGCCACGCAGCTGCTTGCCGGAGCCGAAACGCTCGAGCATGGCGCCGCCGTCCTGCACGTCGAGCTTGACGTCCAGCAGCATGCGCTTGCGCGCGGCCGTCCATAACCCGGTGCCACTGAGGCGCGCCTCGGGTGCGCCGAGGTTGAGTTTGGCGATCCGCCAGTCACGCGGGGCGGCCATCTCGGCCGGCCGGGCGTCGAGCTCCAGGCGACCGAGGCGCTTGGTTCCCCACTCCAGCTCGTCGACCACGATGTCCAGCGCGGGGGGCGGGCCCTCGCCGTTCAACAGGCTGGCGGACGCATCGGGCACGCCGGCGTCGGCCTCGGCATCGGGCACGGCCGGCACCGACAGGCGCGCCAGCCGGGCCTGCAAGCGCGGCCAGGGCAGGCCGGCACCGGCCGGCCGCCACTCGACCTGGCCCTGGGCCTGCTCGGCCTGCAGCTGCGCGCGCCAGACCTCGGCCTCGCCGCTGCCGCGCCGCTGCACCGTGGCCGCCACGGGGCCGAAGCGGCGGCCGGCAACCGTCAGGGACTGGCCCGCACGCAGGCTGAGATCGGCCGGCGCGTAGCCCGCATCGGCCAGGGCACCGGCACGCGGCTCGACCAGCCAGCCCTTCGCCAAGGCCACCCAGGCGTCGAGGTTGACCTGGGGCAGCTGGACGGCCGCGGCCACACCGGCCGTGGGCGGCGCAGGCGGCACCGCCTCCCCCACGGCCAGCGCACCACGCAGCACGCGCGCCCCCTCGGGCCCCAGCTCGCGCAGGTAGCTGGCCTGCAGCACACCACCGAGCGAGAACTGCAGCGTGTCGCGCGGCAACGCGCCTGCTGCGGTGGCGGGTTGGAGCTGGGTCTGGAAGCGCAGTGGCCAGGTCGCCGCAGCGGGCTTCTTCAGCGGCGCCGGGAGATCCAGCGCCAGGCCCGCCAGCGGGCTGGTGACGAGCATCTCGGTCTGGCCCTGGGTGATGCCCAGTTGCAGCTTGTAGGCCGCCTGGCCGCTCGTCGACTGGGCCATCCGGGGCACCAGGCCCAGCTCGGTGGCCGCGCGCAGGCCGTCGGCGGTGGCCACGCCCTGGACGTTGACACGCACCGCCCCGTCGGCGGCGCTGCCGCCGTCGAAGGACAGATCGCCGCCCAGGGCACGAGCGGTGCCGGGCACCAGGCTGAAACCACGCTGGGTGAAATCGATCCGGGTGCGCACGTTGCCGAGCAGCGGGACGTCGGGCCGCAGCCGCAGCTCGTTGCCGGCCAGGGCCACCGAGCCCTTGACGGTGCTGCGGTCGGCGTCGTCCAGCGGAATCTGCAGTGCCAGCTTCAGCTCGGCCGCCCCGCTGCCGCTCGCCTCGCGCAGGGCCTGCGACAGCCAGCCGCCGACCGGCGACGCGCCGATGAACCGGAGCGCATCGTTCAGCGGCCCGCGTCCGCCGCCCTCGATGGCCAGGGTGGGCTGTTCCAGCAGGTTGGCGATGCGGCCGTTGACGCCCTTCAGCTCGATGCCCCAGAGGCGGGCCCGGGCATCGCGGATCTGCATCGCCTGCCGGTCGAACAACAGCTCGCCATTCACCTGGGTGAATTCCGGCCAGCGCTGCACGCCGCCGGTGAGCAGGGGCGGCACGTAGGCCAGCGTGACGTTCTCGGCCTGGGCGCTGACGCGGAACTCGCCATCGCCCGGCCGCGCGAACGGAAAATCCCGCAGATCGCCACGCAGCCGCACGCGCGCCTGGCGCACCGTGCCGTCGCGTATCGCGCCGGCCAGGTAGTCGCGGGTCTGGGGCAGGTCCTTGGGGATGTAGCGCGCCACGCTGGCTGCGCGGCCCTGCTCGATGCGGCCGGTCAGGTCCAGCACGCCGGGGGTGCGGCCGGCCGCCCCGGTGCCGGTGCGCCAGGTCAGTTGCAGGTCGCCGCGCGCGTCTGCATTGGCAAACTGGCCATCCTGCAGCCGCAGCTCGATGGCCGGCAACGCGGGCGAGCTGGCGGCGCCCGCCGCTCGCGGCGCCTCGATGCGCCAGGTGAACCGGCCGCTGAAACGGTCGAGCGGCACCACCGGCTCCGCGAACACCCCGGGCAGTTCGATCGCGCCGTCGGTCACCAACAGGCGCGCCTCGCCGCCGCTGTCCTGCGCGTCGAACTCGATATCGGCGTTGCGCCAGCCAGGGCGGCCCAGTTCGCCCTCCCGGAGCCCTGCCGCGGCGGCCATCGACAGGCCCGCGACCCGGCCCTTGACACGGTAGCGCTCGGGCTGGTCGGGCCGGCCGCTCCAGCTGCCCTGCAGGGCCTGGACATGGCCCGTGGGTGCCAGTTCGGCCAAGGCCTCGCGCAGTGGCGCCGGCAGCGGCAGGCGCCCGGCGATGCCGGCCATCAGCGCGAGGTCGAGCGCGTCGGCGCTGAATTCGCCGCCGCTGACCGGAGCGGCCGACAGCGCCGTGCGTTCCAGGTCCTGCACCTGCCGCCAAGCCAGGCTCCAGCGGCTGGCGGGCCAGACGCTGCCGTCGGCCATCGTGAAACCCAGGTCGCTTGCCGCCAGGCGCATGCCGGTGCCGCTGCGTTCGGCCTCGAAACGGCCGGTCAGGCGCTGCAGCACCAGCGGGTCGAGCTGCTCGCCCAGGCGCAGGTCCACGCCCTCCAGGGCCGCGTCCAGCGTGGCGCGACGCCACTGCCCCTTGGACAGGTCGAGCCACAGGCGCGCCGCGCCGCTGCCGGCACGCAGATCGACCGGCAGGGTCAGGTGCGCGCGCCACCCGGCCATCTCGGCCGACGGCAGCTCGGCGAACAGAGTGCCGGACCAGCTGCGCCAGTCCCCGCTGCGGGCCAGCAGCGGCTGGCTGAAGCGGCCACGCACCGAGAACCGCTCACCCCAGCCGGCCGGCGGCGTGGCGTCCAGCCTCAGGTCGTGACCGCGCAGGCCGTTGCGCATCACCAGGTCGGCGTCGCGCAGTTCCAGCGGTGGCGTTGCACGGAGCTGGTCCACCCAGCGCAAGGTGCCGTGGCGGATGGTGAACTCGTGCTGCTCGAACAACCAGTCGAGCGCCGCGCCATCGTCGAGGGCGGCCGAGCTGTCCATGTCGAGCCCACCGACATGCCAGCGGCCCTGGATGTCGCGCCGGATCTCCAGCTCGGGACCCTCGATGTAGAGCTGGGCGAAGCGCAGTTGCCAGGCGAACAGCGATTGGGGAGACAGCGCCGCCGACACCCGCGGCAGGCGAAGCGCCTCCCGGCCATCGGGGCCGGACAGCACCACCGCGTGCAGTTCCAGCGCGGGCACCCAGCCAGAGGAGCTGACCTCGATGCGGCCGATGCGCACCGGGAGCCCCAGCGCCTGGCTGGCCCGCTGCTCGATCTGCGGGCGCCATTCGTCGATGTGCGGCAGAATCCCCCAGTGCAGTGTCAGCCACCCAATGAGCAATAAGCTCCACAGCGCAAGCAGCAGGCCGACCACCAGCCGGACAGCATGGCGCGAGAGGGACCACAACACATGGCGGCGATGCACGGGCAACCGCACGGAACGAGAGGGAATCAAGGGCATGGGCGAGATCTGGGCGGCATGCCCGGCGCCGGCCGCGTGGGCGCCGGCGGCCAGCCCCTGCGAACCACCCCCCTGCCACACGCGCACCGCGTCTGCGGGGCAATCTAGCACAGACCCCTCGTGAGCCCGATCGGTTCCCTGCCCCTGGCCCTGGCCGACCACAGCCGCTTCGTGCAGCGGGTGCGGCGGCGCTTCGGCGCCGAGTTGGCGCGACTGGCGCCCGGAGTGCCCGACGCAACCGCCATCCACGCGCTGATCGCCGGCCTGGAGTCCGCCGGCCGGCCCCTGCCCGCCGCGCTGCGGGTGGCACGCCAGCTGGTGCTGGAGCGCCTGGCCGTGCTGGATGTCGAACAGGCCGCCTCGCTGCACGACGTCACCGGCACCATGACCCACTTGGCCGAGGTGACGCTGGAGCGCGCCCTGGTCCAGGCCCTGGCCGAAGCCGACGCGCGCCACGGCCCGCCGCTGGACGAGGCCGGCCAGCGCATCGATTTCTGGATCGTCGGCATGGGCAAGCTGGGGGCCCGCGAGCTGAACGTCTCCTCCGACATCGACCTGATCTACGTCTACGAAGACCACGGCCAGACCCACGGCGCCAAGCCGGTCAGCGCCCACGAGTACTTCTCGCAGGTCGCCCGCACCCTCTACACACTGATCGGCGAGGTCACCGACGACGGCTTCGTCTTCCGCGTCGACCTGGCCCTGCGGCCCAACGGCAACTCCGGCCCGCCGGTGGTCAGCCTGGCGATGCTGGAGGAGTACTTCCTCGTGCAAGGCCGCGAATGGGAGCGTTTCGCCTGGCTGAAGAGCCGGGTCGTCGCCCCCCGCGAGAGCGTGGCCAGCGGCCGTGCGCTCGCCTTGCGCTCGCTGGTCACCCCCTTCGTCTACCGCAAGTACCTCGACTACGGCGTCTTCGAGGGCCTGCGCCAGCTGCACCGCAAGATCCGCGACGAGGCCCAGCGCCGCGCAGCCGGCCGGCCCGAGCGGGCCAACGACGTGAAGCTGTCGCGCGGCGGCATCCGCGAGATCGAGTTCATCGTGCAGCTCCTGCTGGTGGCGCGCGGCGGCCAGTTTCCGGAGATCCGCACCCGCTCCACGCTGAAGGCGCTGGACAAGCTGGCCGCCGGCGGCCTGATGAAGGTCGAGGCCGCGCGCAAGCTGGCCGAGGCCTATGTGTTCCTGCGCCAGGTCGAGCACCGCATCCAGTACCTCGATGACCAGCAGACCCACCTGCTGCCCACCGCCGATGGCGACCTGGGCTGGATCGCCGCCAGCCTGCACCTGGCCTGCAGCCCGGACACCTGCGAGCTGCTGGACCGCCTGGGCGCCGTGCGCGAGCTGGTGGCGACCGAGTTCGACGCGCTGCTGCACGATGGTCAGGCGCCCCCCCCGTCGCGCGCTGGCGGCTGCCAGCGCTGCGGCGAAGGCCCGCTGTCGCTGGACCACGAGGCCCTGCTGGAACGCCTGCCGCCCGAGCTCGCCGCCCGGGTCCGCGAGTTCGCGCAGCACCCGCGCGTGCAGGCCCTGCGCGACGAGAGCAAGCTGCGACTGGGCAAGCTGATGCTGCGCTCGGCCGCCGGTGTGGCCAGCGGCGAATGCTCGCTGGACGCCGCGGTGCGCCTGGTCGACTGGATCGAGCCCCTGCTGCGCCGCGAAAGCTACATCGCCCTGCTAGTCGAGCGGCCAGAGGTGCAGCGCCGCCTGCTGCGCCTGCTGGGGCTGGCCCGCTGGCCGATGCGCTACCTGATGCGCCATCCGGGCGTGATCGACGAGCTGGCCGACGAGCGCCAGATGCGCGAGCGCTTCGACCGGGCCGGTTTCGTCGCCGACCTGGACGAGCGCCACGCCGCCTGGTCGCGTTCCGGCGAGGCCGACGAAGGTTCGCTGCTCGACACGCTGCGCCGCGCGCACCACGCCGAGGTCTTCCGCACCCTGGTGCGCGATGTCGAGCAGCGCATCACGGTCGAGCAGGTGGCGGACGATCTGTCGGCCCTGGCCGACGCGGTGCTTGATTGCTGCGTGCGCTGGGCCTGGGGCCACCTGAAGCAGCGCCACCGCGAGCGCCCGCGCTTTGCCGTCATCGCCTACGGCAAGCTCGGCGGGCTGGAGCTGGGCTACGGCAGCGATCTCGACGTGGTGTTCCTCTATGACGACGCCGACGAAGCCGACCCGGACCACGCGCAGGAGGTCTACGCCGCCTTCGTGCGCAAGCTGATCAACTGGCTGACGCTGCGCACCGCCGCCGGCGAGCTGTTCGAGATCGACACCGCCTTGCGGCCGAACGGCAACTCCGGCCTGCTGGTCACCTCCATCGATTCCTTCGACCGCTACCAGCGCGGCCGCGGCAGCAACACCGCGTGGACCTGGGAGCACCAGGCTTTGTCACGCGCCCGCTTTTGCGCCGGGGCGCCCGAGCTGGCGGCGCGCTTCGAGGCCACGCGCCGCGCCGTCATCGGCGCCGAGCGCGAGCCAGACCTGCTGAAGGCCGAGGTGCAGGAGATGCGCGCCAAGGTGCGCGCCGCGCGGCCGGTGAAGGCCGAGCTGTTCGACGTCAAGCACAGCGAAGGCGGCATGATGGACGCCGAGTTCGCGGTGCAGTTCCTGGTGCTGTCCGAAAGCGCCCGCCACCCGGCCTTGCTGGACAACGTCGGCAACATCGCCCTGTTGCAGCGCGCCGAATCCGAGGGCCTGCTGCCCGCCGGTGTCGGCCGCGCCGCCGCCGATGCCTACCGCGAGTTGCGCCGAGCCCAGCACCGGGCCCGCCTGGACGAACGGCCGACCCAGTTCGACCCGGCCGAGCTGGCCGGCGAGCGCGAGGCCATCCGCACGCTGTGGCGGGCGGTCTTCGGCACGGCAGGCACGCAGCCCTTGTGAGCGCCCCCAAACCTGCCGCTTCGCGTCAGGCCCCCCGAGGGGGTCAAGGAAACTCGGGAGCGGCCCGTCGTTTCCTTGAGTGGGGCCTGGCCTGGCCCGCGCTGGCCGGGTTGCTGGCATTGGGGGCCGCTGCCGGCAGCCGGTTCGACCCGGCGTGGCTGGATTGGCAACCCGGGCTGGCCCTGCGTGAACCCTGGCGCTGGTGGAGTGCCGCCTTCGTGCACTGGAGCGACGCCCACCTGGTGATGAACCTGGTGGGCGCCGCCCTGGTGGCCTTGCTGGGTTGGCGGGGCGGGCTGGGGCCGCGGGCCGCCGCGGCCTGGGCCCTGGCCTGGCCGCTGACCCAGCTGGGCCTGCTGGCCCAGCCCGGCCTGCGCCACTATGGCGGCCTGTCAGGCGTGCTGCATGCGGGCGTGGCGATCGCCGCCTGCGTGCTGCTGCGCTCGGGCGAGCAGCGCGGCGTGCTGATCGGGCGCCTGCTGGGCGTGGGGTTGCTGCTGAAGATCGCCCTCGAACAACCCTGGGGGCCACCGACCCGCGTGGTGGTGGGCTGGGATTTCGCGCTGGCCCCGGCGGCCCATGCCAGCGGCGTGCTGGCCGGGGTGCTGGCCTGGTGGATCGTCTGCCGAAGGCAGCCCCACCTGCCGATGTCGGCCTGAGCATGCAGCGCAAGACCCACCTGGACACCACGGCCATCGTCTGCCTCGTGCTGTGCGCTGCGTTGTGGGGGGTGAACCAGTCGGCCTCCAAGGTCGCGGTGGCCGAAATCGCGCCACTGCTGCAGGCCGCGCTGCGCTCGGCCGGCGCGGCCGCACTGCTGGGCCTGTGGGCGGGCGGGCGGCGGCTGGACCTGCGCCCGACCGGTGGCGTGCTGCGCCCCGGGCTGCTGGCCGGCACGCTGTTCGCGCTGGAGTTCGGCTGCATCTTCGTCGGCCTGCAGTACACCCACGCCTCGCGCATGGCCGTCTTCATCTACCTGGCGCCGTTTGTCGTGGCACTGGCCATGCCCTGGCTGGCGCCTTCGGAGCGCCTGCACTGGCCGCAGTGGCTGGGCCTCGGTGTCGCCTTCGCCGGCGTGGCGGCCGCCTTTGCCGAGGGCTTCGTGGCGCCGGCCGCCGGCCCCTTGCAGTGGTGGGGCGACACGCTGGGCGTGGCCGCGGCGGTGCTGTGGGCCGGCACCACGCTGACGATACGCGGCACCCGACTGTCGCAGGCCCTGCCCGAGCAGACCCTCATGGCCCAGTTGCTGGTCTCGGCGCTGCTGCTGGGCGCGGCTTCGTGGGTGGCGGGCGAGCAGTGGCCGGTGACGGCCAGCACGCGGGCCTGGTCGGCGCTGGCCTTTCAGACGGTGATCGTCACCTTTGCCAGTTACCTGCTGTGGTTCTGGCTGGTGCGCCACTACCCGGCCACGCAGATCTCCTCCTACACCTTGCTGACCCCGGTGTTCGGCCTGGCCGCTGGCGCCGGCTTGCTCGGGGAGCCCATCACGCCGCGCCTGGTGCTGGCGCTGGTCGCGGTGGTGGCGGGCATCGCGCTGGTGAGTCGCCGCACCCGTTGAGGTGGGGCGCGGCGCTCGACTGGGCGCTGTCACCGGGGTGCCAGCGGGGCGGCACCCCGGCTCCTACACTCCGGCCACCGGAATCGACTGGAGACCACCCATGATCACGCTGTGCGGCTTCGCCGTCTCGAACTACTACAACAAGGTCAAGATGGTGCTGCTCGAAAAGGGCATTCCCTTCACCGAGGAGTACGTCGCCACCGGCATGAAGGACGAGACCTCGCTGGCTGCGTCGCCGCTGGGCAAGGTGCCCTTCATCCGCACACCGCAGGGCGCACTGTGCGAGAGCGAGGTGATCGTCGAGTACCTCGAACAGGCCTACCCGAGCCCGGCTCTGGTGCCCGCCGACGCCTGGGGCGCGGCCAAGGTGCGCGAGCTGACCACCTTCATCGAGCTGCACCTGGAACTGGTGGTGCGCGAGCTGTACCCGCAGGCCTTCTTTGGCGGCACGGTGAGCGAGTCGAACCAGGCGCGCATCCGCAAGCTGCTGGAGAAGAACATCGCCGCCTTCAAGCGGCTGGCGAAGTTCTCGCCCTATGTCGCCGGCGACACCTTCACCAGTGCCGACTGCGCGGCCTTCGTTTCCCTGCCGCTGGTGTCCATGGCCACCAAGACGATGTACGGGGTGGATCTCCTGGCCGAGGGCGGCATCGACTGGAAGCCCTACATCAAGCTGGTCGGCGAGCGCCCCTCGGCGCAGAAGGTGGCGGCCGACCGCAAGGTGGCGCAGGACGCGCAGATCGCCGCCATCAAGGCGAAGGCGGCAGCACAGAAGCCGGCGGGCTGAGCAGCGCACCCAGCGCCGGGCCGATCTCCTTCAAGTCCGTCACCCGCAACACGCCGCGCACGCCGCGTGGCCCTGCGGACGCGGAGCCGCCCAGCCAGAGGGCCGTGCAGGCCGGCAGGCGCTCGCGCAGCTGGGTCAACCCCTCGCGCAGCCAGCGTGTCGGCAAGGCGCCCGTGGCACTCAGGCCGACCACGTCGGCGCGGTGCCACAGTGCCGCGGCCACGATCTCTTCCACCGGCGTCTGCACCCCCAGGTTGACGCACACGGCCCCCTCCAGCGCGCACATCGCCTCGGCCATCAGCAGACCCAGCCCGTGCGGTTCGCCCGGCAAGGTGGTCAACAGCACCCGCCGGGCACTCCCGGCCTCCGGCTCGGGAAGGGCCAGCAGCGCCTGCCGCAGCACGCCGTGCACCACCTCGGTGTACAGGTGCTCGCCGGCGACCCGAAGCTGGCCGGTCATCCAGGCGCGGCCCACGCGCGTGGTCAAGGGCGCCACCACCTCGACCACCGACGTGGCCAGGCCCAGACGTGGCAGCGCTTGCTGCAGGTGTCGACGCAAGGCCTGGCCGTCGTAACGGCAGGTTGCCTCGAAGGCGGCGTCGATCAGCGGCTGGTGGGTGCTCGGCGGCTCGGTCGACGAAGCGGCGCCCGCGCCGTCGCGGTCCAGCAGGGCCAGCAAGGCACCGTGCTCCAGGCCGACCACCCGGCCGGGCCGGTGACCGGCGCTCAGCAGGCTGGCAAGCACCCGCAACCGATCGACCTCGGGCTGCGTATAGACGCGCTGGCCCTGCTCATCCCGGCCGGGCGAAGGAAAGCCGTAGCGCCGCTCCCAGACGCGCAGCGTGTCCTTGCCCAGGCCGGTGTGGCGCTCGACTTCGGCAATGTTCCACATTTTGAACCGCTCAGTCACTTTGGATACTGTATAGTTATGTCCTAGACAAAACTTCCTATTTTGCTGAAGCTAGCGCATCATCAGTTTCTGCCGCCATCTTGTCCAGGACAAATCATGAGGCCTTCCACCCTTTCGCCTGCTCCACATCCACCCTTTGGTGGCGCCCGGCGCCAACCGGCGCCGCGGAACTTTCCGGCACGAGCAGGCTCTGTCCATGAGCGTCCGCATTCTTTCAGCCGCGCAGCCTTCCAGCCCGTCTGGATGTCGCCCGGGAGCGCCTCTCCTCCTCCCTCCCTCCCTCCTTCGTTCCCGGGTGCTGCGCGGCTGCCTTGTCTTCTCGTCGCGAGGGGCGGCCAGTGAGCGCCACCCCCCGCCGGGTGGCCGTCGTCGGCTCCGGGGTGGCCGGGCTCTCGGCGGCATGGCACCTGGCACATGACACGGCGGGCACCCAGGTCACGCTGTTCGAGTCCGATGCCCGCTTCGGCGGCCACGCCCACACGGTGGATCTCACGCTGGATGGCGAGACCTTTGGCGTCGACACCGGCTTCCTGGTCTACAACGAACGCACCTACCCCAAGCTGATCGGCCTGTTCGAGCGGCTGGGCGTGGACACCGCCGCATCGGACATGTCGTTCTCCGTCCAGGCGCCACGGTTGGGCCTGGAGTGGAGTGGCGCTGACCTGGGCTCGGTGTTCGCGCAACGCCGCAACCTCGTCTCACCGCGCTTCTGGGGCATGCTGGCCGACATCCTGCGCTTCAACCGCCTGGCGACAGCGCTGGCGGAGCGGGGCGACGACGCGGTCCTGTCCCAGCCGGTGGGCGATTTCCTCGCCGAGCACCGCTTCGGCCCGATGTTCCGGGACGCCTACTTCCTGCCGATGATCGGCTGTATCTGGTCCTGCCCCACGGCGCAGATGCTGCGCTTTCCGGTCGGCACGCTGATCCGCTTTTGCCACAATCACGGCCTACTGCAGGTCAACGACCGGCCGCGCTGGTTCACCGTGCAGGGCGGTTCACGCCACTACGTGGACAAGCTGGTGTCGCAACTGCCCGACGCCCGCCGCAACCACCCGGTGCGCGCGGTGCGCCGCCAGCCGCCCGGCGCGGACGGCGGCACCGCTGGCGTCTGGGTCGACACCGACCACGGCAGCGAACGCTTCGACGAGGTGGTGCTGGCCTGCCATGCACCGCAAAGCCTGGCCCTGCTGGCCGATGCCTCGGCCGACGAGCGCGCGGTGTTGGGCGCCATCCGGACGCAACCCAACCGCGCCGTCCTGCACACCGACGCCAGCCTGCTGCCCCGGCGCCAGCGGGCCTGGGCCGCCTGGAACTACGAAGGTGCCCGGCCCGCCGCCACCGACGCCAGCGAGGTCTGCCTGCACTACCTGCTCAACAAGCTGCAGCCGCTGCCCTGGGCACGCCCGGTGATCGTGTCGCTGAACCCGATCCGCGAACCGCACCCCTGCACGGTTCAGGGAGAGTTCGACTACGCCCACCCGGTGTTCGATCGCGCCGCGGTTGCCGCACAGCGCCGCCTGCCGTCGCTGCAGGGGCGTGGCCATGTGTGGTTCTGCGGCGCCTGGACACGTTATGGCTTCCACGAAGACGGCCTGGCCTCGGGCTTGGCGGTGGTCGACGCGCTGAAGGCCCGCTGGTCGGTGGATTCGGCCTGGCGCCAGGCGGCCTGATGAGCGGCGCGCTGCTCGGCATCGGTGAAGTGCGGCACGCCCGGCTGCGGCCGGTCCGGAACGCCTTCGCCTACCCGACCTTCTTCCTGCTGCTGCCGATGCGGCACTTGCGCGAACGGCCCGAGCCGGCGCTGCGGCGCAACCGGTTCGCGTGGGTCGGTTTTCATGACCGGGACCATGGTGATGGGCGTGACGACAGCCTGGCCTGGCTCGACGAACTGCTGCGGCGAGAGGGCATCGTCGATGCCACCGGCGAGGTCTGGTTGCACTGCCTGCCGCGCATGCTGGGCCACGCCTTCAAGCCGGTCAGCTTCTGGTACGCCCACCGCGAGGACAACTCGCTCGCGGCCGTGCTGGTGGAGGTCAACAACACCTTCGGTGAGCGCCACTGCTACCTGCTCGCCGGCGCCGAGCTGGCCTGGGGCCGCGAAATGCAGGCCCGCAAGGTCTTCCATGTGTCGCCGTTCTGTCGCGCGGCGGGGCGCTACCGGTTCCGCTTCATGCGCACCCTGGGCGACGGCGGGCAGCCGCTGCGCACCGTCGCCCGCATCGAGCACGACGACGAGGCCGGCCCGCTGCTGCTGACCAGCGTGTCCGGCCGGTTGGTGCCGCTGGACTCGGCCAGCCTTCGCGGCGCCGTGCTGCGCATGCCGCTGATGAGCCTGGGCGTCGTCGCCCGGATCCACTGGCAGGCGCTGCGCCTGTGGTGGCAAGGCGTTCCGTTCTTCCGCAAGCCCGAGCCGCCCCGTCAGGCGGTGAGCTCGCCCCCGCACCCCACCGCTGGCCCCGTGAACCCATGAACACGTCCACCCTTGCCCGCCCCACCGAAGCGAGCCTGCCCGCGGCCTCGGCGGCTGCCCGCAGCGCGCTGGGCCTGCTGCACCGGTTGCGGGTCGGCACCCTGACGCTGCAATGCCCGGACGGCCAGATCCTGCAGTTCGGCACCGGCGACGCCCCACACGCGGGGCTGCGCCTGACCAGCTGGGCGGTCTTCGGCGCGGTGCTGCGATCAGGCGATGTCGGCTTCGGCGAGGCCTATGTCGAGGGCCAATGGAGCTCGCCGGACCTGGCCTCGCTGCTGCGCCTGTTCCTGGCCAACCGGGAGGCGCTGGAGCGCGGCATCCACGGCAGCTGGTGGGGCGCCCTGGTGTACCGCCTGCGCCACGCGCTGAACCGCAATTCGCGCCATGGCAGCCGGCGCAACATCCAGGCCCACTACGACCTGGGCAACCCCTTCTATCGCCTCTGGCTGGACGAGACGATGAACTACTCCAGCGCCTGGTTTGCCGGCAACCATGCGCAGCCGCTGGCCCGCGCGCAGGTGGCCAAGATGCAGCGGGCGATCGACGAATGCCAGTTGCGCCCCGGTCAGCGCCTGCTGGAGATCGGCTGTGGCTGGGGCGCCGTGGCCGAATTGGCAGCGCGCGACCACGGCCTGCACGTCACCGGCGTCACCTTGTCGAACGAGCAGTTGGCCCATGCCACCGACCGCCTGGCCAGGCAGGGCCTGGCGGGGCAGGCCGAGCTGCGCCTGCAGGACTATCGCGACATCCCGGAGACTGGCTTCGACGGCATCGTCTCGATCGAGATGTTCGAGGCCGTGGGGCGCGCCTATTGGGCCTCCTTCTTCCGCAGCGTGCACGACAAGCTCAGGCCCGGCGGCCGCGCCTGCATCCAGTCGATCACCATCCGGGACGACCTGTTCGAGCGCTACGTGCGCGGCACCGACTTCATCCAGCAGTACATCTTCCCAGGCGGCCTGCTGCCCAGCCCGAGCGCCTTCCGCGCCGCCGCCGCGCAGGCGGGCCTGACGGTGGTCGCCGAGCTGGATTTCGGCGCCGACTACGCCGAGACGCTGCGCCGCTGGCGGCAGGACTTCTTGGCCCACGAGGCCCGCGTGCGCGAGCAGGGCTACGACGAGCGCTTCATGCGTCTGTGGGAGTTCTACCTGGCCTATTGCGAGGCCGCCTTCGACGCCGGCAGCACCAGCGTCATGCAGTTCACGCTGCAGCGCGAATGAGGCGCCGCAGCTGCCTCGCGCTGCCCGTGCTGGGCTGGGCGGCGCAGGTGCGTGCGCAGGCGGCCCCACCTCCAGAGCTGCGCGCCGAGTGGCCGCAGGCCGGTCCCATCGTCAAGCAGGGCGAGGGCCGGCTGCGCTTCATGGGCCTGGCGATCTACGACATCCGTCTGTGGGCCCCCGAGCCCGTGCCGGCCGGCGCCCTGGACCGTTCGCCGCTGGCACTGGAGATCGAATACGCCCGGGCCCTCAGCGGCCCGCGCATCGCCGAACGCTCACTGACCGAGATGCGCCGCGCGGGGCCGATGGCCGAGGCCGACGCCAAGCGCTGGCTGGCCGCCATGCGGGCTCTGTTTCCGGATGTCGAGGCCGGCCACCGCATCACCGGCGCACAGGTGCCGGGTGCCGCGGCGCGCTTCCATGTCAACGGCCGGCTCGCCGGCGAGGTTCGTGACGCACGCTTTGCCAGCCTCTTCTTCGGCATCTGGCTGGCCCCCTGGACCTCCGAACCCGAGTTGCGCCGCCAGTTGCTGGGCCTGGCGCCATGACCGCAGCCGGACACGCGGCCGGGTTGACCCCGCCGCAGGGGCTGGCTTACGGGCTGATGGGGTTGCCTCTGGCGTTTGTCGCGCTGCCGCTGTATGTGGTGCTGCCCCACCACTACGCCAGCGAGTTCGGCGTGCCGCTGGCCAGCCTGGGCCTGCTGCTGCTGGCGGTGCGCGCCGCGGACGCCGTGGCCGACCCGCTCATCGGACTGGGCGTGGACCGCCTGCTGGGCGCGCCGCGGCGCGCCAGGCTGCTGGCCGCCGGCTTGGCCGCCGGGCTGCTGGCCCTCGCCTTCCAGGCCCTGTTCTTCCCCGCCGTGAGCGGCCAGACCGCCTTGTTGGTTTGGTGCGGGGCTGCCCTGGTGGGTTGCTACGCGGCCTACAGCGGGCTGTCGGTCCTGCACCATGCCTGGGGCGCTCGCCTGGGCGGTGATGCAGCGCAACGCGCCCGGGTCGTGTCCTGGCGAGAAGGCGCGGCCCTGGTCGGGGTGATCGTGGCCAGCGTGCTGCCGGGCACGCTGGGGCTTCAGGTGGCCAGCCTGGTCCTGGCCGCCGCGCTGGTGGCCGGCCTGCTGGGGTGGGCGGCCGCACCGTCGCCGCCGCCGGCGCGCTCGAACACGCCGCCATCGCACCCGTGGGCACCCTGGCGCGAGCCGCGTTTCCGGCGGCTGCTCGGCGTCTACCTGCTCAACGGGGTGGCCAGCGCGCTGCCCGCCACGCTGGTGCTGTTCTTCATCCGCGACCGGCTGCAATGGCCCGAGGGCGAACCCGTCCTGCTCGGCCTGTACTTCGCCGCGGCGGCGCTGTCGCTGCCGCTGTGGGTGCGGGTTGTGGCCCGCATCGGGTTGGCACCCGGCTGGGCGCTCGGCATGGCGCTGTCGATCCTGGCCTTCGTCGGCGCGGTGGCCCTCGGGCCCGGCGACGGGCTGTGGTTTGCCGCCGTCTGCGTGGCCAGCGGCGCCGCGCTCGGGGCTGACCTGTGCGTGCCACCGGCCCTGCTCGCCGGGCTGCTGCGCGACAGCCCGGCGCAGGACGAAGGGGTCGCCTTCGGCTGGTGGAACGCCGCCACCAAGCTCAACCTCGCGCTCGCCGCCGGCCTGGCCCTGCCGCTGCTGCAGGCCCTGGGCTACCAGCCCGGGCACACCGGCGGCAGCGGCGGCCTGGCCCTGTCCCTGGTCTACGCCGCGCTGCCCTGCGCCCTGAAGGCCCTGGCCCTGCTGGCCCTGTGGCGCCTGTGGATTCGAAAGGAACACCCACGATGACCTCCCTGCCCGCACGTTGGGCCGCCATGGCGGCCCTGGTTGTCGGCACCGCCCTGTCGGGCTGTGCCGGCCCGACCCCGGCCGACTACGCCAATGACACGCCGGTGCTGGACCTGCGCCAGTACTTCAACGGGCCGATGGCCGCCCATGGGCTGTTCACGGACCGGTCCGGAAAGGTCGTCAAGCGCTTCACGGTGGCCCTGAACGGCCGTTGGTCAGGCGACGAGGGCGTGCTGGAAGAGGACTTCCGCTACAGCGACGGCAGCACGCAGCGCCGGGTCTGGAAGCTCTCGCGCGGTGCCGACGGCCGGTACACCGGCCGTGCCGACGACGTGGTCGGCAGCGCCGTCGGCCAGGCCCGTGGCAACGCGCTCAACTGGCGCTACACCCTGGCCTTGCCGGTGGACGGCCAGGTCTGGGAGGTGCAGTTCGACGACTGGATGTACCTGATGGACGACAAGGTCATGCTGAACAAGGCCGTGATGAGCAAGTTCGGCATCCGCCTGGGCGAGGTGACACTCTCGTTCTACAAACCGTGACACCACCATGCCGCTGAATCCCCCGATCACCGAATGGCGCGGGCGCGTCGCCTGGCTGGTCGGCGCCTCCACCGGGATCGGCCGGGCGCTCGCCGAAGCGTTGCATGCCCAGGGCGCGACGGTGATCGTCTCGGCGCGCGGCGCCGCCGGCCTGAACGCAATCGCTGCCACCCACCCTGGCAGCGAGGCGCTGCCGCTGGATGCGACCGACCGCGCCGCGGTGCAGGCGGCCGCCGACGCCCTGCTGGCGCGCCACGGCCGGCTCGACCTGGTGCTTTACTGTGCCGGCATCTACCAGCCGATGCGCGCCACCGAGTTCGATCTCGACGTGATGTTGCACCACCAGCAGGTCAACGTGGGCGGCGCGCTGCATGTGGTGGGAGCGGTGCTGCCCACCCTGCGCGCCCAGGCCGCCTCCGGCCAGCCGGCCCACCTGAGCCTGGTGGCCAGCGTGGCCGGCTACCGTGGCCTGCCCAATTCGCTGGCCTACGGGCCCACCAAGGCCGCCCTGATCCACCTGGCCCAGTCGCTGCACCTGGATCTGGCGCCGTTGGGCGTGGGGATCTCGGTGGTCAACCCGGGTTTCGTCGCGACGCCGCTGACGGCCGGCAATGACTTCCGCATGCCGGGCCTGATCGCTCCGGCGCAGGCCGCCGAGGCCATGCTGCGCGGCTGGGCCCGCGGCGATTTCGAGCTGCACTTCCCACGCCGTTTCACGCTGTGGCTGAAAGCCCTGAGCTGCCTGCCCATGGGCCTGTACGAATCGGTGGTGCGCCGCGCCACCGGGTTGTGAGCCAGCGATGACGGCGCGCCACCCCGAGCCCCACATCGACCGGGTGATCACCCTGTTCGAGCAACTGGCGCCAGGCGACCTGGCGCGCTGGGACCACTACTACACCGAAGGCGCACGCTTCAAGGACCCCTTCAACGAGGTGGTCGGCGTCGAGCCGATCCGCCGCATCTTTGCCCACATGTTCGACAGCCTGGGCGAGCCGCGATTCAGCGTGCGCGAGGCCATCGGTAGCGGCCCCGACTGCGTGCTGACCTGGGACTTCGATTTCAGCCTGCGCGGCAGGCCCATGCGCATCCACGGCGCCAGCCACCTTCGCTTCGCGCCCGATGGCCGCATCGACCTGCACCGCGACTACTGGGATGCCGCCGAAGAGCTGTACGAGAAGCTGCCGCTGCTGGGTGGGCTGATGCGCTGGTTGAAGCGCCGGCTCGGCAGCGGCTCATAGCCCGCTGCGCTGGCCCTCGGTGAGGGTGTCGAGCTGGAACTTGCCGCTCTTGTCGACCAGCCAGATGTCCTTGTAGGTGGCGCGCTCCATCTGGGCCGGCGCCGGCAGCCGGACCATTTGGCGCAACAACGCGACGACCCAGGGCCCCACTTCCTTCGCGGCGGCCGGCTCTCGGGTGAGACGCACATCGGTGATCTGCCCGGTGGCATCCACATCGGTCTCCGTGATCGCGATGGCGTACATCAGCGGCGGCAACTTGCCCTTGTGGATGTGCGCCGGAAACGCAGCGTAGACGCGCTGCGCCGCATCGCGCCGGTAGGCCTGCTCGGTTTGCGCCTGGGACACGCCCGGGCTTTCTGCGCGCAGCGGCATCGGCACCTTGGTGAACTGGGCCAGCGCCGCAGAGCTGGCAGCCGCGCAGGCGGCAAAGAGACCGGCGGCGAGCAATGTGTTCATGGCCTGCTCTTCGTGCGAGTGCGCCGCAGCATTGAGCAGAGGAAACCCCGCCAGATGCAACGGGTCGCATCCGCAGTGACTTATTGGCGCTCCGCAGGAGCCGCCGCCTTCAAGTGGCTCTACTACCTCATCCAGCCCTTGCGGCGGAAGTAGATCAGCGGCGCCGCCACCGAGGCCACCATCAGGCCCAGCGCGAACGGGTAGCCCCAGGGCTGGGCCAGCTCGGGCATGTGGGCGAAGTTCATGCCGTAGACGCTGGCGATCAGCGTCGGCGGCAGCAGCGCCACCGAGGCCACCGAGAAGATCTTGATGATCTTGTTCTGGTTGATGTTGATGAAGCCGACCGTGGCGTCCATCAGGAAGTTGATCTTGTCGAAGAGAAACGCGGTGTGCGAATCCAGCGAGTCGATGTCGCGCAGGATCTGGCGCGACTCCTCGAACTGCTCGGCGTTGAGCATGCGGCTGCGCATCATGAAGCTGACAGCGCGGCGGGTGTCCATCACGTTGCGCCGGATGCGGCCGTTCAGGTCCTCTTCCTTGGCGATGGCGGCCAGGGCCTCGCCGGCAGCGCGGTCGTCCACGTCCTGCTTGAGCACGCGCGCACTCACGGCCTCCAGGCTGTCGTAGATGCCCTCGAGCGCGTCGGCGGAGTACTCCGCGTCGGCGTCGTAGAGCTTGAGCAGCACGTCCTTGGCGTCCTCGATCAGCGCCGGGATGCGGCGGGCCCGCAGGCGCAGCAGGCGGAACACCGGCAGGTCCTCCGCGTGCACCGAGAACAGCACGTTGTTGAACAGGATGAAGGCCACCCGCACGTTCCGAGGCGTGACGTCGTCGTCGATCAGGAAGTCGGAGCGGATGTGCAGCTCGCCGTTGTCCTCCTCGTAGAAGCGGGCGGACTCTTCGAGGTCGTCGTCGACGATGTTGTCGGGGATGCGCAGGCCGAAGCGGCCATGGATCCAGCCGATCTCCTCGGCGGTGGGCGACTCGAGGTCGACCCAGACCGGCTGGACCTCGGCCAGTTCGGCGGCGGAATCGATCTCTTCTTGCAGCAGGCGGCCGTTCAGGCGGCCTTTGTCCAGCGTGAAAACGTTGAGCATGCGGTGCTTCCAGCAGGGCACGGGCCGCTCGTTTCGGCGCCCGGCCCATTCATCGGGCGGGGGTGGTCGGCGTCACCGTCTCACCCCGGGCGCTCACCACGAGGCCCCGGCTGGGGGCGTCGATCCGGCGGGCTGGAGCGGACGGTCACCGAGGGGGGGTGATGTCCAAGTGGATGCTTTCGTGGGCCAAAACGGGCGGATTATCGTCCAACGATTGCGCACTGACAGTGCGCAAAACTGCCCGAAACAACGCAGTCTAACCGGCCTTCGCGATGCCCCTCGTCCTTGTCAAAGGCGGGGGGCGGGCGCACACTGGTCCGGACCGGTGGCGTCATCTTGGCGTCACGAAACCCAGCCCGCCCGGGCTGGCCCGGTGCGTAACCCGTCCCATGGCGAGGAGGCCTCGATGAACTTGACGATCAGCGGACACCACCTGGAAGTGACACCTGCTCTGCGAGAGTATGTGCTCACAAAGCTGGAGCGCATCACGCGCCATTTCGACCAGGTGGTGGATGTGAACGTGCTGCTGACGGTGGAGAAGTTGAAGGAAAAGGAACGACGACAGAAGGCCGAGGTGACCTTGCACGTGAAGGGCAAGGACATCTTCGTCGAGCAGTCCCACGAGGACCTGTATGCCGCGATCGATCAACTGATGGACAAGCTGGACCGCCAGGTCTGCCGCCACAAGGACCGGCTGCAGGACCACCACCACGAATCGGCCAAGCGCCAAAGCGCCAGCGCCTGACTCGCGACATCCGTCGACCCGGAGGCGGCCTGCGGGCCGCCTTGTCATTTGTTGAGGAAGAAGTCACGCCCGCTGGGCGGCGAAATCGCTAGACTGTTGTTGCAACGCAGCATTGACGGTCAACCGTCTCATCGGAGGCCCCGTTCAAGTGTTGCGAAGTGCCCGGATTTCTATAATCCGCAGCCTTGAAGCCGGAGGGATCACCGGCCGATAAGACAAGCATCACCGCCCGTTGTTGTCGAAAGAGCCGTTCATGAACCGCCTTGCCGCCATCTTGCCCGTGGAAAACGTGCTCGTGGGCGTGGATGCCACCAGCAAGAAGCGTGCTTTCGAGCACGCCGGCCTGCTGTTCGAAAACCAGCATGCCATTGCCCGCGCCACCGTCACCGACAACCTGTTCGCCCGCGAACGCCTGGGCTCGACGGGGCTCGGACACGGCGTGGCCGTGCCGCATGGCCGCGTCAAGGGCCTGAAGAACCCGCTGGCCGCGGTGCTGCGGGTACAGGACGCGATCCCCTTCGACGCCCCGGACGACGAGGCCGTGAGCCTGCTGATCTTTCTGCTGGTTCCCGAGGCGGCCACCCAGCGCCACCTCGAAATCCTGTCGGAGATCGCCGAGTTGCTGTCCGACCGCGACCTGCGCGAGAAGCTCAAGGCCGCGCCCGACGCCGCCACCGTGCACCGCCTGATCGCCGACTGGGAACCGCTGAAGTCGGTGGCCTAGCGGTCCCTGCCAGCGGCCCTGCTTCGTGAAACCGATCTCCATCAGCGCCGAGGCGCTGTTCGAGGAACACCAGCCCTCCCTGCACTGGGAGTGGATTGCCGGCCATGCCCATCCGGAGCGACGCTTCGACGAAGCTGCCGTGCGCGACGCGCGCTCGGCCGCCGACCTGGTCGGCTACCTGAACTACATCCACCCCTACCGGGTGCAGTTGGTCGGCCGCCGTGAGGTGGCCTACCTGGCCGATGCGCCGGTGGAGGTGCTGGAACGCCGCATCCAGCGGATCGTGACGCTGGAGCCGCCGGTGATCATCGTCGCCGACGACCAGCGCGCGCCGGACCGTCTGGTGGCGATGTGCGACCGCGCCGAGATCCCGCTGTTCATCACCTCGTCGTCGGCCGGCCACGTGATCGACGTGGTGCGCTCCTACCTGAGCCAGTTGTTCGCCGAACGCACGACCCGCCATGGTGTCTTCATGGACATCCTTGGCCTGGGCGTGCTGCTGACCGGCGAATCCGGCCTGGGCAAGAGCGAACTGGGCCTGGAGCTGATCTCGCGCGGCCACGGCCTGGTGGCCGACGACGCGGTGGACCTGTACCGTGTTTCGCAAAGCACCCTCGAGGGCCGCTGCCCCGACCTGCTGATGAACCTGCTGGAGGTGCGGGGCATCGGCCTGCTGGACATCAAGGCGATCTTCGGCGAGACCGCCGTGCGGCGGAAGATGCGCCTGAAGCTCATCGTCCACCTGGTCCGCAAGGAGACCATGGAGCGCGAGTTCGAGCGCCTGCCCTACGAGCCCTTGTACGAGGAAATCCTGGAAATCCCCATCCGCAAGGTGGTGATCGCCGTGGACGCCGGCCGCAACCTCGCGGTGCTCGTGGAAGCGGCCGTGCGCAACACCATCCTGCAGCTGCGCGGTATCGACACCTACCAGGAGTTCATCGCCCGCCACCAGGCGGCCATGGATTCGATCCGCGAGCCCTAGATGGGGCACCCGGTGCCAAGCTAACCGGCCGGCGTGTGGCCGCTGCGCTGGCCTGGCGCGGGCCGGTGCTCGCAGTTGGGCTTGTTGCAGACCGCGTACAGCGCCAGCGTGTGCTCGTGCAGGTCGAAGCCCTTGGCCTGGGCCACGGCCCGTTGGCGGGATTCGATCTCCGGGTCGAAGAACTCCTCGACGCGGCCGCAGGTCAGGCACACCAGGTGGTCATGGTGCTGGCCCTCGTTCAGCTCGAAGACCGACTTGCCCGACTCGAAGTGGCTGCGCGACAGGATACCCGCCTGCTCGAACTGCATCAGCACCCGGTAGACCGTCGCCAGGCCGATGTCGGAGCCCTCGACCAGCAGGGCCTTGAACACGTCCTCGGCCGTCATGTGGCGAAGCTGGGTCTTCTGGAAGATCTCGAGGATGCGAAGGCGCGGCAACGTGGCCTTCAGGCCGCTGCTCTTGAGTTCATCGACATGGGTGGGCATGGTCCGGCTCTCGCGCGCTGACGCGGCCGGTCGGGCCGCTAGAATCGTCGCATCATAGCCAGCCCCGGCTGGCCCTGCGCGTTTCGCGCCCTTGAAGACACGCCCGCCGACATGCCCCAGATCCTCCGACTCCGCCTCGTGCCCGCCGCTCTGTTGTTGGCCGGCCTAGGCAGCATCGCCGGCTGCAACACTGTCACCACCGCGATGAGCGATGGCCTCACCAGCATCATCACGCCCTACCGGGTGGAGGTGGTGCAGGGCAACGTGGTGACGCGCGAGCAGATCGCCGCCATCAAGCCCGGGCTGCCGCGCACCCGCGTGCGCGACGTGCTGGGCTCGCCGCTGGTCGCCGACCCGTTCCACGCCCAGCGCTGGGACTACGTGTTCCTGATTCGCCGCCCGGGCACCGAGCCGCAGCAGCGCTCGGTGGTGGTGTTGTTCGAGGGTGATGTCGTCAAGTCGGTCGAGGCGCCGGAGCTGCCCTCCGAGCGCGAGTTCGTCGCCTCGATCAGCCGCCCGGCCAGCACCGACAAGGAACCCAAGCTGGAGTTGACCCCCGAGGAGCGTCAGGCACTGCCGCCGCCGGCCAAGGTCGCGGCCACGGAAGCGACCAACCTGCCGCTGGGTGCCGTGCGCCCTTACCCACCGCTGGAGCCCCAATGACCCGGGTGGCGGTTGCCGGCGCCAGCGGCCGCATGGGCCGCATGCTGATCGAAGCGGTGCAACTGGCGCCGGATTGCACGCTCGCCGGCGCCCTCGACCGCCCCGGCAGCCCCGGCCTGGGGCAGGACGCCACCGCCTGGTTGGGTCAGGCCAGCGGTGTGCTGGTGACCGACGACATCGCGCACGGCCTGGCCGGCGCGGACGTGCTGATCGACTTCACCCGCCCCGAAGGCACGCTCGCCCACCTGGCCGCCTGCCGCCGGCAAGGCGTGGGCATGGTCATCGGCACCACCGGATTCAGCGAGGCCGGCAAGGCCGAGGTGGCTGCGGCGGCCGCCGAGATCGGCATCGTGATGGCGCCCAACATGAGCGTCGGCGTGAACGTGGTGCTGCGCCTGCTGGACATGGCGGCGCGGGCCCTGAACGAGGGCTACGACATCGAGATCGTCGAGGCCCACCACCGCCACAAGGTCGACGCTCCCAGCGGCACCGCGCTGGCGATGGGCGAGACCGTGGCGAGCGCGCTCGGCCGCGATCTGCGGGCCTGTGCCGTCTACGGCCGTGAAGGCGTGACCGGCGAGCGCGACCCCAGCACCATCGGCTTCGCCACCGTGCGGGGCGGCGACATCGTCGGCGACCACACCGTGATGTTCTGCGGTACCGGCGAGCGCATCGAAATCAGCCACAAGGCCAGCAGCCGCATCGGCTACGCCCAGGGCAGCCTGCGTGCCGCGCGCTTCCTGGCCGGGCGAGGCGCCGGCCTGTTCACGATGGCCCAGGTTCTCGGGTTCGAATGATGGAAGGCTTCCAGGGCTTCTGGTTCCAGGCCGACGCCATCGGCCGCGCGGTGGCGCTGCTGCTGCTGCTGATGTCGATCGGCGCCTGGGTGCTGATCATCTGGAAGGGCTGGGTGCTGCGGCGTGCGGTGAGCGACCTGCGGCGAGGCGTCGACGCCTTCTGGAACGCACCCGACCGCGCCGCCGCCCGTGCCCGCCTGGCCACGCTGGACCGCGAGGGGGTGCTCGTTCCCCTGGTGGACGCCGCCTTCACCCAACCCGATGCCGGCACGCTGCAAAGCCATGGCGCCGTCGAGTCGCAACTGACCCGCCGCCTGCGCGACGCCCTGCATGGCGGCCTGGCGCACCTGCAGATGGGCCAGGTCTTCCTCGCCTCGGTCGGTGCCACGGCCCCGTTCGTCGGCCTGTTCGGCACGGTCTGGGGCATCTACCACGCGCTGCTGGGCATCGCCACCGCCGGCGGCATCACGATCGAGAAGGTCGCCGGCCCGGTCGGCGAGGCCCTGGTGATGACGGCCGCCGGCCTGGCGGTGGCCATCCCCGCGGTGCTGGCCTACAACGTGTTCGGCAAGTGGATCGGCGCCTGCGAGGCCGATCTCGAAGGCTTCGCGCACGACCTGCGCGAGATCGCGAGTCATTGATGCCCCCACGCTCCCTCCCGGTCGCTGCCCTGCGGGAGTGCAGCTGACATGGCCTTCGGCCGCCTCGAGCGGGCCCGCGCGCCGCAACCGATGAGCGACATCAACATGACGCCGCTGATCGACGTGATGCTGGTGCTGCTGGTGATCTTCATCATCACCGCGCCCCTGATGAGCAGCAGCCTGCGGCTGGACCTGCCCAAGGCCGAGGGCAGCCGCTCCAGCGAGAACCCGGTCTTCCTGGCGGTGTCCGTGGACGCCGCCGGCCAGCTCTACCTGGGTGACCTGCCCACCTCGATGAAGGATCTGCGCGAGCAGGCCGAGCGCGCCGCCGGCCGCGACCCGGCCACCGAGGTGCAGCTGCGCGCTGACGCCGCGGTGGCCTACGGGCGCGTGGCGGAGCTGATCGGGCTGATGCAGGAGGCGGGCCTGTCGCGCATCGGCTTCATCACCGCGGGGCCGCAGGGCGCCGCCAGCTCGCCAGGCTAGGAGGCTGCCGGGCTGTGGGTCGGGCCTGACAGCCTCCTAGGAACCCCCGTCCTTACAATCGGGCGGATGAACGAAAAATACGTCCCCGCCGAGGTCGAGAGCGCAGCCCAGGCCCACTGGAACGCCACCGACGCCTACCGCGTCTCCGAAGACGCAGGCAAGCCGAAGTTCTACGCCTGCTCGATGCTGCCCTACCCCTCGGGCAAGCTGCACATGGGCCATGTGCGCAACTACACCATCAACGACATGATGGCGCGCCAATTGCGCATGAAGGGCTTCAACGTGCTGATGCCCATGGGCTGGGACGCCTTCGGCCTGCCGGCCGAGAACGCCGCCATCGACAAGAAGGTGGCGCCGGCGCAATGGACGCGCGAGAACATCGCCGACATGAAGTCGCAGATGCAGCCGCTGGGCCTGGGCTTCGACTGGAGCCGTGAGGTCGCCACCTGCGACGCCAGCTACTACAAATGGAACCAGTGGATGTTCCTGCAGATGCTCGACAAGGGCATCGCCTACCGCAGGACCCAGGTCGTCAACTGGGACCCGGTCGACCAGACCGTGCTGGCCAACGAGCAGGTGGTCGACGGGCGCGGCTGGCGCTCGGGCGCGCTGGTGGAAAAGCGCGAGATCCCCGGCTACTACCTGGCCATCACCCAGTACGCCGACGAGCTGCTGGCCAACGTCACCGAGCCCTCGGCACCGAACTTCCTGGCCGGCTGGCCCGAGCGCGTGCGCCTGATGCAGGAACACTGGATCGGCAAGAGCGAGGGCGTGCGCTTCGCGTTCCCGCATGACATCCGCGACGCGTCGGGCGCGCTGATCGGTGACGGGCGCATGTACGTCTTCACCACGCGTGCCGACACCATCATGGGCGTCACCTTCTGCGCCGTGGCACCCGAGCACCCGCTGGCCGAGCATGCCGCGCGCGGCAACGCCGAACTGGCGGCCTTCGTCGAGGAATGCAAGAAGGGCGGCACCACCGAGGCCGAGCTGGCATTGCGAGAGAAGGAAGGCCGGCCGACCGGCCTGGTCGTGATGCACCCGCTCACCGGCGCGCCGGTCGAGGTCTGGGTCGGCAACTACGTGCTGATGGGTTATGGCGATGGCGCGGTGATGGGTGTGCCGGCGCACGACGAGCGCGATTTCGCCTTCGCGAAGAAGTACGGCCTGGCCATCCAGCAGGTCGTCGCGGTCGAGGGCGAGACCTATTCCACCGACGCCTGGGCCGAGTGGTATGCCGACAAGCAGCGCGCGGTCTGCGTGAACTCGGGCCTGCTCGATGGGCTCGCGTACCAGGCGGCGGTGAGCAAGGTGGCCGAGCAGCTTGCCGCCAAGGGCCTGGGCGAGAAGAAGACCACCTGGCGCCTGCGCGACTGGGGCATCAGCCGCCAGCGCTACTGGGGCACGCCGATCCCCATCATCCATTGCGACGATTGCGGCGCGGTGCCGGTGCCGGAGAAGGACCTGCCGGTGGTGCTGCCCGAGGACCTGATCCCCGATGGCAGCGGCAACCCGCTGAACAAGTGCGAGGCCTTCCTGAAGGTCGCCTGCCCGCGCTGCGCCAAACCGGCCCGGCGCGAGACCGACACCATGGACACCTTCGTCGACAGCGCCTGGTACTACATGCGCTACTGCGACCCAGCGAACCACGAGGCCATGGTCGGCGCGGGCACGAAGTACTGGATGCCGATGGACCAGTACATCGGCGGCATCGAACACGCCGTGCTGCACCTGCTGTACGCGCGCTTCTGGACCAAGGTCATGCGCGACCTGAAGCTGGTCGACTTCGACGAACCCTTCACGCGCCTGTTCACCCAGGGCATGCTGCTCAACGAGTGCTTCTACCGCGAGGACGCGTCAGGCAAGAAGCGCTGGTTCTACCCGAACGAGGTCGAGATCCGGCACGACGACAAGGGTCGCCCGGTCGGTGCCACCGCGCGCGAGGACGGCCAGCCCGTCACGCTGGGCGGCATCGAGAAGATGTCGAAGTCGAAGAACAACGTGGTCGAGCCGCGCGACATCATCGCGCGCTACGGCGCCGACACCGCGCGCATGTTCACCATGTTCGCCGGCCCGCCGCAGGACAGCGCGGCGTGGTCCGACGCCGGTGTCGAAGGCGCGCACCGCTACCTGCGCCGCCTGTGGGCCTTCGCGGCGCGGCACCAGGCCGGCGTGCTCGCGGCGAGCACGCCTGGCGCCACCGACAGCGCCAGGGCGACGCGGCGCGAGATCCACCTCGTGCTCAAGCAGGTCAGCCACGACTTCGAGCGCCTGCAATACAACACCGTGATCTCCGGCGCGATGAAGCTGCTGAACGCGCTGGAGGACGCCAGCCGCGACGGCGCGGGCGATCCCGGCGTGCTGCGCGAAGGCCTGTCGGTGCTGCTGCGCATGCTCTACCCGGCCTGCCCGCACATCACCCACGCGCTGTGGGGCGAACTGGGCTTCGCCGCCACCCAGGGCGAACTGCTGGACGCCCCCTGGCCGGCCGTCGACGAGGCCGCGCTGCAGCAAGACGAGATCGAGCTGGTGCTGCAGGTCAACGGCAAGCTGCGCGGCGCGATCAAGGTGCCGGCTGCGGCCGACAAGGCGGCCATCGAGGCCGCCGCCCTGGCCCACCCGGATTGCATCAAGTTCTCCGAGGGCAAGCCACCGAAGAAGATCGTGGTGGTGCCCGGCCGGCTGGTCAACGTGGTGGTCTGAGCGTGGCCCGTCGCCGGACCGCCCTGCTCGCCCTTGCCGCGGCCGCTGTGGCCGGCTGCGGTTTCGAGCTGCGCCGGCCCGAGCGCCTGCCGTTCAGCCGCCTGGCGCTGACCGGCTTCCAGCCCCGCTCGCCCCTGGCCGAGGCACTGCGCCAGGCTCTGCCCTCGCAGGTCAGGGTCGTGGCCGGGCCTGGCGAAGCCGAGATGGTGCTGGTGGCCATCGAGGAGCGCTTCGACAAGACCGTCGCCGCCTCCACCGCGGGCGGCCAGGTGCGCGAGTTCCGCCTGCGCGTCACGCTGCGGTTCCGCCTGGACCGGCCTGACGGCAGCCCGCAGCTGGGCGAGACGCGCCTGGAGCTGACCCGCGACATGAGCTACAGCGAGTCCGCCGCGCTGGCCAAGCAGGCCGAAGAGGCCGGGCTGGTGCGCGAGATGCGTGCCGACCTGGCGCAACAGCTGCTGCACATGCTGGCCGCCACCGGCCCGCGCACCAGCGTCTGAAACGCCGGCATGCAGATTCGCGCCGATCAACTCTCCAGCCATTTGGCCCGCGGTGGCCTGAAGCCGGTCTACACACTCTTCGGCGACGAGCCCCTGCTGGCCCAGGAGGCGGCCGACGCGTTGCGCGCCGCCGCCCGCGCGGCCGGCTACAGCGAGCGCCAGGTGTTCACCGTCAGCGGGGCCCACTTCGACTGGAGCTCGGTGCTGGGCGCCGCCCAGTCGATGGGCCTGTTCGCCGACCAGAAGCTGATCGAGATCCGCATTCCCAGTGGCAAACCGGGCAAGGATGGCTCGGCCGCGTTGCAGCAGTACTGCGAGCACCTCGGCGAGGGCCTGCTGACCCTCGTCCACCTGCCCAAGCTCGACCGGCTGCAGCAGCAGAGTGCCTGGTTCCAGGCCCTGGACCGCGCCGGCGCGGTGCTCCGGGTGGATCCGGTGGAACGGCCGGCGCTGCCGAACTGGATCGCCCAGCGCCTGGCGGCCCAGGGCCAGAAGGTGCAGGCCGGCGAGGCGGGGCAGCAGGCGCTGGCCTTCTTCGCCGACCGGGTGGAAGGCAACCTGCTGGCCGCGCACCAGGAACTGCAGAAGCTGTCGCTGCTGCACCCGGCGGGTGAGCTGAGCTTCGAGCAGATCGAGGCCGCGGTGCTCGACGTGGCCCGTTTCGACACCTACCAGCTCGCCCCGGCCGTGTTCTCTGGCCAGGCGGCGCGCGCGCTGCGCATGCTCGACGGCCTCAAGGCCGAGGGCGAGGCTGCCGTGCCGGTGCACTGGATGCTGGCCTCCGACCTGATGGCGCTCAAGCGTGCCCGCGACGCCCTGTGCGCCGGCCGGCCGCTGCCGATGGCCCTGCGCGAGGCCAGGGTCTGGGGCGACAAGGAGCGGCTGTTCGAATCCCTGCTGCCAGGCCTGGACGACGCCCGGCTGTCGCACCTGATCGAGGCCGCCAGCACCTGCGACGGCGTGATCAAGGGGCTGCGCCGCCCGGACTGGCCCGAAGACGCCTGGGACGCGCTGCGCCGCCTGGTCCTGATGACCTTGGACGTGGCGCGCGCCGCCCGCGCGGCCGGGCGCCGAGGCGCATCGACGGCGCCCCAGGCGCTGGCACTGGCACCGGCATTGGGCTCAGGTCAGTAGCCGCGCCCGCGGTCCACCTGGTGGGCCAGCGGCCGGCCGGCGCGCAGCGCCCGCACGTTGGCCGCCACCACGGCTGCCGCGCTGCGCGGGTCGGTCTGCGCCGCCGCGTGCGGCAGCACCGTGACCCGCGGATGGGACCAGAACGCGTGGCCGATGGGCAGCGGTTCGGCCTGGAACACATCCAGCACCGCATGCGACAGGTGGCCGGCATCCAGCGCGGCCAGCAAGTCGGCCTCCACCAGATGGGCACCACGCGCCAGATTGACCAGGCTGGCACCGGGCGCCATGGCGGCGAAGAAACGTGCATCGAGCAGGCCGCGCGTGGTTGGCGTCAGCGGCAGCAGGTTGACCACCGTGTGGCTGGCCGCCAGCAACGGTGGCAGTGCCGCCGGACCGTCGGCGGACCGCCAGCCCTGCACGGCATAGCCCTGGGCCTGCAGCCGCGCGGCAACGGCGCCCCCCATCTGGCCCAGCCCCAGCACGGCCACCCGCCACTCGCCAGCGCGGCGTTGCGGCAGGGGCCGCCAGAGACCCTGCCGCTGCTGGTGGGCATAGGCGAAAAAGCCGCGGTGCAGGGCGAGCACTGCCCACAACGCCGTCTCGGCCATGGCCGCGTTCATGGCCGGATCCACCATGCGGGCCACCGGCACCTGCGGCGGCAGGCTCCGGTCGGCCAGCAAGCGGTCGACCCCGGCCCACAGCGACTGGATCAGGCGCAGGCCGGGCAGGCCCGCCAACGAGCCGAGCGGCGGATTGGCCACCACCGCGATGTCGATGCCGGCCGGATCCACGCCCGCCAGGCTGTCGGCGATGGTCTCTTCGGGCAGAGCACGGCGCAGGTGCGACAGCCAGTCGCCGGCCTCGTCGGGCCCCCATTGGCCACACAGGAAAACACTCATGACCGGCAGCGTAACCGGTTCACAATGGAGTTTCACCGGTCGCCACCGCGGCACCGGGCCGTGGAGGGACCGCGGTGGAACCCCAGAACAAACAAGCGACACCCAGGAGTCGAGGACCGCTCAGACCTCCGGTGCCGGCGTCGAACCAGGCCGCTCATCCGGTCGCCCGCTCGCCCACCCGTGGTGCGGGATTGCGCCTGCCCGGCTTGTCCATCCGCATGGCGGTGCTGGCCGCTATCGTGGCGGGCGTGGTGCTGCCTGGCCTGGGCATGGTGTGGGCCGATTCCCGGACCGCCCGGGAACAGATCGAGCCCATGATCGAACACCGCCGCGACAGCGTGCTGAGCCTCACCGCCAGCGCGCTCGCCGGCCCGCTGCGCAGCGGTGCCACCGCCGAGGTGGCCGCGCTGCTGAAGTCCGCCCTGCAGGACCCGCTGGTGTGCGGTGTCGAGTTGCGCAGCGGCGGGGTCGCGCTGCCGCCCCCGATGACCGCCCGCTGCCCCACCGATACGCCCCAGGTGTGGCGGCAACGCCCGGTGGAGGCGGGCGACCAGTCGGTGGCCGAGTTGCGCCTGGCATTCGACGACCGGGTGCTGGACCAGCTGATGCGCGACCGCCGCAATGCGCTGATGCGGCTGGTGGTGGTGCAGATGGTGCTGGGCGCTGCGGTGCTGATCTGGGTGCTGAACTGGCGCCTGCTGCGGCCGATCGACCGGCTGAAGTCCCAGGCCAGCAGCCTGGCGCGCGCCGACAACCTGGCCGCCCCGCGCGTCGCCTGGCGGCGCCAGGACGAGCTCGGGGAACTGGGCCAGCACCTGAACCTGGCGCGCGACCGCATCGAGGGCCTGGTCAACGAGCTGGAGGGCAGCAACGCCGAGTTGCGCCGGCTGGCGATGGTGGACCAGCTCACCAACCTGCCGAACCGCCGCCTGTTCCGCGAGCTGTTCGACCATGCACTGGCGGTGGCCCGGCGCTCGCAGCACCCGATGGCGCTGATGTTCATCGACCTGGATCGCTTCAAGCACATCAACGACACGCTCGGCCACCCGGCCGGCGACGAGTTGCTGCGCTGCATCGGCCAACGCCTGCGCGGCGCGATGCGCGGCTCGGACATCGTCGGTCGGCTGTCGGGGGACGAGTTCATCGCCCTGCTGCCGGACGCGCCGGCCGCCGAAGCCATCGCCCACACGGCCCTGCGCGTGATCCACGCCATCGAGACCCCGGTGCCGCTGGCCGGCAAGCCACTGCGCATGCAGATCTCGGCCAGCATCGGCGTGGCGCGCTACCCGCAGGACGGCGAGGGCTTCGACGAGTTGCTGCGGCACGCCGACCAGGCCATGTACCGCGCCAAGGCGGCCGGCCGCGGCCGTTTCGCGATGTACCGCGAAAGCGAGCCCGAACAGGCGCCGACCACCGACGGCGAGCTGGCCCAGGCGTTGGCGCGCCGCGAACTGCTGATGCATTTTCAGCCGGTGATCGACACCACCACGGGCCAGGCGGTGGGCACCGAGGCCCTGGTGCGCTGGCAGCACCCGCGCGAAGGGCTGCTGCCGCCGGCCCGCTTCATCCACCGCGCCGAGGAGTGCGGGCAGATCCATGCGCTCGGCCAGCATTCCCTGCACAGCGCCTGTGGCCAGCTCGCGCTGTGGAAGGCCGCCGGCTTCCACGCCGGCAGCATGGCGGTGAACCTGAGTGCCGGCGAGTTCCGGCACGAGCACCTGCCACGGCTGCTGGCCCACCTGCTCGACGAGCACCAGATCGATCCGGGCGAGCTGGAGCTTGAGCTGTCCACCCACACGCTGATGGCCGACCCCGAGTTCACCAACGCCCGGGTCGAGGAGCTGCGCGCCATGGGCGTGGCCCTGGTGCTCGACGACGTGGGCTCCGCGATGATTTCGCTCTCCCGCCTGGGCCAGCTGCACCCGGCCAAGATCAAGATCGACGCGGCCCTGGTGGCCCGCCTGCCGCAGGACGCGGAGGCGCGGGCCACGGTGCACGCCATCGTGCAACTGGCGCGCAGCCTGTCGATCACGGTGGTCGCCTCGGGCGTGGAGACCGAGGCGCAGCGCGACACGCTGGCTGCTGCCGGCTGCCACTGGCAGCAGGGCTTCCTGTTCTCTCGGCCGGTGCCCGCCAGCAACGAGCCGCTGTGGGCCACGCCGCACCCGGCCAGCATCGCCCGCCCGCTGGTGGTTCAGCGCGGCTTGATCGCCAGGACCTCCAGCAAGCGTTCCAAGCCCCACTGAACGGTGGCGCTGCGCACCGCCGTGCGGTCGCCAGCGAACACCTGCTGCTCGGCCCTCGTTTCCCCACGCCAGGCCAGGCCCAGCCAGACCAGGCCCACCGGTTTGCCAGGGGTCGCTCCCGCCGGGCCGGCGATGCCGGTGACCGCGATGGCCAGGTCGGCTGCGCTGTGCGCCAGCGCGCCTTCGGCCATGGCCCGCACCACCGGCTCGCTGACGGCACCGTGGGCGGCGATCAGCGCGGCGTCGACCCCCAGCAGCTCGGTCTTGGCGGCATTGCTGTAGGTGACGAAACCGCGCTCGAACCAGTCGCTGGAGCCGGCGACGCTGGTGCACAGCGCGGCGATCAGGCCACCGGTGCAGCTCTCGGCGGTGGCCAGCCGCCAGCCGCGCGCACGCAGCCCGTCGGCCAGCGCCGGAAGGCGGGCGATCAGGCCGACATCGTCATTGAGCAATGCCATCAGCCCACCACCACCCGCCACAGGGCCAGCACCAGCAGCGTGCACAGCGCCGCGACCAGATCGTCGAACAGGATGCCCCACCCCTGGCGCCAGCCTGGGGGCTCGCCTGGGCGGCCCTTGAACAGGCTGTCGGCCCAGGCCACCGGCCCTGGCTTGGCGGCATCGAAGTAGCGGAACAGTGCGAAGGCGGCGAGCTGGGCGGCAAAGCCCGCCGGCATCACCACCCACAGCACGGCCCAGAAGGCGATCACCTCGTCCCAGACGATGGCCCCGGGGTCGGCGGTGCCCATGGCCTGCGCGGTGCGTGTGCAGGCCCACCAGCCGACGCCCAGTCCGCCTGCCAGTACGGCCCCCCAGGCGGCAGGGCCAAACCAGTGGCTGAGCACCAGAAAGGCCAGCCAGGCCCACAGCGTGCCCGCGGTGCCCGGGGCCACCGGCGACAGGCCGCTGCCAAAGCCGAATGACAGCCAATGTGCCGGGTGCGAGAGCATCAGGCGGGCGCTGGCCCGGCGCGGCGGAGCGACGCTGTTCATGCCCGAAAGTGGTCGAACGAGGACCAACGCCGCAGATCCAGCGACTCGCCACCCTGGGCTTGGCTGAACACCTTCAGGCCGTGGGCAGCCGCTTCGATGCGGCCGATGCAGCGCACCGGCGTGCCGCTGGCCTGGCTGGCGGCGTGGACCTGTGTCGCCCGGGCGGGCGCGGCGGTGAACAGCAGTTCGTAGTCGTCCCCGCCCGCCAGCAGGCACTCGCACTGCAGGCCCTCGGCCTGCGACGCCAGCACCGGGCTGCGCGGCAGTTCGTCCAGCCAGACGGCGGCCCCCACGCCGGAGCGGCGCAGCACATGGCCCAGGTCGCCCAGCAGGCCGTCGGAGAGGTCGACCGCCGCGCTGGCCACGCCGCGCAGCGCCTGGCCCAGCGCGACCCGCGGCTCGGGCTGTTCCATGGCCATGCGCACCGCGGCGAAGTCGTGGCCGGCCAGGTCGACCCGGCCACGGAACCCCTCCAGGGCCAACCTCGCGTCGCCCAGCCGGCCGCTGACCCACAGGTCGTCGCCCGGCTTCGCACCGCTGCGCAGCAGGGCCTGGCCGGGCGGTACTTCACCGAGGACGGTGATGCCGATGGTCAGCGGCCCGGCGGTGGTGTCGCCGCCGATCAGCTCGATGTCGAAGCGCTCGGCCAGCGCCAGCAGGCCCTGGGCAAAGGGTGCGAGAAAGGCCTCGTCAGCGCGCGGCAGGCTGAGCGACAGCGTGAAGGCCACCGGCGTCGCGCCACAAGCTGCGAGATCGCTCAGGTTCACGGCCAGCGCCTTGTGGCCCAGGCGCTCCGGCGCCACGGTGGACAGGAAGTGCCGGCCTTCGACCAGCAGGTCGGTCGACACCGCGAGCTGCCGGCCTGGCGTGGGCGCGATCAGGGCGCAATCGTCGCCGCCGCCCAGCACCGCGCGCTTCAGCGGCGGGCGGAAGTAACGTTCGATCAGGTCGAATTCACCGAGGGACATGCCCCGATTGTCGGCGAGTCACACCGTTGCTACCCGCCCGGCGGGTGCGGCCGGTACTCCGGCAGCGGGTGCAGCAGGTTCGCCAGCTCCACGGCGGACTTGACGTTCATCTTGTCGAACACCCGCGCCCGATGGACCTCGACCGTGCGCACGCTGATGTCCAGCGCGTCGGCAATCAGCTTGTTCGGCCGGCCGTCGACCACCAGGCGCATCACGTCGCGCTCGCGTTCGGTCAACTCGGACAGCGCGCGCTCCACCTGGCGCAGCTCGGCCCGCTGCGTCAGCGCCGCTTCGCTGCGCGCCAGGGCCTGCTCGATGCGGTCGACCAGCGCGTTGTCCGAGAACGGCTTCTCGACGAAATCGAAGGCGCCCCGTTTGACCGCGCCCACCGCGGTCGGCACATCGCCGTGGCCGGTGAGAAAGATCACCGGCAGGGTCTGCGTGAGCTGCCGCTCGACGAGCCGGTCGAACAGCGCCAGGCCGGACAGGCCGGGCATGCGCACATCCAGCAGCAGGCAGGACGGCGAGGTGGGCCAGTCGGCCATGCCCGGCGCGGATTTGCCGGCCAGGAAGGCCTCGAAAGCCTCGCCGCTGGCGAAGCCCTCGGAGAGCAGGCGGCGCGAGCGCAGCAGCCAGGCCAGGGCCTCGCGCACCACATCCTCGTCGTCGACGAGATAGACCATCGGCAGGCCGAATCGTGAGCTCATGAGGCAACGGGGCGGTTGGTGTCCGGAACCGGAAGGGTAAACCGGAATTCGGTGCCCGGGCCAGACGGCGACGCCGGGCCGAAATCCAGCGCACCGCCGTGCTGCTCGATCACTGTGCGGCACAGCGACAGGCCCAGCCCCATGCCTTCGGCGCGGGTCGTGAAGAAGGGCGTGAACAGACGCGCCGCCACGTCCGGCGCGATGCCCGGGCCGCGGTCGATGACGCTCATCTGAACCCAGCGCGCATGGATTTGCGTGACACGCACCGTCAGCACGCGCTCGGCCAGCGCCGTGGCCTCGCCCTCCATCGCCTGGATGCCGTTGCGGGTCAGGTTGAGCAGCACCTGCTCGACCATCGTCCGGTCGGCCCAGACGCGTGGCGCCGGCTTCGGGCACTCCACTTCGATGCGGGTGCCGCTCTTGCGCGCCTGCAGGCGCACCAGCGGCAGCACGGCCTCGATCAGCAGATCCGCGCCGATCGCCTCGCGGGCCTGCTCGCGCCGGCGCACGAAGCCGTGCACGCTCTTGATGACGCGGCCGGCGCGCTCGGCCTGCTCGGCGATGCGTTCCATCGCCTGCCGCAGCAGGCCGGGGGTATCGGCCTCCGGGTCGGCCAGCAGGTTCAGCGAGCCCGAGGCGTAGCTGGCAATCGCCGCCAGCGGCTGGTTCAGTTCGTGGCTGAGCAGCGAGGCCATCTCGCCCACGGTGGCCAGGCGCGCCGTGGCCTGCAGGCGCTCCTGCTGCTGGCGCGAGCGTTCCTCCATCTTGCGCTCGGCGCTGACGTCGAGCACGGCACTCATCCAGCCGGCGTGGTGGCCGACCCGGTCGAGCAGCGGCGCCTCGTAGATCATGACCGGAAAGCGTTCGCCGTTGCGGCGCATGAACAGGGTCTCGAAGCCTTGCCGCTGCGTCACCGGGTCGCGCGCCAGCGACAGCCGCTCGGCCTGGCGGCGGCGGTACTCGTCGATGTACTCGGGTGGCCAGTAGGGTGGCGGGTCGCTGTCGATCAGCTCGGCCGCGTCGTAGCCGACCATGCTGCAGAAAGCCGGGTTGACATAGGTGACCCGGCCCCGCGTGTCGCGGGCGCGCAGGCCGGTGACCAGCGAATCCTCCATCGCCCGGCGAAACGCCAGGGCCTCGGCCAGCGCGGTCTCGGCCACGGCCCGGCGGCGCACGTCGCGCGCCAGCAGCACCACCACGCCGAACAGCAGCAACGACAAGCCCACCACCAGGGCGATCGCCAGGTTGGGGATCAGGCCGGGGCGGCCCTGCGCGGCGTCGGCCCGCAGTTGCAGCGAGTTGCCAGGCAGATCGACCAGCCGGGTGGCCTGGTACACCCCCGCGCCGCGGAGCAGGCCGGCGCGCACCAGCCGCGTGCCGTCGGCCTCGACCAGCGACAGCTCGTGGTCGGCGGCGCCGGTGGCGTTGCCGGCATCCTCCAGCAGGCTGGCCAGGGCCAAGGTGACCACCATGTAGCCGCTGGGCCGGCCGGCACGGTCCAGCGGCAGGCACAAGTCGACCACCTCCAGGCCCAGGCCGCCCACCTGCGGCACGAAGTAGGAGCGCGAGAACTGCGGCGCGGCCACCCGGCGCGCGGTGGCGCAGGCCGCCAGCGCCTCGAGCTCCAGCTCGTTGCGCGCAAGAGCGCCGAACACCGGGCTGCGGAAGGGGCCGTCCACCGCCTGCAGCACCTGCATTCCGGTTTCGCGCATCTCGATGCGCAGGAACTCGCGCCGTTGGCGCAGCATCTCCTGGGCATCGAATCGCCACTGCGCCAGCGGCGGGTCGTTCCAGGTCAAGGACTGCGCGCTCTGCAGGCTGCGCTGGACCAGGCGGCGCAACTCGCCCGCCGCGGCGCCGGCCACCGCATCGGCGCGGTCCTGGGCACGTGATTCCTCGTAGCTGAGTGTCAGGCCGACCAGCAGCGACTGCGCGACCAGCAGCAAGGCCACCAAGGCCCCCCACAACAGCCAACGCACGCCGCGGCGCGGGCGGGCAGCGTCCGGCGGCGGCAGCGATGGGGCGGGCGGGGTCATGGTGCCAGCGCAGTATCGTGGTGCCCGGGAGCCGCGCCGTAAGCAGTTTCGCGCATGGCGCCGAGCGCCCGTCTTGCGACACTGCGCAGCAGGCGCACGCCTACAATCCGCCCCCCACGCCGCGCCAACCAAGGACAGCCCCATGCCGAGCTTCGAAGAAAAACGCGCCGAACTGCGCCGCGCCGCGCTGGAGTACCACGAGTTCCCGACGCCCGGCAAGATCGCGATCGCCGCGACCAAACAGCTGGTCAACCAGCGCGACCTGGCGCTGGCCTACTCGCCCGGCGTGGCCGCGGCGTGCGAGGAGATCGTCGAGGACCCGGCCAACGCCTTCCGCTACACCTCGCGCGGCAACCTGGTAGCGGTGGTGACCAACGGTACCGCGGTGCTGGGCCTGGGCGACATCGGCCCGCTGGCCAGCAAGCCGGTGATGGAGGGCAAGGGCGTCCTGTTCAAGAAGTTCGCCGGCATCGACGTCTTCGACCTGGAGATCGAGGAGAAGAACCTCGACAAGCTGGTCGATGTGATCGCCGCGCTGGAGCCCACCTTCGGCGGCATCAACCTCGAGGACATCAAGGCACCGGACTGCTTCTACGTCGAGCGCAAGCTGCGCGAGCGGCTGAAGATCCCCGTCTTCCACGACGACCAGCATGGCACCGCCATCGTCGTCGGCGCCGCGTTGCTGAACGGCCTGAAAGTGGTCGGCAAGAGCATCAAGGAGGTCAAGCTGGTCTCCTCGGGCGCCGGCGCCGCGGCGCTCGCCTGCCTGAACCTGCTGGTCAAGCTGGGCCTGCCGCGCGAGAACATCTGGGTCACCGACCTGGCCGGCGTGGTC
>JADMKA010000185.1 GCA_018780145.1 Vitreoscilla sp. | reverse complement strand
ACCTGGCACCCGAGGCCCAGCGCACCGCGGGCCTGCTGAGCCACGGCCAGAAGCAATGGCTGGAGATCGGCATGCTGCTGATGCAGGACCCGAAGCTGCTGCTGCTTGACGAACCCGTGGCCGGCATGACCGACGAGGAGACCGAGCGCACCGCCGAGCTGTTCCTCTCGCTCGAAGGCCAGCACTCGCTGGTGGTGGTGGAGCACGACATGAAGTTCGTCGACCAGCTCACCGAGGGCTGGAAGAAGGTCACCGTGCTGCACGAGGGCCGGGTCCTGGCCGAAGGCACGCTGGCCGAGGTGCAGGCCAACGAACAGGTCGTCGAAGTCTATCTGGGCCGCTGAAGATGCTTGCCGTTCAAGACGTTCACCAGTACTACGGCGGCTCGCACATCCTGCGGGGCCTGAGCTTCGAGGCGAAGCTGGGCGAAGTCACCGTGGTGCTCGGCCGCAACGGCGTGGGCAAGACCACGCTGCTGAAGAGCCTGATGGGCGTGGTGCCGATCAAGACCGGCAGCATCAAGCTGGACGGCGCAGACATCACCCGCGACACGCCCTACGAACGCGTGCGCCAAGGCGTGGGCTACGTGCCCCAGGGCCGCGAGATCTTCGGCCGCCTGACGGTGGAGGACAACCTGCGCATGGGCCTGGCCTACAAGAAGGGCGGCACGCCGATCCCGGCCGAGCTGTTCGAGCTGTTCCCGGTGCTCAAGCAGATGATCAACCGCCGCGGCGGCGACCTCTCCGGCGGCCAGCAGCAGCAACTCGCCATCGCCCGCGCGCTGGCGGCCGGCCCCAAGCTGCTGATCCTGGACGAGCCCACCGAGGGCATCCAGCCCAGCATCATCAAGGACATCGGCCGCGTGATCCGCATGCTGGCCGACAGGAAGACCATGGCCATCGTGCTGGTCGAGCAGTTCTACGACTTCGCCGCCGAACTGGCCGACCAGTACCTGGTGATGGAGCGCGGCGAGATCGTGCAGCGCGGGCGCGGCGCCGACATGGAGGCCGACGGCGTCCGGCAGCGCATGTCGATCTGAGCCTCGCCCATGGCGCCTGGCATCGGCGCCGCGCGGATGCGCATAGACTGCCCGCGCGATGAACCTGCCTGCGAACACTCCTTTGACGACACCGCTCCGGTCCCGCGTGGCCGTGATCGGCGGTGGCCCGGCCGGCCTGATGGCCGCCGAGGCGCTGGCCGCTGGTGGCGCCGAGGTCGATGTCTACGACGCCATGCCCTCGGTCGGCCGCAAGTTCCTGCTGGCCGGCAAGGGCGGGCTGAATCTCACCCACTCGGAGCCGCTGGAGCCGTTCGTGGGCCGCTACGGCGAGCGCGCTGAGGCGCTGCGCCCCTGGCTGGACGCCTTCGGCCCGCAGGCGCTGCGCGACTGGGCCGCCGGGCTGGGCGTGAGCACCTTCGTCGGCAGCTCGGGCCGCGTGTTCCCGCAGGAGATGAAGGCGGCGCCGCTGCTGCGTGCCTGGCTGCACCGCCTGCGTGGCAGCGGCGTGCGCTTCCACATGCGGCACCGCTGGCAGCCGTCTGAGCTCCAGGCCGACACGCCGTCCGGCTGGCGGCTGGTGTTCGACACGCCCGCGGGCCGGCACGAAGCCCATGCCGGCGCGGTGCTGCTGGCCTTGGGTGGTGCGAGCTGGGCGCGCCTGGGTTCGGGCGGCACCTGGCTGGCGCCCTTGGCCGCACAGGGTGTGGGCACCGCGCCGCTGCAGCCGTCCAACTGTGGCTTCGACGTCGCGGGCTGGAGCCCGCACCTGGCCGGCAAGCATGCCGGCGCGCCGCTGAAGGGCGTGGCCCTGCACTTCACCGACCGGCTGGGCCGGGCCTTCCACCGAAAGGGCGAGTGTGTGCTCACGGTGACGGGCCTGGAAGGCAGCCTCGTCTACGCGGCCTCGGCGTTGTTGCGCGACGAGATCGCCGCCAGCGGCGCGGCCACGCTGCAGCTGGATCTGTTGCCCGACCGCTCGCTGGACGAGTTGACCCAGGCCCTGGCGCGCGGCCGTGGCGCGCGGTCGCTGGCCAACCACCTGCGCGAGCAGGCGGGCCTGCACGGCGCCAAGGCCGGCCTGCTGCGCGAAGGCGTCGATGCCGCCACCTGGGCCGCGCACTCGCGCGATGCCGGCTGGCTGGCCGCGCGCATCAAGGCGCTGCCGCTGACCCTGGTGGCCGCGCGCCCGATCGACGAGGCGATCAGCACCGCCGGCGGCGTGCTTCTGGAATCGCTGGACAAGCACCTGATGCTGCCCACCCACCCTGGCGTGTTCTGTGCCGGCGAGATGCTGGACTGGGAAGCCCCCACCGGCGGTTACCTGCTGACCGCCTGCTTCGCCAGCGGCGTGGTGGCGGGCCAGGGGGCACTGGCCTGGCTGGGCACTGGCGTGCGAGACTGACTGACTCTCTGCCCGACTTGCCATGACCTTGCCGACTGCTGCCACGCCCGCCCGGCCCGATGACTGGGCCGCCATGTTCGACCTCGCGCCCGTCTCGCTGTGGCTGGAGGACTTCTCCGGCCTCGCCGCCCTGTTCGCGCGCTGGCGGGCCGAGGGCGTGAGCGACCTTCGCGCCCACCTGCGCGCCGACCGCTCCCGGGTGGCGCAATGCACCCGCGCGATCAAGGTCATCCAGGTCAACCGCCGCACGCTGGAGCTGTTCGGAGCGCCCGACGCGCCCACCTTGATGGACAGCCTCCACCGGGTGTTCCGCGACGACATGCTGGACCGGCATGTCGAGGAGCTGGTGCAGTTGTGGAGCGGCGCGCTCAGCTACGCCAGCCAGACCGTCAACTACACGCTGGACGGCCGCCGCCTGGACGTGAGCCTGCAGGTGCGCGTGCTGCCCGGCCACGAGGCCAGCTGGAGCCGCGTGCTGCTGTCGCTGGAGGACGTGAGCGCCCGCGAGCAGGCGCGCGAAAAACTGCTGCACAGCGAGCGTTATGCGCAGGGCCTGTTCGAGCATTCGCCGGTGTCGCTGTGGGTGGAGGATTTCAGCGTCGTCAAGCGGCTGGTGGACGAGGTGCGGGCCCAGGGCATCGAAGACTTCCGCGTCTTCACCGAGGTGCACCCCGAGTTCGTCGAGCGCTGCATGGCGGAGATCCGCGTCATCGACGTGAACCGGCAGACGCTGACGATGTTCCGCGCGCCAGACAAGACCACGCTGCTGCAGCGCCTGGCCGATGTGTTCCGCGACGAGATGCGCAGGCCCTTCACCGAGCAGTTGATCGATCTGGCCAACGGCAAGCTGCAGCAGCACCGCGAGACGGTGAACTACGCGCTCGATGGCGAGATGTTGCATGTGCACCTGCAGTTCGCGGTGCTGCCGGGCCACGAGCAGGACTGGTCGCTGGTGCAGGTCTCGCTGACCGACATCACCGCCCGCAAGCGCGCCGAGTCCTACCTCGAGTTCCTGGGCAAGCACGATGCGCTGACCAAGCTGCGCAACCGCTCGTTCTTCGACGACGAGTTGAGCCGCCTGGAGCGCAAGGGCGTGCAGCCGGTGGCGATGCTGGTGATCGACCTGAACGGCCTGAAGCAGGTCAACGACGAGCGCGGCCACCGCGCCGGCGACGCGCTGCTGCGCCGCATGGGCGAGGTGCTGGGCAAGGCAGCGCTGGCGCCGGCCACGGCGGCGCGAATCGGCGGCGACGAGTTCGCGGTGTTGATCCCGTCGGCCGACTCACCGGCGGCCGAGTTGTTCCTGGCCACCCTGGGCGAGCTGGTCGAGCTCAACAACCAGTTCCACAGCGGCGACCCGTTGCGGTTCTCGGTCGGGCTGGCCGTCTCACAGCCCGGCGAGCGGCTGGAGGCGGCACTGCACCGCGCCGACGCGCAGATGTACCTGCAGAAGAAGGCCTTCCACGCGGCGGCCGAACACGACCGCCGTCAAGACAGCTGAGCCGCGCCCGCGATCACGAGGTGACTGTCAGGCGGCCCACCAGTTGGGTCAGCTCGTCGGCACGTTGCCGCAGCGACGCGGCCGCCGCCGAGGTGCCCTGCACGCTGTGGGCGTTGATGGCGGTGTCCTCGCCGATCTGGCGGACGGCCTCGGCCACCTGGTCCACCGCGGTGGTCTGCTCGCGTGTGGCGGTGGACAGCTGGTTCATCGCCGTGCTGACGCCGCCGACCTGCTCGATCATGCGCCCCAGCGTGTCGCGGGCGTTGTGGATCTGGCCGACACCTTGCTCGACCTGCGCCGTGGAGCTGCCGATGAGCGAGCGGATCTCACCCGCCGCCGCGGCACTGCGCTGGGCCAGGGTGCGCACCTCGCCGGCCACCACCGCAAAGCCGCGGCCGGACTCGCCGGCGCGCGCCGCCTCGACGGCCGCGTTCAGCGCCAGGATGTTGGTCTGGAAGGCGATGCCGTCGATGACCGAGACGATCTCGCTGACCTGGCGGCTGGTGGCGGCGATGCCCTCGATCGTGGCGACCGCGCGCTGCATGCGCTCGCGGCCGTCCTCGCCGGTCTGGCGCATGCCGTCGAAGAGCTGGTCCACCTGCTCCACGTGGCCGGCGTTGCTGCGCACCGTCTGCGCCACCTGCTCCAGCGTGGCGGCGGATTCTTCGACACTGGCGGCCTGCTGGGTGGTGCGGCTGGCCAGCTCCTGGCTGTGGCCGTCGACCCGCTCGCCGGTGCTCGCCACCTCGTGGGCGTGGCGGCGGATGCCGAGCACCAGTTCGCCCAGCTGCCCGATCATCGAGTCGACCTCGTGGCCCATGCGCGCGAACTCGTCGCGGCCGGGCACCTCGGCACGCACCGTCAGGTCACCCTGGGCGGCGGCCTGGGCCGCGGCGTTGACGCGCTGCAAGGCCTGCACGGTGGCCAGGTAGAAGCCGCTCGCGAAGTAGACCAGGGCCAGCAGGCCGATGGTTTCAAGCGCGAAGCTGAGGTTGCGCTCGCGCACCAGCTGGGCGTCACGCTCGGCCAGCACGGCGGTCAGGCGGGCGGTGACGGACCGAGAGAGCCCGACGATGGCCTCGATGGCCTGCGTGCCTGCGGTGAAGTAGGCCGTGGCGTCGCCGGCCGGTTGGCCGCTCTGGAAGGCCTTGCGGGCCAGGTCGGCGAAAGCCTGGGTGTGGCGGATGGCCTCGTCGTAGCCCGCGGGCGCCGGCTCGCCGGCCCGCTGCAGCGATGCCACCCGTTCCTTCACCAGATCTGCATGGTCGAGCAGCGAGTTGATGCGGCCCAGCACGGCGGCGATCTCGGCCGGCTCGGCGCTGCCGCGGCTGATCAGCCCCGCGCCCTGGCCACGCAGCAGCCCGGCGCTCTCGGCAAAGGGCAGGCTGCGCTCGACGGCCAGATCCATCAGGTGGTACGAGGCCGGTTCGGGCTCGAACAGCAGGTGCGACTGTTCGCCGACCCGGGACACGAGTTGGCGCAGGGACTGGACCTGCTCGGTGTGGGCCTTGAAGACCTGCTCCCGGCTGCCCTCGCGTTGGCCGCCAGCCAATCGCGACAGCGTGGTGTGGGCGGCCTTCCAGTCGGCTTGCAGGCCCCACGCCGGCTGGGCAGTGAACTGCGCGTCGGCAACGTTCAGCGCCTGGGCCAGTTTGTCGCGAGTCGCCAGCAGGGCCCGTTCGGCCGCGCCGTTGCCGGACATTGCCATGTTGGTCTGGCCGCGGTGCGTCTGGGTGTGGACCGCCACCTCCAGCAAGGCCGACACGGCCTGCGAGCCGGCCAGCTCCTGCTGGTTGAGCTGCAGGTGCTCCTGCTTCTCCAGCAAGCCGCGCACCGAGAGCACCGCCAGCGGGATCGCCACCAGGGACGCCACCAGTCCCAGCTTGACAGGCAGGTTGAGCTGCCGCATGAAACGCACGGCAGGGCCGAGCAGCCTGAATTCAGCATGTTGGTCGCGCATCGCGAACCTCCCCAATTTCCTTCCCTGTTGCGTCTGATCGCCGGCGCCGCGACTGCTACTCAACAACTGCAGAGTTATTCTTGTGCGCCGCACCATGGGTGAAACGGTGGAAATGAGGCCGCCGCCGCCGCCAACTCCGGGCTTGGGCGGGGCTGACACAATGAGCGCCCGATCCGTGCAGGGCCATCGCGATGATCACCGTCCACCATCTCAACAACTCCCGTTCGCAACGGGTACTCTGGCTGCTGGAGGAACTGGGCCTGCCCTACGAGATCAGGAAGTACCAGCGTGATGCGAAGACGATGCTGGCGCCGCCCGAGCTGCGCGCGGTGCACCCGCTGGGCAAGTCGCCGGTGATCACCGACGGTGATGCGACGGTGGCGGAATCCGGCGCCATCATCGAGTACCTGCTGGACTGCTATGGCGAGGGCCGCCTGCGCCCGGCGGCCGGCACGCCGGAGCGGCTGCGCTTCACCTACTGGCTGCATTTCGCCGAGGGTTCGGCGATGGGGCCGCTGCTGATGAAGCTGGTGTTCAACCGCATCCTCACCGCGCCGATGCCCTTCTTTGCGAAGCCGATCGCCAAGGGCATCGCCAGGAAGGTGCTGGGTGGCTTCGTCGACCCGAACCTCAAGGCCCAGCTCGACTACATGGAGGCTGAGCTCGGCCGAAACGAGTGGTTCGCGGGTGCCGAGTTCAGCGCGGCGGACATCCAGATGAGCTTCCCGCTCGAAGCCGCCGCGCAGCGCGCCGGCCTGGATGCCAGCCGGCCGAAGCTGGCGGCCTTCCTGAAGAAGATTCACGCGCGCCCCGCGTACCAGCGTGCGCTGGAGCGGGGCGGCCCCTACGACTTCGCGCGTGATTGAGGCTGGTCACATTTTCATGCGCAGCGTGAGGTAGTACTGCCGGCCGTTGTTGTAGATCGAGCGTGGCTGATCCTCGTTGAGCGCGTAGTACTTCAGCTTCGGGTTGTTCAGGTTGCGGGCGTCGAAGCTCAGCGCGAGGTTCTCGCTGATCTTGTAGCCCAGCGACGCGGCGAGTGAATCCGTGTCGTCCTGGTTGAACGCCGTGGAACGGTCCAGCCCGCTGTAGAAGTGCGAGCGGAAGTTGTAGGCCAGGCGGGCGTTGAAGCTGTCGTTCTCGAAGTAGCCGGAGAGGTTGTAGGTGTGACGCGAGGCCCCGACGATCGGGCCGCCGTCCTTGTCCTTGGCGTCGGTGTAGGTGTAGTTGGCGGCGACGCCGAAGTTGCCGAACAGCGGCTGCTCGTAGGCCAGCTCGATGCCCTGCACCTTGCCGCGGCTGTTGACCGGCACCGTCAGCAGGTACGGCGCCATGTAGCCGTCCGGGTGATCCTGGTCGAAGGTCAGGTAGTCGTGCGCCGACTGGCCGAGACCGACGTAGTTGTTCAGGTTCATGTAGAACAGGCCGGCCGACAGCAGCGAGCGCGGGGCGAAGTACCACTCCAGGCTGGCGTCGACGTTGGTCGCGCGGATCGGCTTCAGATCCGGGTTCGAGCCGCTGCCACCGCCGACATCGCCTTCTTGCGCCGGGGGCGACAGGCTCAGCGCGCCGGCCAGCGCGGAGTAGTCCGGCCGGGTCATCGTGCGCGAGACCGAGAAGCGGCCGACCAGGTCCTTCTGCAGGTCGAAGCGCAGGTTCAGGCTGGGCAGGATGTCGTTGTAGGTGTGGTCGGTGGTGGTCGGCACGTAGTTGCCGAAGGCCGAGCCGACGATGGCGCCCGGGGGCGTCAGGAAGCCGACGTTCAGGTACTTGAGGACGTGCTCCTTGGTCTGCACCAGGCGCAGGCCCACGTCACCGCGCCAGCCCTGGCCCTCCAGGTTGGCCTGCACGTAGGCGGCGTTGCTCTTCTCGGTGAGGCCGAAATCCCACTCCTTGTAGGCGCGCTCGACCGGGTCGCGGTTGGCCAGGCGGTCGTTGGCGTCGGCCAGCTGGGCCGGGGTCAGGAACCACACGTCGCGCGGGAAGGTGCCGCCCAGGCCGGAGCCGAAGTTGCCGGGGTAGTTCTTGAAGTTGTCCAGCGGCCAGTTGGCCAGGTTGAACGGGTCGGCCGCCCAGTTCGGGCCTTGCGCGACCACGCCGTTCGAGGTGCGCTTGTGCTCGGCCGCACGCAGGCCGAACTTGATGGTCGACAGCACGCCCTGGTCCATCGCGAGTTCGCCGTCGAACTGGCCCCAGTTGTCGACGTCCTTGATGCGCACGTTCTGGGCGCCCCAGAGCCAGTCGAGCACCGAGCCGGCCGGGCTGTTGGCGGGGGTGCCGATCGAGAAATCGGGCGCGCTGTCGACGCCGTTCAGGTTCCAGGAGCCGCCGCCGCGCACGTCCCAGGAGGCCTGGTCCTGCGTGGGCGTCTTGCCGATGCCGGTGGAGGTGCCGACCTTGCCCGACAAGGTCAGGTTGTCGGTGGCGCGGAACTTGGCGTCCCAGTTGAAGAAGCTGGTTTCGGCGCCTTCACCGGGGCGCGAGAGCATGTCGTAGGTGCCGTAGAAGCGGTTCGGGTCGGCGCTGAAGGTGGCCGAGACCAGGGTGTTGTTGCGCACCACATAGCCGGCATCCGGCGCCTGGCCCGCGCCGCCATTCAGGAAGAAGGGCGCATGCAGCAGGTAGTTGCGGTTGTAGTTGGAGGCCTTCAGGTTGGACATGAAGGCCGAGAAGTCCATCGTCAACGCCGAGGTGGGCTTGATCTGCACGTCGATCAGGCCGCCGGTGCGCTCACGCGTCTGCTCGAACAGCGCGGCGCCGATCGAGCGCGGGTACCAGACACCGGCCAGATCCGGGTGGTCCTGCGCCACCTGGCTGGTGGGGTCGATCTGGTTGTAGCCCAGGATCTCGACACCGTCGCGGCGCAGGCTGCGCTTTTCGGAGAAGGCCTGGGCCAGGATGCCCAGCGTGCCCTCTTGGTTCTTCCAGTTCAGCAGCGCGCTGAACTGCGGGTCGGTCTTGTCCGGCAGGTCGGCGTAGACAGCGCCCAGGCTGGCCTCCAACGTCAGGTTCTTTTTGAACTCCAGCGGCTTGCGGGTCACGATGTTCACGTTGCCGACCACGCCGCCTTCCACGTCGCTGGCCTGGGACGACTTGTGCACCACCACGCTGCCGACGATCTCGGAGGGCAGCATCGAGAAGCTGACGCTGCGGCCGGCGTTGTCGCTCTGGTTCAGCACGAACCAGTCGCCCGAGGCGACCGGGTGGCCGTTGATCAGGGTCTGCGTCAGGCTGGGGTTGGTGCCGCGCATGCTGACGCGGTCGTTCTCGTCGAAGCCGCCTTCGTTGGCGCCGGCCGAGCTGATGGTGACGCCGGCGATGCGCTGCAGCGAGTCGGCGACGTTCTTGTCCGGCATCTTGCCGATGTCCTCGGCGGTGATCACGTCCACATGGCCGTCGGCGTCGCGCTTGGTCTGCAGCGATTTCTGCTGCGAGGCGCGGATGCCGGTGACCTCGATGCGGCTGACCGTGTCTTCGGCGGCCGAGGCCGGCTTCGCGGGGGCGGCCGGCGCGGTCTGGGCCATGGACGCGGTGTGAAGCAGGAACAGGGCTGCCGCCGCGGCGACGGGGGTGAGTTGGGCTTTCATGGGTTCCTCGGGCTGGGGGCTGGACAATGCGATACGTACCAATGTACTACCAATTAATGCCACTTAGCTACCACTTTTTTCAGGGAAACACCTTAGAGCACCACTGGTCTTGCCCGAACCAATGGGTGGATTGCCCGCTTCTTGTGCACGAATCGACCCATGCTGGTGAATTTGGTATCAATTTTGGTACTCTATTGGTATTCACATGGGCCCCAGCGACAATCGGCGACACATGAGCACCTCACCCCAGACCTTGCCCGAACGCCTGTTGGCGGCCCTCGACAGCAGCGCCAGCCAGCCGCTGTACCAGCAACTGCAGCGCGCGCTGCGCGAGGCGATCGAGAGCCAGTTCCTGAGCGCCGACGACGCCTTGCCCTCGGAGCGCCAACTGGCGGCTGATTTGGGCGTGTCGCGCATCACGGTGCGCAAGGCGATCGATGGCCTGGCCGGCGAGGGCCTGCTGGTCAGCCGCCAGGGCTCGGGCAACTTCGTCAGTGCCCGCATCGACAAGAACTTCGCCAAGCTGACCTCTTTTTCAGAGGACATGCGCTCGCGCGGCCGCACGCCGCGCAGCGAATGGCTGAAGAAGACCACCGGCACGGTCTCGCCGGAAGAGGCCCTGAAGCTGGCGCTGAGCCCCGGCTCCACCGTGTACCGCTTCCACCGGCTGCGCTATGCGGACAACGCACCGATGGCGCTGGAGTACGCCACCGTGCTGGCCAGCGCCTTGCCTTCGCTGGAGGCGGTGCAGGATTCGCTCTACGACGCCCTGGAGGCCAGTGGCCACCGCCCGGTACGCGCACTCCAGCGCCTGCGCGCGTTGCTGCTCGATGACGAACAGGCCACCTTGCTGCAAGCCCAGCCAGGCGACGCCGGCCTGCTGGTCGAGCGCCTGGGCTACCTGCGCGACGGCCGCGCGGTGGAGCTGTCGCAGTCGTTCTACCGCGGCGACACCTACGACTTCATCGCCGAGCTATCGGCGACTTGACGGCGCTTCGCAGAAGCCGCCGCCATCAAGTGGCGTGCGCGGATCCGGCTTCGCCGGTCCGCTGCGCGAGCCCCCTCGGGGGGCAGCGACCGTCAGGGAGCGTGGGGGCTCAAGGGCTCCACCAATTGCCCGACACCGTGAGCATCACCTGCAGCCGGATCGCGTCGCCGTAGTAGTCCACCACCGGGCCATAGTCGCCGCCGGAGATCGAGGTCCACAGGCTGTTCAGCCAGCCCTGGGCGCCTGGGCCGCCCAGCATCGCGTTGACGGCCATCGGCGCCGTGAAGGGCAGGTCGTCGTACTTGCGGAAGGCGTCGCCGTTGGGGCCGTTGGTGATGTAGTAGCCGGCCTTGATCTGGGTCGGCACACCGCTGGTCTTGGCCTGGATCCAGCTCGCTGTCTGCTGTTGCGACGCCAGCAGCTCGGTGCGCCCATCCACCAGCCAGGACATGGCCAGGCGCCATGGGGTGCGGCAGGCGTTGTAGCTGTAGTCGCCGTCGTTCTTGGTCTCCAGGTACTTGCCCGGCGTGGGTTGCCAGCGACCCAACTTGTAGACCATGAAGTCAGGCACGATCCCGGTGGCTTCGCTGCCATGGGTGAACTGGTCGTTCACCGCCCGAACGATGGTGTCGTGGACAGCGTTCCATGAGGCGGCATTGGCCGTGTCCCAGCGGGCAAACGCCAGGATGTGGCTGGCCATGAAGTCCGAGGGCCGGGTGTACTTGAGGTCCTTGCCAGCGGCCCAGCTGCCCATGGTCAGGTTCCAGCGCGCCGGGTTCACGTCGTGGGCCAGGATGTCGTGCATCACGGCCAGGGCACTGGCGAGGTAGTTCTCGGCGCCGTCCGACCCCCATTGCACATGGGCCAGCAGCAGCGAATAGGCGATGTCCAGGTCGCCGTCGGTGGCGGTGTCGGCGCCCTGCACGTCGGTCATCACGCCGTCGATCAGCTTCTGCTTCCAGGCCATGAGGTTCGGCGCCCCGATCGCCGGGTGGTGGCGGAAGTAGCGCAGCAGCTCGTCGAAGCTGGGCTGGTCGTCCATGTAGGCGGCCAGCACCATGCCGTAGCCGTGGGCCTCGGAAACCGTGGCGTCGGTCTTGTCGTACTTGACCCAGGTGCCCTGGCCGCCGGTGCTGCGCAGGTAGGTGGCCTTCCAGGTGGCGTACTGGCTGGCCACGGCGGCGTCCATGCTGGCCTGGCTGACATGGTTGGGCCGGATGGCCCCGGCGGTGTAGTTCACATGTTGCGGGAACGGGCGTGAACCGGCTTGGGCGGTCAAGGTGGCCAGGCACAGGGCCGCGGCAGCGACGAGGCGAAATTTCATGGGGGCTCCAGTTCAGATCTTCAATCGGAAGTTGTGGCGGTTCAGCCAGGCCACGAGCCCCAGCACCGCCACCGCGTACAGCATCGATTCGGCGATGCCGAGCGCTCCATGGCGCCAGGCATCGGGCAGCTTCCACTGGCCGAGCTGCATCAACGAGAGCACGGCATAGGGGATCAGGTAGGTCACCAGCGGGTTGCTGGCGGCCGGCTCGACCAGCCGGAACCAGCTGGCGTGACCACCGCGGTCGACCAGCAGGTACAGCCCGGTGAAGACCACCACGCAGGCGGCCGACGACAACAGGCACCAGCTGGGCGTGGCATGGATCTTGGAGATCGGGAACCAGTGGCGGGCCAGGAGCCCGGCAGCCAGCAGCACGGCGGCCCAGGCCAGGCCAAGGCCCACCCGCCCGCTGGCACGGTGCGGCTGGTCGAAGTACAGCAGTGCGCAGACCACGCCGCAGAGCACGATGCTGGTGTGCGCAGCATGGCCCGATCCCTGGGCCAGGCAGGCGGCCACCGCCAGCACCAGCCAAAGCGGGCGGCCGCGGGCGAGCTGGTAGACCGCGGCCGCGATCAGGTAGGCCCAGCCGATCAGGCCGAGGATGCCCCACCACTGCGGCGACAGGCCGTCGTGCCCACTCGGCCCGCCCCGGTAGGCCAGCGCCAGGCCGAGCATCAGCACCACGCCGGCCATGCGCAGGCCGCGGTCGAGCGCCACGCGCCCGAAGCGGTAGACGCCCCACACCAGGCCCACCGCGGCATAGAACAGCAGCGACCACAGGGCGATCGGGATGGGCATGGCGGCGGCGTTGAAACCGTCCTCGGCGTTGACCATGAACACGCCCATCACCACGAGCGCCAGGCCGCGGTACAGCAGGTGCCCCTGCAGGGCCCACCCGCTGTCGCCGCGGGCGATGCGGGCCTGGATGGAGAACGGGATCGACATGCCGACGATGAACAGGAAGGCCGGAAAGACCGCGTCGACGAAGCTCATCGCGTCGGCGTCGGCCGGCATGTGCTTCAGCCAGGCCGGGATGCCGGACACGCCGTGCATCTCGTTGACCCACACCATGACCAGGAAGGTCAGCCCGCGAAAGGTGTCGATCGCCGCAATGCGGCCCGGCTGAAGCCGGGTCAGCACCGGCGGCGTCACAGCGACACGCGCACGCCGAGGAAGTACTGCCGGCCGTTGGAGTAGAAGGCCCGCGGCTGGTCACGGTTGTCGCCGTAGTACTTGAGGGTCGGGTTGTTCAGGTTCAGCGCGTCGAAAGCGATGGTGACGTGGTCATTGACCTTGTAGTTCACCGATGCGGCCAGGTAGCCCACTCCGTCGGCGTACTGGGTGCTCGAGCGGTCCAGGCCCACCAGGTAGGCCGAGCGGTAGGTGTAGGCCAGGCGGGTGTTGAAGTTGTCGTCCTCGTAGTAGGCCTCGAGGTTGTAGGTGTTCTTCGACGACCCGACCAGGGCGCTGCCGGTGGAATCCTTGCCTTGGGTGTAGGTGTAGTTGGCCAGCGCGCCGAAGTTGCCGAACAGCGGTTGCTGGTAACCCAGCTCGAAGCCATGGTTGCGCGCCGACACGTTGACCGGCGAGGTGATCTCGTAGGGTGTGATGACGTTGTTGTTGCTCGAATCGGCGAGCATCACGGTGCGCGTGCCGTAGGACACGTAGGACGACATGTCCATGTAGAACACCGCCGCCGACAACAGCGACCTGGGCGCGAAATACCACTCCAGCGTGGCGTCGTAGTTGTTCGAGCGCACGGGCTTCAGGTCGACGTTGCCGCCGGTCCCCGAGTGGGTCAGGTTGTCCTTGCTGGTGATGGCGCCGGCCAGCGAGCTGTAGTCGACGCGGGTCATCGTGCGCGCCGCGGAGACGCGGGCGATCAGGTTCTTCGCCAGGTCGAAGCGCAGGTTGCCGCTGGGCAGGATGTCGTTGTAGGTCCGCGAGTCGCGGATGTGGGTGTAGGGGCCGAAGTTCGGCGAATCGATCGGCGTCTCGCCTTCGGGGATGTTGAAGTCGGCGGTCTGGCGCGTCTGCACCAGGCGCACGCCGAAGTTGCCGCGCCACTTGTCGCCCACCAGGTTGGCCATCGCATAGGCCGCCGTGGTCTTCTCGCCGACCGCGAATTCGCCGGGCCAGTACGCTTCGGTCGGGTGGGCATTGCCCTTGACGGCACCGTCGACCACGTTCGGCGGCAGCCGCCACAGGTTGCGCAGGAACGCGGCGCCGCCGCCGAAGCCGCGGCCGAAGTCGCTCGGGTACAGGGTGCCGTCCCACAGGGCGTTGCTGGCGCACATCTGCGCCGGATCGTCGGTGTCCCAGCCGCAGCCGCCATTGTTGGGGTAGTGCAGCTGGCGCTGGTGGTCGGTGAAGCGCACGCCGAACTTGGCGGAGTCCCAGATGCCTTCGTCGATGGCCCATTCGGCGTCGGCCTGGGCATAGGTCTCCTTGTCGATGACGCGGACGATCGAATACCACATGCCGAACAGCGAGGACTCGCTGAAATCGGCGGTGTTCATGCCCGGAAACGAGACCGTGGCAGGTGAGTTCAACCCGTGCATCGTGTAGTTCAGGCCGGCGGTGCTCGACAGGCGTGACTCGTAGCCCAAGTCGCCCGGCGTGTCGCCCAAGCCGCGCGCGTGGCCAACCTTGCCGGACAGCGAGAGGCGGTCGCTCACCCGGTACTTGCCGTTCATGTCCAGGTACCAGCTTTCGCTGGCTGCGCCGGGCCGGTACATGCTGTCGGTGTAGCCGACGGTGGCGCCGTTTGCGTTGGTGAAGTTGGCCGAGACCAGGGTATTGCCGCGCACCACCGGGTTGAGCGGGATGTCCTCGCTGGCCAGCAGGTCTTCCACGCTGGCGAGGTAGCTGTGGTCGTAGTTGGTCGCATCCATGTGCGAGAAGAAGCCGTTCAGGTCCAGCGTGAGGTTCTTGCTCGGCTTGAACTCGAAGTCGAACAGGCCGCCCTCGCGCACCCGCTTCTGGGTGAACAGGTTGTGGTTGATCAGCTGCGGGTAGTAGACGCCGGCCAGCTCGGGGTGCGCCGCGACGATGGCGTTGGGCCGCGTGCCGACGACGTTGCCGTCGTCGTCGAAGATGTCCACCGTGGGCGAGATCTGGCCATAGCCGAGGAACTCTTGCGCGTCGCGCCGCTCGTGGCGTGTCTCGGAGAAGACCTGGAAGGTGGCGCCGAAGTCATTGGCCTCGTTCTTCCAGTTGAACAGCGCGCTGAGCTGCGGCGCCGACTTGCGGGGCAGGTCGGCGTAGAACAACTGTGCGTTGACCTCGGCCGTGAAGGGCTTGCTGAAGCTCAGCGGGCGGCGCGTCTCGATGTCGACCGAGCCCACCGTGCCGCCCTCCGGCAGGTCGGCCTGCGAGCTCTTGTAGACGGTGATCTTGCTGACGATCTCCGAGGGCAGCAGCGAGTAGCTGACGCTGCGGCCCATGGCCTCGGTCTGGCTCAGCACGAACCAGTCTCCGGTGCCCACGGTGTGGCCATTGATCAGGGTCTGCGTCAGGCTCGGGCTGGTGCCGCGGATGCTGACCCGGTCGTTTTCGGAGAAGCCGCCTTCGCCGCCGGCCATCGAGCTGATGTTGACGCCGGGGATGCGCTGGATGGCGTCGGCCACGTTCTTGTCGGGCAGCTTGCCCAGATCCTCCGCGGTGATGACCTCGACGATGCTGTCGGCGTTGCGTTTCTGGCTCAGCGATTGTTCGCGCGATGCGCGGATGCCGGTCACCTCCACACGTTCGACCGGCGCCTCGGCCGCCGCCTTGGCGGGGGGCTGTCCGGCAGGCGCCGGGGCCTGCTGGGCCCGAGCCGGGAACCCGATGCTTGCCGCCGCCATCGCGGCTGCTGCCAGGGGGGTCAACGCCAACTTCATGAAAGCTCCTTCTGCCATGCTCGTTCTGGACGTTCGGATTGGAGCCCCATCGCCCGCCGTCCGCCATTCAGGGATGTACCGCGGCGCCTGGGTAGAAGTACCAGGGGGCGGCGGTAGAACCCTGCCTTGCGGTCGCCCGGGTGATGGCCTGAAATCCATCCCTGTGTAACGAGGATTCGAGATGCGTAGCTTCCCCGTGCCACGGCAGGCCCTGGCGGCCCTGGCCGTGTGCAGTGTCGCCGCCGGGCTGCGGGCCCAGACCACCGAGCTGAACCTGTGGGTCATGTCGACCACCGAGCAGCAGCAGCAGGACATGCGCGAACTGCTGAAGCCGCACCTGGCGACGAACCCCCAGCTGCGGGTCAACGTCACGGTGCTGAACTGGGAATCGGCCTGGCCCAAGATCACCGCCGCGGCCGCCTCGGGCCAGGGGCCGGACGTGATCGAACTGGGCAGCACCTGGGTCGCGGCCATCGCCTCGATGGGCGCGCTGGAGCCGCTGAGCGATGCGCAACTGCGCGAGATCGGTGGCGCCGGGGCCTATTTCCCGGTGATGTGGGGCACCACCCGCCGGCCGGACGACGGCAAGACCTACGCCGTGCCCTGGTACGCCGACGCGCGTGCCGCCTACTACCGAACCGACGCCTTCAAGGCCGCGGGCGTGGATCCGCGCGACGCCTTCGCCAACTGGGGCAGCTTCAAGCAGGCGATGCAGAAGATCAACGGCGTCGAAGTCGGCGGCAAGCGCATCGCCGCGCTGGGCTACCCCGGCAAGAACGACTGGAACGTGGTGCACAACCTGGCGCCGTGGATCTGGAACGCCGGTGGCGATTTCCTCAGTGCCGACCGCAAGCGCTCGGCCATCAACTCCACCGAGGCGGTGCAGGCGGCGGTCTACTACACCGGCTTTGCCGCCGAGGGCCTGGTGCCGGCCGGCGCGCTCGAGAAGGACTCCGGCCAGATCGAGGCCGGGTTCTTCAACGGCCAGTATGCGGTGATCTTCTCCGGCCCCTGGCTGCTCAAGCAGATGAGCACGCCCAAGGCCCGGGGCGGGCAGCTGGAAAGCGTCGCGGCCCGCAACTTCGCCATCGCCCCCTACCCGGCCGGCCTGAAGGGCAGCCAGACGTTTTACTCGGGTTCCGACCTGGCGGTGATGAAGTCGTCCAAGCAGAAGGCGGCGGCCTGGAAGCTCGCCGCCTTCCTCACCGGGCGCGAGGCCCAGGTTGGTTTCAGCAAGATGTCCGGCATGCTGCCCACCCGGCTGGACGCCGCCAACGACGCCTCGCTCACCAGCGACAGGCACTACGCCGAGTTCCTGGCCCAGGTGCGCAATGGCCGCCACTACCCCACGGTCGCCGGCTGGGGCCCGCTGGAGTCGGTCTACCTGAAGAACCTGGGCAACATGTTCGACATGGTGGCCGGCGTGCGTGGCAAGTACAGCCCGCTGGCCATCAAACAGGCCATGGATGCCGCCGCGCTGGAGGCCGATCAGGTCCTGGCCGAGTCACGGTAGCGCCATGCCGGCCACCCTGTCCCGCATCGAAGGCGGTCTCGTTCGGCCACCCGCCCGCCGCGCGCGCATCCAGGCCTTCCCGTACCTGATGCTGCTGCCGGCGCTGGCCCTGATGGCGGCGGTGAACCTGCTGCCCATGCTGCAGGGCTTCTACATGTCGCTGCTCAAGCTCAACCAGTTCACCTTGGGCCAGTACCTGGACGCGCCCTTCGTCGGCCTGGAGAACTACCGCCGGGTGCTGCTCGACCCCGCCAACCCGCTGCGCCAGGGCCTGGGCACGGCCTTGCGCAACACCGCGCTCTACACCCTGGTGGTGTCCACCCTCTCGATCACCATCGGCCTGGGCGTGGCCCTGCTGATGAACCGGGACTTCCCGGGCAAGGCCGTCGCGCGCACCCTGCTGCTGCTGCCATGGATCGTGCCCTCCTATGTGGTGGGCACCCTGTGGGGCTTCATGTGGCAGCGTGACACGGGCATCGTCAATGTGCTGCTGGTGGATGTGCTGCACCTGTTGAACGAGCGTCCTTTCTGGTTGCTGGGCTCGAACAGCTTCTGGGCCATCGTCATCCCCACCGTGTGGCGCAACTGGCCGTTCCTGATGCTGATCTTCCTGGCCGCGTTGCAGGCCTTGCCCGAGGAGCCCTACGAGGCGGCCACGGTCGACGGCGTCAGCCGCTGGCAGCAGTTCGTCCACATCACGTTGCCGCTGCTGAAGCCGGTGATCGTGATCCAGGCGATGTTCCAGGTGATCGACAACGTGTACTCCTACAACATCGTCTCGATGATGTTCGGCAGTGGTGCGGGCCACCCGGGGGAGTGGGCCGACCTGCTGATGCCGCTGCTCACCCGCCAGTCGTTCAGCTACTGGCTGTTCGGCCAGGGCGCGGCGGTGTCCTTCGTGATGATGGCGTTGATGCTGGTGTTCGTGGCGGGGTGGATGCGGGTGTTCCGCCGCAGCCTGCACAGCGATGACTAAGACCCGCGCCCGTGCGCTCGATGCGCTGACCTGGCTGATCGTGGCCCTGTCGCTGGCGCCCATCGGCTGGATGCTGCTGTCCTCGCTGCGCAGCCCGGCCGACATCGCCGACGGCCGACAGCTCGACGCCACGGCACCGCTGCGCTGGCAGAACTATGCCGACCTGTGGACCGGCGTGGACTTCCTCAACTACCTGCTCAACAGCCTGATCATCTGCGGCAGCGCGACGCTGATCTCGACCGCCTGCGCCGCCTGTGCCGCCTATGCGCTGGCACGTTCGCGCTTCCGCGGCGAGCGGGCGGTTGCCGTCGGCATCACCGCCACCCAGGTGGTGCCGGGCATGTTGTTCTTCCTGCCGGTCTACATGCTGTTCCGCCACCTCGGCGAGAGCTGGGGCCTGCCGATGCTGGACACCCGGCACGGCCTGGTCTTCCTCTACGTGGCGCTGTTCACGCCGGCCAGCATCTGGATCATGCGCGGCTTCTTCGTGTCCATCCCGCGCGAGCTGGAGGATGCGGCGATCCTCGACGGCTGCTCGCGCTTTGGCGCCTTCGTGCGCATCGTGCTGCCGCTGGCCGCGCCGGGGCTGATCGCCACCGCCACCTTCGTCTTCCTGCTGGCCTGGGACGAACTCTTCTTCGCCTGGGTGCTGACCAGCTCGCCCGATGTGCAGACCGTTCCGGTCGGCATCCGCCTGTTCATCAACCAGTTCCAGCACCGCTACGACCTGATGATGGCCGCGGGGGCGGTCTCGACGCTGCCGATCCTGCTGGTCTTCTTCGCGGGCCAACGCTACTTTCTCAAGGGCCTCTCCGCGGGTGCCGTCAAGGGTTGATTCGATGAGTTCCGTGTCCCTGTCGCAGATCAGCAAGCACTACCTCGCCGGCCAACCGGTGCTGGACGGCATCAACCTGCACATCGAGGACGGCGAGTTCGTCGTCTTCGTGGGCCCCTCGGGCTCGGGCAAATCCACGCTGCTGCGCATGATCGCCGGGCTGGAGGAGGTGACCGAAGGCGAGATCTTCATCGGGGACCAGCGCGCCACCGATCTGCCGGCGGCGCAGCGAGGGCTGGCGATGGTGTTCCAGTCGTATGCGCTGTACCCGCACATGTCGGTGCGCGACAACATGGGTTTCGCGTTGCGCATGGCCGGCGAGCCGCCCGAGGCGATCGCCCGCCGCGTCGACCGCGCCGCCCGCCTGCTGCAGATCGAGCCCCTGCTGGACCGCCGGCCCAAGGCCTTGTCCGGCGGGCAGCGCCAGCGCGTGGCCATCGGCCGGGCGATCGTGCGCGAGCCCCGTGTGTTCCTGTTCGACGAACCCCTGTCGAACCTGGACGCGGCGCTGCGCCAGACCATGCGGGTGGAGATCGCCAAACTGCACCGCGACCTGGGCGCCACCATGATCTATGTCACCCACGACCAGGTCGAGGCGATGACGCTGGCCGACCGCATCGCCGTGTTCGACCGCGGTGCCGTGCAACAGGTGGGCACACCGGCCGAGCTGTACCGCCGGCCCTGCAATCTGTTCGTCGCCGGCTTCCTGGGATCGCCCCGGATGAACTTCCTGGACGCCCGCCTGGTGCATGCCGAACCGGGCCGGGCCGAACTGGATTTGCCAGGGCTCGGGCGGGTGACGGTGGCGGCCGACCTGGCCGGCCACGCGGCGGGTGAGCCGCTGACCCTGGGTGTGCGCCCCGAGCATCTGCGCATCGACGTGGCTGCCGGCCTGCCGGCCACGGTGGAGCTGGTGGAGTACCTGGGGGACCACCAGCTGGCGCATGTCGGCCTGGGCGACGGCGGCCCCCGCCTGTGCCTGAAGTTGCCGCCGCACGAGCTGACCGTGGCGCCTGGCGCGGCAGTGCGGCTGGGCTTTGCCGCGGAGGACGGCCGTGTGTTCGATTCTCGCGGCCGCGCGGTGGGGGCGGGCGCGTGAAGATCCTGCACAACCACCTGGGTTACCGCCCGGCCGCGCGCAAGGTGGCGCTGGTGCAGGCCGACGCCGGCACCGCGCCTGGCACAGACTTCATTCTCTTCGACACCCTTCGCCGCGAAGCTGTCCTTCAGGGGCCGCTGCAGGCCCTGGGCTCCAGCGGCTGGCGAAGCTGGCAGCATTGGGCGGCCGACTTCTCGGCCGTCCACCAGGAGGGCGAGTTCCAGCTCTGCGTGCCGGGCCTGGCGCCGCCGCTGGTCTCGCACCCGTTCCCCATCGGCCCGCGGGTGGGCGACGGGCAACTGCTGTCCGACCTGCTGCACTACGTGAAAGGCCAGCGCTGCGGCGGCATCTTCGACGCCGCCGACCGCCATTGCCCGGTGATCGACAGTCCGGCGCGGGTGGACGTGCACGGCGGCTGGTACGACGCCTCGGGCGATGCGAGCAAGTACCTGTCGCACCTGTCCTATGCCAACTTCATGAACCCGCAGCAGACGCCGCAACTCGTCTGGAACCTGATCGAGGGCCGCTCGCGGATCGCCGACCCCGGAGTGTGGATGGAGGACCGGCTGGTCGACGAGGCCCTGCACGGGGCCGATTTCCTGTTGCGCATGCAGCACCCCGACGGCTATTTCCACATGACCGTCTTCGACCGCTGGAGCAAGGACGTCGCGCAGCGGCAGATCTGCAGCTATGCCACCCAGCAGGGCCAGTTGCTGGCCAGCCACCAGGCCGGCTGGCGCCAGGGTGGCGGCAGCACCATCGCCGCATTGGCCCGCGCCAGCGGCCTGCCGCGCGACGGGGTGTTCGTGCGCGAGTCCTACCTGGCCGGGGCCGAGCGCGGCTTCGCCCACCTCGAGCGGCACAACCGGGCGTACCTGGACGATGGCTGCGAGAACATCATCGACGACTACTGTGCGCTGCTGGCCGCTGCCGAGCTGTGGGCGGCAACCGGCACCCAGCGCTACCGCGGCGCCATGCTCTCGCGTGCCGAGCGCCTGAGCGCCCGCCAGCACGAGGAGGGCTGGTTCTGGGCCGACGACGCCCGCACGCGCAGCTTCTTCCACGCGGCGGACGCCGGGCTGCCTCTGGTGGCCCTGCTGCGTGCCCAGAACCTCATGCCCGACGGCAGCGCCGAGCAGGCCGCCGTGCGTGAGACGCTGGCCCGTGGGCTGCGCCACGAACTGCGCATCACGCAGCAGGCCGGGCCCAATCCCTTCGGGCTGCCGCGCCAGCGCGTGCAGATGCCCGGGCAGCCGGCGCAGGCCCGCTTCTTCATGCCGCACGACAACGAGAGCGGCTACTGGTGGCAGGGCGAGAACGCCCGGCTGGCCTCGCTGGCCACTGCCGCGATCTGGGCGCGGCCGCTGCTGGCGGCCACGGATCCGGCCTTCGACCAAGGGCTGCGCACCTACGCGCAGGATGCGCTGGACTGGATCTTCGGCCGCAACCCGTTCGACACCTGCATGATGCAGGGCGCCGGCCACCACCCGCCGCGCTACGAGGCCGGCCTCTGGAACGCGCCGGGCGGTGTCTGCAACGGCGTCACCGCCGGGTTGGACGACGAGGACGACATCGATTTCCGGATGCCCTGGGAGACCGAGCCGCGGCACTCCTGGCGCTGGGGTGAGCAATGGCTGCCGCATGCGGCCTGGCTGTTCCTGGCCTTGGCCTGCCACGCGGAGGACACGCAGCGCTGACGTGTGGCCGGCTCAGCGGCTCAGCCGAGCGCCGGGCCGCTCCCAAGCCGGCTGAGCACCCGCTCGGCGGGTGGGGCCGGTACGCCGGCACCGGTTGCCCCATTTCACCCGAGCACCTTCAGCAGCCACGCGTTCAGATCCTCGATCTCCTCGGCGCAGACCGAGTGCTCCATCGGGTACTCGTGCCACTCGACCGGGTGCCCCAGGGCCACCAGGGCGTCGCGCGAGGCACTGCCGCGAGCCAGCGGCACCACCGGATCGAAGTCGCCATGGGCGAGGAAGATCGGCAGCCCCCGGTTGGCCGCGCTGCGCTCGGCGGCCGTGTGGTCGGCCAGCGGGAGGTAGCCCGACAACCCGACCAGGCCGGCCAGCCGCTGCGGTGCCCGCAGGCCGGCGAGCAGGCTCATCGCACAGCCCTGCGAGAACCCCATCAGCACCGTTCGGGCGGGCGGAACGCCGCGCGCCGCCTCCTGATCCATCAGGGCCTGCACCTGCGCCTGCGACTGGCGCAGGCCGGCTTCGTCCTCGCGGCGCGTCAGCTCGGTGCCGAGGATGTCGTACCAGGCGCGCATCCGGTAGCCGCCGTTGATCGTCACCGGGCGGATCGGCGCATGCGGGAACACGAAGCGCACGTCGCCGACGGCGGACAGGTCCAGTTCCTGGGCAATGGGCACGAAGTCGTTGCCGTCGGCGCCGAGGCCGTGCAGCACGATGATGCTGGCCACCGGGGCCGGGCCGGACTGGAGTTCCAAGGTGTCGAGTGCCATGCGCGACAGCATAGCTCGGCTGGTACCCAAGGCATCGACGGTTGACGCCGGTCAAGACGCGCCGGCAGCGCTGGCGCACCATCACCACACGGCATCCTCACTCCCTTAGGAATCTCCCATGTCACTCTCCCGCGCCATTGTCTGGACCGATCACCACAACGCCCAGATCCTGAAGTTCGACGCTGAACAGGTGCTGCCCAGCCACGTGAAGGCCCACTCCCACCCGACCGGACAGCACGGCAGTGCGGTGCGCACCGAACACGAGTTCTTCGGCCATGTGTGCGATGCCCTGGCCGGCGTCTCCGAGGTGCTGGCGGTCGGCCCGAAGACCAGCCTGGCCGATTTCGAGCACTACGCCACGAAGCACCGGCCACAGACGGCGCGCTGCATCGTCGGCTACGAGGTGGTGGACCACCCGACCGAGAACCAGCTCGTCGCGCATGCACGCCAGTGGTTCCTGCAGCGCGACCGGATGGCGGGCGTGCCCACGCCGACCTGAGACGGTGCACCCGGTGCCGGGGTACCGGCCCCACCCGCCGAGCGGGTGCTCAGCCGGCTTGGGAACGGCCCTGCGCTCGGCTGAGTGTCCGCGCCGCGCCAGCGCCGCCGTGATCCAATGTCGCGCCATCACCGATCGCGACACCCACCATGGCCCTCCACGATGCCGAAGCCAATGCGCTGATCCAGGCCGGCGTTCTCGCCTTGCGTGGCGGGGACTTCATGACGGCACGCCAAACCTTCGAGCGCCTGGTGGCCGACGGCCGGGCCGATGGGGCGGTGCTGCTGAGCCTGGCCCATGCCTGTGGCGCCTTGGGCGACACCGAGGCGGCGCTGGCGGCGGTGGATGCCGCCCTGGCGCGCGAGCCGCGCAACCTGCGTGCGCTGATGATGAAGGCCGACCACCTGGCCAGCACCGGCCAGGGCCCGGCCGCCGCGGCCTATTACCAGGTGGTGGTCAAGGCGGCTGCCAGCGCGCCACAGTTGCCGGCGGACTTGCAGCAGGCGGTCGCCCGGGCCCGGGCGCAGTGCGAGCGCTACGCCAAGGAGTTCGAGGAGCACCTGCAGGCGCGGCTGGGCGAGGTGGCAGCGGCCCAGGGCCCGGCCTCTGCGCGTTTCACGCAGTCCATGGAGCTGTTGTTCGGCAAGAAGCAGGTCTACATGCAGCAGCCGCGGCTGTACTACTTTCCCGAGTTGCCGCAGATCCAGTTCTACCCGCGCGACAGCTTTGGCTGGATGGACCGCGTGGAGGCCGCCACCGCAGACATCCGCGATGAGTTGCTGGCCGTGCTCGACGAGCCGTCGGCCTTCGAGCCGTACGTGCAGGGCTCCCCGAACCGGCCGTCGGGCGGGCAGGGCGGCATGCTCAACAACCCGGACTGGAGCGCCTACTACCTGTGGCAGAACGGGGTGCCGGTGGCCGAACACGCGGCGCGCTGCCCGCGCACGATGCGTGCGCTGGCCGAGGTGCCGCTGGCCCGGGTGCCGGGGCGCTCGCCGTCGGTGCTGTTCTCGCTGCTGCGGCCGGGCGCGCGCATTCCACCCCACCATGGCTTCGTCAACACCCGCCTGATCTGCCACCTGCCGCTGATCGTGCCGCCGGGCTGCGGTTTCCGCGTCGGCAACGAGACGCGGGAGTGGGTGGAGGGCCAGGCCTGGGCCTTCGACGACACCATCGAGCACGAGGCCTGGAACACCAGCGACCGCACCCGGGTCATCCTGCTGTTCGAGATCTGGCGGCCCGAGCTGAGCGGCACCGAGCGGGCGCTGGTCAGCGCGATGTTCGAGGCCATCGACCAGCACCGCGGCGGCGGCGGAGAGTGGAGCATCTGAGCGCCCCGGCGCTTTCATGCGAGGGGGATGCGCGGAGCCGGAACCCGGCGTATTCTCGCCAGGCCATGCGCCAGTTCATCCGCCACCCCATCGACGTGCCCATCGAGATCGGCATTGGCGAGCAGGCTGCCTCGGAGGCCGCTCAGCCGGGTGCGCCTGTCCACACGCTCGACATCAGCCAGGGCGGCCTCGCCGTGGCCTGCGAGCGGGCGCTGAGCCCGGGCACGCTGGTGGAGATCCGCATTCCCTGCGTGCAGCCGCCCTTCCTGGGCCGGGCCCGCGTGGCCTGGTGCCAGCGGCACGAGATCGACGGTTTCGAGCTGGGCGTGACCTTTCTCGACGACGACGACGCCTTCCGCGCCCGCATGGTCGAGCAGGTCTGCCACATCGAGGACTACCGCCAGTCGGTGCTGCGGCTGGAGGGCCGGGCACTGGGCCTCGACGAGGCGGCGCTCGAGTGGATCGGCAAGTTCGCCGCGCAGTTCCCGGAAATCAGTGCAGGCCAGGTGCACTGAGAGGGTGTGGAGCGGGTGCCCCACGCGCGGCCAGCGCACGGCCGCTCCGAAGCGGACGCGCACCCTCACGGAGGGTGGGGCCGGTACCCCGGCACCGGGTGCCCCATTCCTCAAGAGGGGTCTTGCCAGATCGCGCGGGGCACCTCGCGCAGGCGCGCGGCGAGTTCCATGTTGGAGTGCACGTTGAACTTCTGGTAGATGCGAAGGCGGTGTGCCTCGACAGTCTTGGTGCTGATGCTGAGGTGGTCCGCGATCTGCTTGCTGAGGTAGCCGCTGATCATTTCGCCCAGTACCTCGCGTTCGCGGCGTGTCAGCTCGCCGATGGCCGACAACAGGTCGGCGCGTGACTCGTGCAGGCGGCGGGCCTCGCGGTCTGTGGCCAGGGCCCGGCCGACGGCGTCGAGCAGGGTGCGCGGGTCGGCCGGCTTTTCGAGGAAGTCGGCCGCGCCCTGCTTCAGCGCCTGCACGACCATCGGGATGTCGCCGTGGCCGGTGAGGAAGAGCACCGGCGGCAGGTAGCTCAGCTCACGCTGGGCCTGGCGGCTGAGCAGGTCGAACAGCTCCAGCCCGCTCATGCCGGGGATCCGCACGTCGACGATCAGGCAGTGGAAGCGCTCGGGGTGCTGGTTGTCGAGGAAATCCTGGGCCCGCTCGAACTCGAGCGCCGCCCAGCCGCGTGTCTCGAGCAGCATGGCGAGCGAGCACCTCACGGCGGGATCGTCGTCGATCAGGGCGATGGTGGCGGAGGAGGGGGCGGCGGTCATGAGTGGGGCAGTGTAGAGGCGGTGTCTGGCGCGTGGCTGTCGATCGGGTCGGCACCCGCACGGGCGGGCGGGAGCCGGAAGTGGAAGACGGTTCCGCCGCCGTCGCGCGCCTCGGCCCAGAGGCGGCCGCCGTGGCTCTCGATCACCGTGCGGCAGATCGCCAAGCCCAGGCCCATGCCGTCGCTCTTGGTGGTGAAGAAGGGCTGGAACAATTGGTCGGGCCGCCCGATGCCGTGGCCGCGGTCGGCCACGCTGACCAGGACGTGGTCGGCGTTGGCGTCCAGGCGCACCGTCACCGCATCCGCCGGCAGGGGGCCGGCGTCGGCATCGAGCGCTTCCAGCGCATTGCGCACCAGGTTCAGCAGCACCTGCTCGATCATCACGCCGTCGCAATCGATCTCGGCCGGAACACCGCCGGCATGCACCTGCACTTTCACCCGCAGGCGTTGGGCCAGCGGCTCCAGCAGCAGCAGCGGCTCGGTGAGCAGGTCCAGAACGCGGTGGCGGCGGTGCTCGACCCGGCGCTTCTGGATGAACCCGCGCAGGCTCTGCACGATGCGCCCGGCGCGGCGAGCCTCCTCGCCCATGCGTGCCACCACCTCCTCCGCCTGGCGCAAGGGCGGCGGCTGTCGGGCCAGCACGTTCTCGGCCACCGCCGAATAGTTGGCGATGGCGGCCAGCGGCTGGTTCAGTTCGTGGGCGATGCCGGAGGCGAACTCGGCCAGGCTGGCCAGGCGCGCGGTCTGCTGCAGCAGCTGGTCGCGTTCGCGGGCCACACGTGCGGCGTCGCGCTCGGCGGTGGTGTCGTAAAGCGAGGCCATCCAGCCACCGGGTTCCTTGTCGCCGTCCACCAGCGGCGACGCGAACAGGCGGACCGGCAGCAGCGCGCCGTCGGCCTGCTGGAGGGTCAAGGCCTGACCATGCGCCGGGCTGTCGCCGCGCATCATGGTGCGGTGGGCGTCCTCGCACTCTGCCAGGTGCTCGGCCGGCCAGAAGGCGAACGGCGCTGCGCAGCCGATCAGCGAGGCGCTCTCCACGCCCAGCATGCGCCCCAGTGCGGGGTTGGCGTAGATGATGCGGCCGTCACGGTCGAAAGCCACCAGCGCGGTGAGCAGCGAGTTCTCCATCGCCTCGCGAAAGCGCAGCGCAGCGCGCAAGGCCTGCTGGGCCGACAGCCGCTCGCGCAGCCAGCGCTGAAGCAGGCGCAACAGCACGATGATCAGCACGCCGAAGGTCACCACTGCGGCGGCCAGCCCGGCCAGCAGGGCCGAGGGGTGGCCCTCGGCGCGAGGGCTGGTCCACAGGGCCAGCCCGCTGTCGGCCGGGCCGAAGCCCAGCGTGCGCACATCCGCCACCTCGGCCGGCAGCGAGCCGTCGCGCGGCGAGAGGCGCTTGTTCTGGCGATCCACCAGGGCCAGGTCGTAGCGTTGCACGAACCACCAGGGCACTTCCTGTTCGAGCAGGCGGTCCAGGTCGTAGGTGGCCAGCAACATGCCGTGGGTCGGGCTGTCCTCGGTGATCGGCACCGCCAGCACCCACAGCGGCGCACCCTGCTCGATCACGCGGCTGTAGTCCGGCCGCCCCAGCGCCTGGGCGTGCGAGACGGCGCTGGCGATCAGCGGGTCGCTGAGCGGCGGCAGGTGGCCCGGCCGCTGGTCGTAGGCGGGCAGGCCGGCCAGGCGTCGGCCGTCGGCGCCCACGCAGTCGATGGCCACCAGCGAGGGGTTCTCCTTCATCAACCCGTCGATCCGGCGGCCGAACTCCGCCAGGGCCGACGGCGAAGCGGGCGCCAGGTCGTGCGCCCAGTTGGCCAGCAGATTCCGATGCTGTGACAGCGTCTGGCGAATGGTCTGTTCGAGCCACAGGCCGTCGAGTGCGGCGCGGTGCTCCTGCGAGTCGCGTTGGTCGAGGTACCAGAGCCAGCCGAGAATGGTCGAGACGAACAGGCCGAGGGTCACCGCCAGCGATGCCAGCCACCAGGGCCAGCGGCGCTGGACGAAGGGCGGGGTGTCGGTGGGCACGGGTGGGCTCTCAGTAACGCCTGCCGAGCATACGGGAACCCACGCCCTTCACGCGAGCTGCCGCAGCGCTGCAGCGCCGAGCAGGCCGGCGTCGGCGCCCAGCTCGGCAGCGGCCAGTTCGCAGCGGTAACGCGCCGGCAAGGCCTGCATCGCCTCGCGCAGCCGCGCCAGGTAGCCAGGCCGCAGGCCCAGGCCGCCGCCGACCGCGCAACGCTGCAGGCCCAGCATCACGCTGAGGTCGGCCAGCTTGGCGGCCAGCATCCAGATGCCGTGCCGCAGGGCGGCCTCGGCGGCGGGGTCGCCGGCATCGGCGGCGTCGCACAGGGCGGGGCCGTCGGCGTGGCCGAGGGCGGCCGCGCGTCGGTTCAGGGCCGTGCCCGACGCATGGTCTTCCAGCGTGCGGCCGTCGCCGGCCAGGGTCTCGCCGAGTTCTGCGTCCAGGCCGTTGCGGGCCAGGTGCAGGCGGCCGTGCAGCACCAGCCCGGCGCCGACCCCACTGGAGACGGTGACGAAGAGGAACTCGTCGACACCACGGCCGGCCCCGGCGGTGTACTCGCCCCACGCCGCAGCGCGCGCGTCGTTGTAGACGGCCACTGGACGCGACAGGCGCAACGAGAGTGCGTCGGCGAGCGGGAAACCGTGCCAGCCGCGCAGCAGGTGGTCGGCCGTGACGTCGCCGGCAGACACCTGGCCGGCGATGGCCACACCCACCGGCAGGCCCCGGTCACGCACCGGGCCCAGCAGCTCCAGCAGGGTGTCGATGACGGCATGCGGCCCTTGCGACGCCGGAGTGCGAGCGCTCGCCCGCCAGGTGATGCGGCCGGCCTCGACCTGTGCCGCACGGCAATGCGTGCCGCCGATGTCCGCGGTGATGATGGCGCCCACGTGGCGGCTCCGGATGTCTGACCAGCGTCTGATTGGACGGCCCGGGTGCCGCTGCCGCAAGCCGGCGTTCCACCTGCCGCGCTGGGTAATCCTACCTAGGAGGCTGTCGGGCCTGGTGCACACTGACGCGTGGAGAATCCCGATGGCGCCGATCCTCGATGTCGATGTGCTGGTGGTCGGCGCCGGCATTGCCGGCGCATCCATCGGCTACTTCCTGGCACCCCATGTGCGCGTGGCGATGCTGGAACGTGAAGACCATGTCGGGGCGCACTCGACGGGCCGCTCTGCCGCGCTGTACTTCGCCAGCTACGGGTCGCCCCAGGTGCGGGCCCTGACACGGGCGAGCCGACCGTTCTTCGATGCGCCGCCGCCCGGCTTCGCCAGCCACCCCATCCTGAGCCCGCGCGGCGCGTTGGTCATCGGCCGCGTGGCGCAAGGCGAGGAGATGGCCGCGCTGCACGAGGCCGTGCGGCCACTGGCACCGGATGCCCGCCTGCTCGACGGCGCGGCGCTGCGGGCGATGGTGCCGGTGTTGAACGACGATGTCGCCTGGCAGGGTCTGTACCAGCCCGACGCCTCGGACATGGATGTCCACGGGCTGCACCAGGGCTACCTGCGCGGTGTGCGCGCGCACGGCGGCAGCCTGCACTGCGGGGTGTCGATGCGGGGCATCGCGAGGGTCGCCGGGCGCTGGGCAGTCGATGCCGGCGAGCGGGTCTACCGGGCGCCCTTGCTGGTGAACGCAGCCGGGGCCTGGGTCGACGAGGTGGCGGCGATGGCGGGCGTGGCGCCGATCGGCATCGAGCCGCGCCGCCGCTCGGCCTTTCTGTTCGCACCGCCCGAGGGTCTGGATTGCCGGCGCTGGCCGATGGTGATCGACCTCGACGAGCGCTTCTACTTCAAGCCCGACGCCGGCCTGCTGCTGGGCTCTTGCGCGAATGCCGATCCGGTACCGCCGCAGGATGTGCAACCCGAGGAGATCGACATCGCCACGGGCATCCACCGCATCGAGCAGGCCACGACCCTGCGCATCCGCCGGCCGGTGCGCACCTGGGCAGGCCTGCGCTCCTTCGTCGCCGATGGCGACCTGGTCGGCGGGTTCGCGCCCGATGCCGACGGCTTCTTCTGGGTCGCCGCGCAGGGCGGCTACGGCATCCAGACCTCGGCCGCGATGGGCGAGGCCTGCGCCCACATCGCGCTGGGGCGGCCGCTGCCCGCCGCGCTGCAGGAGGCCGGCCTCGCTGCGGGCCTGCTCGCGCCGCGCCTCACGCTTCCCGCGGCACCATGACCCTCGACCCTGCCCAGACCACCGCCGTCCTGCCCTTCGCGCCGCTGGTGGCGGCCTTGCGCGAGGCCGTGCTCGGCCTGGCGCGGCAGGAGATCGCGAGCCCGCCTCGCCAGGTGGTGCCGATGCCGGGCGGCGGCCTGCTGCTGTCGATGCTGGCCACCGCGCCGGACCTGTGTGTGCACAAGCTGGTCTCGGTGGTGCCGGGCAACCGCGCGCACGGGCTGCCCACCATCCAGGGCCGGGTCCAGGTGCTCGATGCGGCGACCGGCGCCTTCCGCCTGGCGCTGGACGGCGCCACCGTCACCGGCCGGCGCACGGCGGCGATGTCGATGCTGGGCATCGCGGCCTTGCACTCCGAGCCGCCGGGCACGGTGCTGCTCGTCGGCACCGGCACCCAGGCGGCCCAGCACGCCGTGGCCCTGCGGGCGATCTACCCCGGGGTGAGGTTGGAGGTGCTGGGCCGCACGCCGGACGCGTCGCGGCGGTTCGCCACCGAGCACAACGCCTGGGGCCCGATCGAGGCCATCGGCAGCACGGCGGACTCGCGCGCCCAGGTCGTCGTCACCTGCACGACCAGCCGGGTGCCGGTCTACGACCTGCCCGCCGACGCGGGCCGCCTGCTGGTGGCCGTGGGCTCCTTCAGCCCGGCGGCCGCGGAGATCGGCGCGGCCACGGTGCGGGCCAGCCACTGCGTGGTCGACGACCCCGATGGCGCGCGGCATGAAGCCGGTGACCTGATCCTGGCGAGCACCGACTGGCACGCCGTGCAATCGCTCGCGGCGGTGTTGGAGAGTGGGTGCTCGCCAGCAGGGCCGGTGCTGTTCAAGACGGTCGGTTGTGCGGCCTGGGATCTGGCGGCGGCGCGCGTGGCGCTGGACACAAGGGCGCTCAGCCGAGCGCCGGGCCGCTCCCAAGCCGGCTGAGCACCCGCCCGGCGGGTGGGGCCGGTACCCCGGCACCGGGTGCCCCATTTCAAATCGTGATGACAAGCCGGCGTGAGTCCATCCAGCGCACCACGCCCCACCAGATCACCACGCCCGCCAAGGCCCAGAGGTGCGATGGCCAGACCGGGCCGGTCCAGGGGGTGATCCAGGCGAAGCCGGCCCGGTAGAGCGGGCCACCCCAGCCGCTGCCGTCCAGCAGGCAGCTCATCAGCCAGGCGCCGGCGTAGGCGGTGATGGCATTGACCCCGAAGCGGCGCCCGATCGGCGGGGCGCCCCACCGGTCGACGGCGAAGTGCGCGGCCAGCAGCGCCAGGCAGGACCAGCCCCCGGCCCACAGCACGTAGGAGGGCGTCCACAGCGCCTTGTTCCAGGGCAGCCAGCCCTGGGCGAGCCCGCCGCCGAGCAGCAGCGCCGCGGCAGCGACGGCCAAAGTCTGCGCGCAGCGGTGCCTCAGCCATTCGCCGCAGGCCAGGCCCAGCAAGGTGGTGGCCAGTGCGCCCAATGTGCTGAGCAGGCCTTCGGGCTCGTGGCCCAGGCCGGTGGCGACATCGAAGCGGTAGGCGTGCAGGCCCAGCAGCTGGGCATCCCATCGGGCGGCAATGCTGCCGGTCTCGGTCAGGGGGCCGTTGCCGGCCAGCAGCGCACCATAGCCCAGCAGCAGCGCGGCCCACAGGGCCCAGCGCTGGCCCGCGGTGCTGTGCAGGTAGACCACGCCGACCACGCCGAAGCACAGGCCGATGCGCTGCAGCACCCCCATCACCCGAAACGCCGGTGTGCCCAGCGCCAGGTGGGCCACGAGATGCAGCAGCAGCCCGAGGCCGACGATGCGCGCGGCACGCCACAGCCAGGCCCGTTGCAAGGCCGTGGTGTCGGCGCCGCTGTCCAGGCGCGGCCCGCCGGCCAGTGCGAGCGAGGTGCCGACCAGGAACAGGAACATCGGGAAGATCAGGTCGGTGGGGGTGCAACCGTTCCACGCCGCATGTTCCAGCGGCCACCACACATGCCCCCAGTCGCCTGGGTTGTTGACCAGGATCATCGCGGCCACGGTGAGGCCGCGCAGGGCATCCACCGACGCGATGCGGCCGCGCGCGGAGGCCATCAGAAATCGCAGGGGCTGGCCAACGGCGGCTGCGCCGGCGGCACCGTGTCGCGCCGCGGCACGCCTTGGCGACGCAGCGCAGCGACCTCGGATTCGACCTGGCTCTGGCCCAGCACCTCGCCGCGTGCATGGAACACCCAGTCCACCTCCTGCCGGTAGACGCGCGGCACCGGGCTCGCCGGCAGCAGCCCGCCGGGCGAGAACCAGAGGTTGAAGTTGATCGACATTGGCACCACCGGCACGTTCCGCCCGCCGTGCCGTGCCACCTCGCGGCCGTCGACGAACCAGCGGGTCTGGCCGCCGGCGACCTGCATCATCAGCACATGCCAGGCGCCGCCCAGCGCGCCGAACTCCTCGTGCGCCTGGTTGTGGGCCTGCCAGGGCTCGACGCGCACTGTCTGCCAGGTGATGCCGTACAGGCGCGTGCGCTCGCTGCCCCAGCCGCCGTTGCCCAGGTACTCCCAGTCGATCTCGCTGAACTCGGGGTCGAAGGCGAAGCGCAGCGGGCTCACCGCGTAGAAGGTCTGGATCACGGGGTCGCCGTCGGCACCCGATACCGGCTGGTCCGCAAAGCGCACGCGCGCCGCGTAGGTGCCCTCCAGGTACTTGCGGGCGTGGCACAGCTGGGCCTGCACGGTGCCCGGGCCGGTGCCGTCGGTGCGGGCGGTCAGGCGCAGCAGGCGGTTGCCGGCGTCGCCGTCATCGACCAGCTCCAGGGCATCCGTGCGCCAGGCCGCGCCGGGTACGCCGGGGTGGCCGGCGGCGGTGCGGACCGTCCAGCCGCCCTCGGCGAGCTGGGCCGGGCGGGCGTAGGCGAAGTCGTCGAAGAAGCGTTCGGAGGCGGCGGACTGCGCCAGCGCGGCGAACCCGGCCATCGCGGCCATTGCGGCCGCAGCGACGGTCTTCATGCCGTGGCTTCCGCGGTGGCGGGTGCGGCAGTGTCTTCGCGCCCGGGGATGCGCACGAAGAACATCAGCAGCAGGGCGGGGACACCGCAGGCGATGGTCCACAGGAAGAAGCGCTCGTAGCCCATGGCAAGCTGCAGGTCGCCGCTGAGGGTCTTGGAGAAGATGAAGCCCAGCTGCATCACGCCGGAGCCCAGCGCGTAGTGGGCCGTCTGGTAACGGCCCGGCGCCACGGCCTGCATGATGTAGAGGATCATGCCGACGAAGCCGAAGCCGTAGCCGAACATCTCGACGCCGATGGCGGCCCCGATCACGCCCAGCTCGGTGGGGCGCGTGGTGGCGAGCACCGCGAAGACGATGTTGGGCACCGCCATCGCGACGATCAACACCGGCATCGCGCGCTTCAGGCCCAGCCAGGCGGTGAAGTAGCCGCCCAGGATGCTGCCGACCAGGAAGGCCAGCGTGCCGGCCGTGCCGTAGACATAACCGATCTGCTCGGTGGACAGGCCCAGCCCGCCCTGATCCCGCGACTCGATCAGGAACAGCGGGCCGATGGTTTGCACCTGGCCCTCGGCGAAGCGGAACAGCACGATGAACAGGATGGCCAGCCAGATGCCCGGCTTGCGCAGGAAATCGGCCACCACCTCGCCCAGCGTCTTGAGCACACTGGCGGCCGAGAGATCGGCGTGGTCGGTGTTGAGTGCACCGGGCAGGGCCCAGGCGTTGTAGGCGGCCAGCGTGGCCAGGATCACCGCCAGCAGCACGAAGATCACCGACCAGGCGTGGTGCACGCCCATGCCCTTCTCCAGGTGGCCGGCCAGTACCAGCAGGCCGCCGAGGGTGAGGAACTTCGAGGCATTGAAAAACGCGCCCTGCCAGCCGGCGTAGGCCGCCTGCAGCTTGGCCGACAGGCTGGCCATGTACAGGCCGTCGCAGGCGATGTCGTGCGTGGCCGAGGCGTAGGCCAGCAGGAACAACACCGCGATGCTGGCGGCGAAGAACATCGGCAACTGCACCGCCAGCGCCATCAGCGCCAGGCCGGCGGCGCCGGTGAACTGCATCGCCACGACGATGAATTTCTTGCTGCGCGCCAGTTCGAGAAACGGGCTCCACAGCGGCTTGAAGGCCCAGGCCAGGCCCAGCACCCCGGTCCAGCGCGCGATGCTGTCGTTGGCGATGCCCATGTTCTTGAACATCAGGCCGGCAATCAGCATGACGACGAAGAACTGCAGGCCCTGCACGAAGTACAGGCTGGGCACCCAGGTGATCGGCGAGCGGGCCGGTGGGGTGGAGGGGGTCAAGGCGGGGCTCCGGGAGATTCAGCGCGGGTGGGTGGCGAGCGCCACGGGGGGCACGCCGGTGGCCTCGGCACGGCCTTCGAGCCAGGCGCGCAACGCGGCCAGCGCCGGCTCGGCGTAGCCCCAGGTCAGCACCGCGGGCGCGGCGATGTCGGCGGCCTGGAAGGGGTTCCACAGGGCCAGGTGCAGGTCCGGCGCCCAGCCGATGGCCGGCGGCGCGTACCGCCGCCGGTGGTTGGAGACCAGAACCACCTGGCGGCCGTCTCGCGGCAGCGTGGCGGGGTCGAAGCGGGGCAGGTCGGGCACACGCAGCAGATCGACATCCGGGAAGGCCGCGAACAGCGTGGCCACCTGCTCGGCGGAGGCGCCGGCCTCCGAGACGCCGTCGGTGTCGACGCGGTCCTGCGTCACCACGCGCAGCGCGCTGCCGGGGCGGGGCGGGCGCGCGCCACCGAGCGCGGTGAGGCCACGGGCCCAGGCGGCCTGGGCCCAGGCCTCGTCGTTCGACCGCTGCGCGGAGGAACAGGGCCGGGCCCCGGCCGGGTAGGCCTCGGCCAGGGCCTCCAGCCGCGCCCGTGCCGCCTCCATCTGCGCTCGAGCGAGGCGGCCATCCTGCAGCGCCGAGGCGATCGCGTCGAGCGCGGCCTGCTGGTCGGCGCGGCTGCCCTGGGCCAGTGCCATGTCGGCACCCGCCTGCAAGGTGAGCACGGCGCCGCGCTCGTGGCCGTAGCGGTCGTGCACGGCCTTCATCATCAGCGCGTCGCTGATGACCACGCCGCGGTAGCCGATGGATTCGCGCAGCAGCCCGGTCAGCACCCGGCGCGACATCGTGGCCGGGTGCTCGGCGTCGAGCTGCGGGTAGACGATGTGGGCGGTCATCAGCGCGGGGGCTCTCGCGGCCAGGGCGCGGAACGGGATCAGCTCCAGCGCCTCCAGTTCGGCCAGGCTCTTGTCGACGGTGGGCAGGGCGTGGTGCGAGTCGGTGTGGGTGTCGCCGTGGCCGGGGAAGTGCTTGACGCAGCAGGCCACGCCCTCGCGCAGCGAGCCGCGCATCCACGCCGCCGCCAGGCGCGCGACGCGCTGCGGCTCGGCACCGAAGCTGCGTTCGGCGATCACCGGGTTGGCCGGGTTGTTGTTGACGTCCAGCACCGGCGCGAAGTTCCAGTTGATGCCCAGGCCGCGCAAGCCCCGCGCGACCATCGCACCGGCGGCCTCGGCTTCGGCCTCCGCTGCGGCCGTGTCGGAAATCGCGCCCAGCCCCATCGCCGCTGGCGCCTGCGGCAGGAACGTCGCGCGGGCGACCGAGCCGCCCTCCTGGTCGATGGCGATCAGCGCGTGCGGGCCCATGGCCTCGCGCAGGTCCGCCACCAGTTGCTTCACTTCGGCCTCGCTGCCGAGGTTGGGGCGGAACAGGCAGACCCCGCGGATCTGCTGCTCGCGCAGGAAGGTGGCGGTGTCGGTCGACAGGGTCGTGCCCTGGATGTCGACCATCACCAGGTGGCCAGCGTGGAGCGTGTTCATACGGTCAGTGCGTGCGGGTCACCTTCGCCAGGTGGCGAGGCTGGTCGGGGTCGAGCCCGCGGGCGCGGGCCAGGGCTTCGACCATCGGGTAAAAGCTCTGCACCGCGGTGATCGGGTCCAGGTCCTCGTGGGCGCTGGGGGCCAGTGGCAGCTCGGCGCCGGGCGTGCCGGCCGGCGCGGCGAGCAGCACGCGCGCACCGCGGCCGCGCATCTCGGCGGCCAGGGCGATCAGGCCGGCCTGGGCCGGGCCGCGCGGCGCGAAGACGAGCAGCGGGTAGCCCTCTTCCACCAGTGCCATCGGGCCGTGCTTGACCTCGGCGCCGGAGAAGGCCTCGGCCTGGATGCCGCAGGTCTCCTTGAACTTCAGCGCGGCCTCCATCGCGATCGCCAGGCCGGTGCCACGGCCGATCACGAACAGCCGGTCGGCGCCGTGCAGCGCGTCGACAGCCACCGACCAGTCCTGCGCCAGGGCCTGCTCCATCGCGCCGGGCAGGGCGTTCAACGCGGCCAGCAAGTCACCATCGGCACGCCAGCCGGCAACGAGGCGGGCACCTGCCACCAATTGTGCGATGTAGCTCTTGGTGGCGGCCACGCTGCGCTCGGGCCCGGCGTGCAGCGGCAGCACCCATTCGGCGGCCTGGGCCAGCGGCGAGGCCGGGTCGTTGACGACCGCCACGGTGCGTGCGCCGCCGGCGCGGAAGAAGGCGGTCGGCGAGACCAGGTCCGGGCTCTGGCCGGATTGCGAGAAGGCCAGCGAGACCAGGCCGTCGCACTGGATCTGCGACTGGTACAGCGTGATCAGCGACATCGGCAGCGAGGTCACCAGCCGACCCAGCCGGGCCATCACCAGGTAGGCCATGTAGTGCGCGGCATGGTCCGAGCTGCCGCGCGCGACGGTCAGCACGCTGTGCGGCGGCTGCTGGCGCAGCAGCTCGGCCAGCGCGGCGTAGGTGGCGCCGTCGGCAGCGAGTTGGCGTGCCACGGCATGCGGCGCTTCGCGGGTCTCGTCAAGCATCCGGGAACTCAATCGTCTCTCCTTCGATGACCACGCGGGTCAGGTTCAAATCGGGGTCGAGCAGCACGCAGTCGGCGTGGGCGCCAGGGGCCAGGCGGCCGTGGTCGGCCAGGCCCAGGTAGTCGGCGGCATGGGTGGCCGTGCGGGCCGAGGCCTCGGCCACGCTGAGGCCCAGGCCGACGAAGTTGCGCAGCGCCTGGTCCATCGTCAACGCGCTGCCGGCCAACGTGCCGTCGTCCAGGCGCACGCCGCCCAGGCACTTGAAGACGCGGTGCCGGCCCAGGCGGTACTCGCCATCGGGCATGCCGGTGGCGGCGGTGGAATCGGTGACGCCGTAGAGCTTGGGGATGGCGCGCAAGGCCACCTTCAGCGCGCCGGGGTGCACGTGCAGCAGGTCCGGGATGATCTCCGAGTACTCGGCATGGGCCAGGGCCGCGCCGGCCATGCCGGGGTCGCGGTGGTGCAGGCCGGTCATCGCGTTGAACAGGTGGGTGAAGCCGGCGGCGCCGGCACCCAGCGCGGCCACCCCGTCTTCATAACAACCGGCGCTGTGGCCCAGCTGCACCCGCCAGCCTTCGTGCACCAGCTGGGCGATCAGCTCGATGTGGCCCGGCAGCTCGGGCGCCACGGTGATCAGGCGGATCGGCGCCAGTGCATGCAGCGCCCGCACCTCGTCGAGCGAGGCCTCGCGGGCAAAGTCGGGCTGCGCGCCGAGCTTGCCGGGGTTGATGTAGGGGCCCTCGAGGTGCACGCCCAGCACGCGGGCGGCATTCGCCGGCCGCGCGCGGCAGATGGGGCCGAGGCCCTCGAAGGCCTGCAGGATGTCCTCGGCCGGCGCGGTCATCGTGGTGGCCAGCATGGCGGTGGTGCCGTGGCGCGCGTGGGTGCGGGCGATGTGCGCGGCGGCGTCGCCTGCGTCCATGGTGTCGTGCCCGCCGCCGCCGTGCACGTGCAGGTCGATGAAACCGGGCAGGATCAGCGGTGCGCCGCTGGCGCGAGCCTCGTCTTCGCTGATGCTGCGGCCATTGATCGCGACGATGCGCCCGCCGGCATGCCGCAACTCGCCGAGGCGCCAGCCAAACGGAGTCAGCACGGCTCCTTGCAAAGCATCTCTCATAGTTCTTCCATAGGCGCCACGAAGTGGCCGCCGCCTCCAAGTGGCGTGCGCGGATCCGGCTTTGCCGGTCCGCTGCGCGAGCCCCCTCGGGGGGCAGCCCCCGGGAGGGGGCGTGGGGGCCTCTTCATCTCCGCCACGAAGCCGTAGTACTCGCTGCGGCAATAGGATTGGGTCAGTTCCATCGCTTGTCCGGTTTCCAGGTAGCCCACGCGGCTGATGTGCAGGACAGCCTGGTGGGTGGGCACGTTCAGGCGTTGGGCCAGGGTGGCGTCTGCGTTCAGTGCTCGGATGTGTTGCAGCGCGCGCACCGGGGCGCGGCCGCTGTCTTCCAGGTGGGCATACAGCGATCCGTCGACGCTCATCGGGTCGGGCAGGATCTGTTCGGGCAGCACGCTGACCTCGTAGGCCATCACCACCTCGTCGGCCAGGCGCAGGCGCTCCAGCCGGGCCACCCGGGCGCCGGTGGACAGGCCCAGCGTGAGCTGCTCTTCCGGCGACACCGCGGTGAGGGCGCGCTTGAGCCAGCGCGAGGAGGGGTGAAAGCCGCGCTGCTGCAACTCCTCCGAAAAGCTGGTCAAGCGGGACAGCGGCTGCTCCAGCTTGGGCGCGATGTAGTTGCCCGAGCCGCGCTTGCGCACCACCAGGCCCTGCGACACCAACTGGTCGATGGCCTTGCGGGCGGTGACCCGCGACAGCGCCAGCGATTCGCTCAGCATGCGCTCGGAGGGCAGGGCCTCGTCCGGCTGGTAGCGCCCGGCGCGGATGGCCTGGGCGATCTTCTGCGACAGCTGCACGTAGAGCGGGACGGTGCTGCGCTCGTCGGCGCGCAACTCGAAGGGCAGGTCCATCAGAGGCCTTCCTTCTCGAGCGCCAGGCGGGCCAGGTGCAATGCGCCGTCGGCTGCATCGCCGGCCGGCTCGACACAGCGTGCGCGCAGCGCGGCGGGCAGGCGCGGCATCAGCCGGTGCGCGATGCTGCCGCTGCAGACCACGGGCAGTTCGCCGGCAGGGTCCAGCGCATGGGCCAGGTCAGCGAGCGCCTGCACCGCCTCGGCGATCAGGGCGGCGGCCCGCGGGTCGTGCTGTTCGTGGTCGAAGACCAGCGGCGCCAGGCTGGCGTAAGCGGTCTGGCGGGCTTGCAGGCACCAGGCCAGCATGGCCTTGGGGGTGCGGCCGGTGGCGGCCAGCACGGCGTCGGCGAGCGGGCCGCTCACGGCGCGGCCGTCGAGCACCTGGTGGGCCAGCCGCACGGCCTGCTGGCCGAGCCAGGCACCGCTGCCCTCGTCACCGATCGGGAAGCCCCAGCCGCCAGCCATCTGGCGCGAGCCGTCGGCGCGCAGCACCTCGGCCACGCTGCCGGTGCCTGCCACCAGGACCAGGCCAGGCCGACCGGCGTGCGCACCCAGCAAGGCGGTGAAGCCGTCGGACTCCAGCGCCAGCACGGCGAAGCCGGGTTGATGGGCGATGAAGCCGGCCGCCTGCGCCGCGTCGTTGGCACCGGCCAGGCCGGCGCCGAGCGCGCAGCGGGCCAGGTCCACATCGCCCAGGCCGGCCGAGGTGGCGGCGGCGCGGATGGCGGCCTGCACCTGCCCCCAGGCCCCGGCCACGCCGTGCGACAGGCTGCTGGGCCCGGCCTGGCCGAAGCCCAGCACCTGGCCGGCCCGGTCGCACAACCTGGCCCGGGTGCCGGTGCCCCCGCCGTCCACGCCGATGATCCACGTCACTGTCACTGTCGATGGCCCGCTGGGCTCCGAATTGGTCTGATACCAGTATAGTACCAGCCATGCGACCGGTCAACGAGGAAGGCCGTGTCGGATCAGACCTTCTGACCTCAGTGGCAGTACCAATTAAAGACCATTCAGGTGCGCCAGATGCGAGGGGCTTCCTCGGCCAGGCCCCACTGCAGGGCCCGCCAGCGGGCACGCACCTGGCGCCACAACGCGAAGGCCGGCTCCACCCGGTCGGCCAGGAGGCGGCAGACCACCAGTCGGTCATCGGGTGCGGTGGCGCCCGCCGGCAACTCGGGGTGCGAGGCAAAGACCTCGCGGGCCGCATCCAGCAAGGCCTCCTGCGGCGCGGTGCCGAATGGGCTGCTGCTGGCGAACCACAGGGTGCCCAGCACCCGGTGGCCGGCCAGGCCGAGCGGCGAATCCAGCAGCGCCTGGTCGGCCGCGTCCAGGCGCCCCCGCTCCAGCCAGACGCCCGGCCACTCGAGGTGCTGCACCAGATTGCCGCGCACGAAGGGCTCACCCGCGGCCGGCAGGCCGAGTGCCATCAGGTCCCAGCCGATCATCATGGCGCCGGGCGCCAGCTCGAAGCGGAAGCGGTTCTCGGCGATGCAGCCGCTGTAGGCCAGGGCCTCCAGCGGCAGCCATTCGAGGCGTGCGCCATCATCCAGCCGGGCGTGAACGGTTTGCAGGGCCAACGGACCGCCACTTCGGTAGAAGCGGGTCGCGCCGGGAGTCGTCAGCACCGCATGGCTGCCGGCCGCCAGATCCAGCTGCACCGTGAGTTCGTCGCCACCGACGATGCCGCCGGGCGGGTGCACCAGCACATGGTGGCAGATGCCGGGGCCTTCGGGGTACAGGCGCTGCAGCACGCGCAAGGGGCCGTGGTGGCGGTCCAGCGCCAGGGTCGAATCGCCCTCGCGCCGGTAGGCGATCCGCAGCTCCCCCTTCCAGCCCGAACCGCTCATTCAGCTCAGCGGCATCGGCAGGGTGTCGACCGCACGGCGCACCCATTGGCCGCGTGTCATGGTCGTGGCCAGGCCCTCCAGCCGCAGGCGCGCCAGCACGCGGCGGCTGGCGCAAAAGGCCAGGCCGCCCTGGTTGGCGAAGGCATAGAAGGCGCCGTTGTCGCTGCGCCAGTTCAGCCGCAAGGTGGTCCATTGGCCCTGGCGGTGGATGCGGCAGATGTCGCCCACGGCCAGGCCGTCGAGCCAGGCCTCGCAATCGCGCCGCGCCGGGTCGTCCGGGTTCTGCGCGTCCAGGGCGATCGGCACCGTGGCCAGGTCGGCGTGGCTGGGCCAGCCGGGGGCCTCGGCCTCGTCCATCTCGGCAGGTTCGCTGTCGGTGAGGCCGCTGTCCAGCGCCTCGCGCGGCCAGGTCTTCAATGCCGCCGACAGGTCGGCCGCATGCCGCTGGATGCGCTGGGCCGGCAGGCCGGCCAGCGCCAGGCCGTCCTCGGCCTCCATGCGCAGGCAGGCCACTTCGGCTGGCGTCAGCGCCTGGCGGCGGTCGATGCGGCCGGCCTCGATCAGCGACTCGACCGCGCCGAGCACGCGCTGGGCCTGCGGCGTTTCTTCACCGCCTTCGGACACGGCCTGCAGCAGCACGCCCAACCAGGGCCCCAGCAGGAACTGCTTGACCTCGGGCAGCAGCGGGTCGTCGCGCAGGCGGGCCACCATCTGGGCGCGCAGCACCGGCTCGAGCGCCTGCCGGCGCTCCACCGATTGCAACACTTGCTCGTTGAGCAGCGGGGCCGGGGCGGAGGCCAGCACGGCCGCCGCCTCGCTGCCGGTGTCGGCCAGGCTCACGGCTTCTGCGTCGGCCAGGGCCTGCTCGTACTGGGCCACCGCCATCGGCTGCGCGGCCTGTTCCAGCCGGGCGATGATGGGCTCGAGGCGTTCGTGCAGCGGTACCGTGTCGCCGCCGCCGTCCACCTGGCCCAGGGCCGCCAGCCGGTCGACCAGGCGCCACAGCGGGTTGTCCATCGAGGCCAGCAGGCCGGCGTCGGCGGCGATGCTGCGTTCCACCGGGCCGGCCAGGCGGCTCAGCAGCGCCTGCATGCCACGGCTCAAGCCGGCCTGCTCGGCGACCTGGGCCAGCAGCACCGGGATCTGCGCGCTGGCCACGGCGACGGCGCTGCCCTCCGGGGCGGCCCGGCCGCGGGCGGGCTCGGGCTCGCGGCGGATCGTGTAGCGGGCCGGTTGCAAGCCCCAGTCGGCCAGCAACTCGGCGTGGCGGGCATACAGGGCCGCCAGCGCGCGGCCCAACGGTGCCGCCACGGCCCGCAGCACCGCCAGGCGCAAGGCGCCGTCGTACGGGCCGTCGTGCAGGGCGGCGCACAGGGCACCGACCACCGCACCTGGTGCCAATGGCAGCGGATCGGCGCTGGAACGGCCGGTGCCCTGTGGCCACTGGCCCAGGCGGCTGCGCAGGTCTCGCAAGGCCCATTCGGCGGCGGTCTCGATGCCCTGCACGACCCGCGTGGACTCGATGTCCTCGTCGACGTCGTCGTCGGACATCAGGCTCAGGCTGCTGGGGCCGGCCAGGTCGGTCGATGACGAGGTCACCGGGCCGCTGCCAGCGAGGCGCTCGCCGAGCTGTTGGGCCCAGACGGCCGGCAGCCCAGGCAGGATCTGGCGGGCCATCTGGTCGGCCGGGGCCACCCAGCCGCCGACGCCACTGGCCGCCCGGCTGGCCTCCAGGCAGACCGCCGACATCAGCGGCCGTGCCTCGGCATCGCACTGCGCCAGGTAGCGGGCGTAGAGCGTCGCCGGGGGTGGGGTGTCGCTGGGCAGGGTCATGGAGGGGCGCGAAAGACAGCCTGCAGATTGTGACGCCGTGTTTGTCTGGCGTGTTGCTCAGCCCGCCTGCGAGCCCCGGTGCGCCCAGGCGGTGGTGCGCTTTTCCACGAGCGAGAAGAACTCGTACATCACCATCGCCATCGCCCCGATCACCACCAGCGCGGCGAAGGCCAGTGGCAGGCGCTGCTGCGAGCCGGCGGTCTGGATCAGGTAGCCGATGCCCGAATCCCCGGCCGTCATCTCGGCCAGCACCGTGCCGACGAAGGCCAGCGTGATGGCGATCTTCAGCGAGCCGTAGAAGTAGGGCATGGAGCGTGGCAGGCCGACCTTGGTGAGCACGTCCCAGCGTTTGGCGCCCAGCACCCGCAGCACATCCTCCAGCTCGGGCTCCAGCGTGGCCAGGCCGGTGGCGATGTTCACCGTGATCGGGAAGAACGAGATCAGGAAGGCCGTGAGGATGCCCGGCCCGATGCCGATGCCGAACCAGACGATCAGGATCGGCACGATGGCCGCCTTGGGCACCGCGTTGAAGCCCACCATCAGCGGGAACAGCGCGGCGTACGCGGTGCGCGACGACCCCACCAGGAAGCCCAGCAACACCCCCACCACGATGGCGATGCCGAAGCCGATCATCGTGACCCAGAAGGTCTTCCACGCAGCCTGGCCCACCGGCCCGGCGAACTCCACCAGCGACTGCAGGATCAGCCAGGGGCTGGGGAAGATGTACTCGGGGATGTCGAACAGCGTGCAGGCCGCTTGCCACACCGCCGCGAGCGAGGCGCCGGCGATCCAGGGGGCCCAACGTTGAAGTGTCTTCTGGTTCATGCCGAGGCCCCCACCGCCTGGCGGTGCGCGCCGATGTGGCCGCGCAGCTCGTGCACGATGTCGGTGAAGGCCGGGGTGTAGGTGAGCTCCAGGTCGCGCGGGCGCGGCAGGTCGATGCGGCGCTGGTGCACGAAGCGGCCCGGGCTCCTGCTCATCACGTACACCGTGTCGGCCAGGAACACGCTCTCGCGCAGATCGTGGGTGACCAGGATCACATTGAAGCCCTGGGCCGCCTGCAGGTCACGCAAGATGCACCACAGCTCCTCGCGGGTGAAGGCGTCGAGTGCACCGAAGGGCTCGTCGAGCAGCAGCATCTTCGGCTCGTGCACCAGCGCGCGGCAGATGCTGGCGCGCTGCTGCATGCCGCCCGAGAGCTGCCAGGGGAACTTGTCTTCATACCCGGCCAGGCCCACGCTGCGCAGCAGCGCGCGTGCCTTGGCCTCGTACTCGGCCTTCTTCTGGCGAAAGCTCGAACGGTAGGGCTCGACGATCTCCAGCGGCAGCAGCACGTTCTGCACCGTGGTGCGCCAGGGCAGCAGGCTGGGCGCCTGAAAGGCCATGCCGGTGATCTTCAGCGGCCCGGTCACCGCCTGGCCGCCGATGTGCACCGTGCCGCGGCTGGGCCGCTTCAGGCCGGTGGCCAGCTTCATGAAGGTGGATTTGCCGCACCCCGAGGGGCCGACGATGGCGATGAACTCGCCCTCGCCGACCTGCAGGTTGATGTCCTCGACGGCGAACTTGCCTTCGGCCAGCAGCTCGTCGTTGTAGGCCAGCCAGACCTGCCTGAAATCGACGAAGGCGGTGGCGTTCACTTCTTGCTGCCGGCGAAGATGTTGCGCTCCTCGGCGCTGGGCAGGAAGCTGCCGTTCCAGACGGCATCGGGGTCGATGCGGTTCTTGGTGGCGAAGGCGTCGGCCACCTGGCTGGCCATCAGCGCCAGGCGCGGGCCCTTCACGTCGCCGAAGCCTTCGGTGCGGGCGTCCTGGGTGACGATGGAGGACTGGATGGCCAGGCGCAGGCGGCGCTCCTCCAGCTCGGTGTTGATGATGCCGTCGCGTTCCTTCACCGTCTCGGTGGCGGCCTTGGGGTTGGCGATCACCTCGCGCGCCGCCTTGGTGAAGGCGCGCAGGAAAGCCTTCACCGCCTCGGGCTTCTTCTTGATGAACTCCTCGCTGGCGATGATCACGTTGCCATACAGCTTCACCCCGTGGCTGGGGTAGGGCATGACCAGCACGTCGTCCGCTTTCACGCCACGCGCTTCCAGGTTCAGCAGGCTGGTGAAGTAGAAGCCGGTGATGGCGTCCACGTCGCCGCGAGCCAGCATGGTCTCGCGCAGCGGCGGGTCCATGCTGACCCACTGCACCGGGCCGATCGCGTTGGCCTTCTGGAAGATCGGGAAGGCGCGGCGGCCGGCGTCGAACACCGGCGCCCCCAGCTTCTTGCCGGCCAGGTCCGCGGGGGTCTTGATGCCGCTCTTCTTCAGGGCGAAGACGGCTGCCGGCGTGTTGTTGTAGACCATCATCACCGCCACCGGCTTGTTGGGTGCAGTGGCGTTGTTGGCGTGGAACTCCATCAGCGCCGACAGGTCGGCGAAGCCCATGTCGTAGCTGCCCGAGGCAACGCGGTTGACGGCATTGCCGGAGCCGGTGCCGGCATCCACAGTCACCGCCAGCTTCTCGGCCTTGAACTGGCCCTTGGCAACCGGCCACAGGAAGAAGGCAGCCGGGCCCTCGAAGCGCCAGTCGAGCTGGAACTTGATGGGCGTGTCCTGCGCCATCGCAGGCGGCAGGGCCGCCAGGCCGAGCGCGGCGGTGAGGGCGGCCAGGAGATGGCGGCGGGCAAGGGTGGCAAGGGTCATGGAACGGGTCTCCGGTCGGGGTGGTGTGGGCTCAGCAAGATGCGTGCGAGTCAGTCATTTGTCAGCAGGTCGGCCAGGCTGCGGGCGACGACCTTCGTCGCCCGGCGCAGGTCCGCCAGCGCCAGGTGCTCGTCGGCCCGCTTGGCGTTCGATTCGAGCACGGTGCGCGGCCCGGCGCCGTAGATGACAGCCGGCACGCCGGCCGCGCCGTAGAGCCGCACGTCGGTGTAGAGCGGCGTGCCGCAGGTGGGGATGGGCTCGCCGAAGAGCTCTTGCGCATGGCGCTGCACGGTGGCGGCCAGGCGCTCGTGGCCCGGCAGGGGTTTGAGCGACTGGGCCAGCAGCAGGCGGCGGACCTCGACGCGGATGCCAGGGCAGGTGGCGACCGTGCCGTCGATCAGGGCCCGCACCTCGGCCTCCACGGCAGCGGCGTCTTCCTCCGGGATCATGCGGCGGTCCAGCTTCAGCGTGACCTTGCCGGGCACGACGTTGGTGTTGCTGCCGCCCTCGATGCGGCCGACGTTCAGGTAGGGGTGGGTGATGCCAGCCACGGCAGACCGGCGGGTGCGCAGCTCGGTGTTGTGCGCGTAGAGCGCGGTCAGCAGGCGGTTGGCGGCCTGCAGCGCGTCGACGCCGGTCTCGGGGTAGGCGGCGTGCGAGGCCAGCCCGTGCAGCGTGACCTCCAGCTGCAGGCAGCCGTTGTGCGCGGTGACCACCTGGTAGCTGAAGCCGGCGGCGATCAGTGCGTCCGGCTTGGTCAGGCCGTGCTTCAGCAGCCAGCCGGGGCCGAGTTCACCGCCGAACTCCTCGTCGTAGGTGAAGTGCAGCTCCACCGCGCCGCGCGTGGGCGGCGCTGCCGCGGCCAGCGCGCGCAGGGCGAAGGTGTAGGTTGCGAAATCGCTCTTGCTGACGGCCGAGGCCCGGCCGTAGAGATGGCCGCCGTCGATCTCGCCGCCGTAGGGATCGTGCTGCCAGCCTTCGCCCGGCGGCACCACGTCGCCATGCGCGTTGAGGGCGATCGTCGGCCCGCCAGCGCCGTATCGCTGGCGCACGACCAGGTTGGTGATGGATTGCATGCCCTGCGCCTGCACTTCGGCGGCGGGCACCGGGTGGCGCTCGGCCACCAAGCCCATCTCGGCCAGCAGCGCGGCGGTGCGCTCGGCGTGCGGCGCATTGTCGCCGGGTGGCGTGTCGGTGGGCACGCGCACCAGGGCCTGCAGGAAGCGCAGCTCCTCGTCGAAGTGGGCGTCGACCCAGGCGTCGATCTGGTCGTAGGCACTCATGCGAGGTGTTCCAGCAGATGCAGGAAGGCGTCGACGGCGAGCTGGGCGTCGTCCGTGGTGACGCTCTCCAGCGGGTTGTGGCTGATGCCGGCGTTGCCGCCGCGCACGAACAGCATGGCCTGCGGCATCCGCTCGTGCAGCTTCATCGCGTCGTGGCCGGCGCCGCTGGGCAGGCGGTGCACCGGCAGGCCGAGCGCCTGCACCGAGGCCTCCCAGCGCGCCTGCCAGGCCGGGTGGCTGGGGGCGGCGGCGGCGCGCAGGGTCTCGGTCAGGTGGAAGCGGGCGCCGCGCCGGTGGGCGATCTGCACGAGCTCCGCGGTGACGTCGTCGGCCAGGGCGTCGCGGGCGATGTTGGTGGTGGCGCGCAGGTCCAGGCTGAACTGGCAGCGGCCGGGCACCACGTTGATCGAGCCGTTCGGCACCTGCAGCATGCCGACCGTGCCCACCAGATCAGGCTCGCGGGTGGCGCGCTCCTCGACCGCCAGCGCCAGCTCGGCCACCACCAGCGCGGCGTCGTGGCGGCGGCCCATCGGCGTGGTGCCGGCATGGCAGGCGGTGCCTTGCACCTCGCCCAGGTAGCGCACGCTGCCGTTGATCGAGGTGACCACGCCCAGCGGCAGATCCAGCTCGTCGAGCACCGGGCCCTGCTCGATGTGGACCTCGACGAAGCCAAGGTAGCGGGCCGGGTCGCGCAGCTCGGCAGCGATGGCCTGCATCGTCGCGGGCAGGCCGGCGGCTCGCATGGCCTCGCGCATCGTCACGCCGTCGGCGTCGGCCTGGTCCAGCCAGGCGGGGTCGAAGCCGCCGGTCAAGGCGCTGGAGCCGAGGAAGGTGGCGGCGTAGCGCTGGCCTTCTTCTTCCGCAAAGCCGACCAGCTCGATGCCGAACGGCAGGCGCCGGCCGGCACGGTGCAGCTCGCGCACCGCGATCATCGGCACGAAGATGCCCAGGCGGCCATCGTGGCGGCCGGCGTTGCGCACGGTGTCGAAGTGCGAACCGGTGAGCAACCGTGGCGCACCCGGATCGGTGCCCTGGTAGACGCCGACCACGTTGCCCACCGCGTCGACGCGGGTCTCGTCGAAGCCGCACTCCTGCATCCAGCGCAGCAGCTGGGCCTGGCAGGCGCGGTGGGCGGGTGTGAGGTAGGTGACCGTCAGCACGCCGTCGTCGGCGTCGCTGTGGCGGGCCAGGAGTTCGGCGCAGTCCCAGGCCTGCTGGCCTTGCAGCGGCACCACGCCGAACTTGTCGTTCAGGCGGATCTC
>JADMKA010000239.1 GCA_018780145.1 Vitreoscilla sp. | reverse complement strand
GCCGCGCAGCGCCTCGGCCGCCAGGATGAAGACGAAGGCGAAACCCTGCAGCACCAGCACCGACGCATCCGGCAGCCCGAGGCGGCGTTGCAGCAGGCTGCCGGCCGCCGCGAAGCCGCCGAACAGCAAGGCCACCGGCGGGATCGCCCAGGGGTTGTGGCGAGCCACGAAGGACACCAGGATGCCGGTGTAGCCCAGCCCGGCAATCACCGAGGCGTTGGCGGCGGTGTGCACTGCGGCCACCTCGATGGCCCCGGCCAGGCCGGCGGCGGCGCCACCCAGCGCGCAGGCCAGCACGACCAGCCTGTCGGTCGGCAGGCCCATGCCGCGGGCGGTGCGTGCGTTGCCGCCGACCACCCGAAGCGCGAAGCCGGAGGCGGTGAAGCTCAGCCACAGGCCGGCCATCACGCACAGAACGACGCCGATGACCAGACCGAAGTGGACGTCGCCCAGCACGCTGTCCGGCGCGATCGGGCCGATGCGCAGCGAGTCGGCCAGCGGCCGTGTGCTGGGCTTGTTCAGGCTCGCCGGGTCGCGCATCGGGCCCTCGACGAAATGCTTGAACAACGCGATCGCGATGTAGCCCAGCAGCAGGCTGGAGATGGTTTCGTTCACGCCGCGCCATTGCCGCAAGGCACCGGCCAGGGCCACCCACACGGCGCCGAACAGGGCGCCTGCCAGCAACACCGCCACGCTGCCGGATGTGCCGTCGAGCGCAGGCCACAGGTAGGGCAGGCCGGCGCAGCCCAACGCACCGAGCACCAGCGCGCCTTCACCGCCGATGACCGTCAACCCGGCGCGCGCCGGCAAGGCCACGGCCAGCGCGGTGAGCATCAGCGGCGCAGCGCGCTGCAAGGTGTTCTGCCAGGAGAACGCATCACCGAAGGCGCCGCGGAACAGCAGCACCCAGGCCTCGACCGGGCTCGTGCCACCGAACCAGACAAAGGCGCCGAAGGCCAGCAGCGCAGCCGCCAGCGCGCCAGCCGGCAGCAGCACTGCCTCGGCGGGAGCATGCCAGGAGCGGGGCAGCATCTCAGTGGCTCCGCGACCAAACCAAGGTCTTGCGCGGATCCGGCTTGGCCGGTCCGCTGCAAGCGCCCCCTCGGGGGGCAGCGAGCGCCAGCGAGCGTGGGGGCTTCATTTCAGACCTTGCCGATGACGCCTTCGACCAGGTAGTTCATGCCTTCCAGCTCGATGTCGGTCTGCTTGTAGACCTTGCCTTTCGGGATCACCACCTTGCCGGTGTTGTCCTTCAACTCGCCGGCAAAGATGTCGAAGCTGCCCTTGAGCATCTTGGCGCGGATGTCCTCGGCGTTCTTGCGCGCGCCTTCGGGCACGGCGCTGCCGTACGGCGAGCTCTTGACGAAGCCTTCCTTCAGGCCACCGCGCACGAAGTTGGGATGCGGCTTGCCGGTCTTGGCGGCCTCGATGATCTGGGTGTAGGCGGTGAGCCAGTTCCACTCGGCGCCGGTCAGGTAGGCCTGCGGCGCCAGCTTGGCCTGCGAGGCGTGGTAGCCGCAGACGAACTTGCCGCGCTTGGCGGCCGTCTCGACGATGACCTTGGGGCCGTCGACATGCATCGTGAACACGTCGATGCCCTGGTCGGCCAAGCTGTTGGTGGCCTCGGCTTCCTTGACCGGCATCGACCAGTCGCCGGTGAAGATCACCGTGGTGGTGATCTTCGGGTCCACCGAGCGGGCGCCCATCGTGAAGGCGTTGATGTTGCGCAGCACCTGCGGGATCGGCTTGGCGGCGATGAAGCCGATCTTGCCGCTCTTGCTCATGTGGCCGGCGATCACGCCGTTGAGGTACTGGCACTCGTCGATGTAGCCGAAGAAGCTCGCGGTGTTCTTCGGGTGCTTGCCCTCGGTCCACATGCCGCCGCAGTGGGCGAAGCGCACGTTCGGGTTCTTGCCCGCCACCGCCAGCATGTGCGGGTCGAAGTAGCCGAACGAGGTGGGGAACAGCAGCGTCGCGCCGTCCTGCGCGATCATGCCCTGCATGGTCTTCTGCACCGCGTTGGTCTCGGGCACGTTCTCTTCCTCGACCACCTTGACGCCGGCCATCTTCTTGACCAGGGCCACGCTCTCGGCTTGCGCCTGGTTGTAGCCGTAGTCGTCTCGCGGGCCCACATAGATGAATCCCACGGTGAGCGGTTTCTGCGCCCAGGCCGGCACGGCGACACCGCTCGCTGCGAGTGCGCCCATGCCACCGATCCAGTTCCGACGGGTCCAATCCTGCTGCGCCATGCTTGCCGCTCCTTGCTGAAGGGTGAGGGCACCGGCGGTGCCGGTGTTCAAGCCTGTATACAAGCAAGTGGCGGGCCAGCGCCGAAGTGGCTTCCAGGGGGTCGGCATGCACCATGAGTGGGCTGGAAGGGTGCCTGGCCGCCATCACGCCGCACCAGCGACGTGCGGTGGGCACGCGGGCGTGGCATGGCCCACCGCCACAGCGGCCCGTGATCGATGCCCAGCGAACCCCAGGCATCCAGATGCTCGATGGCGTCGTACTTCTGGCATCGTGGCCCGGCCACCATCCCTTCCGCCCACCACCGGGCCGCCCGCCTGCTCCCTGGACACCGTCACCATGAACACATTCGAGCTGGCCGTCCGCGCCGAGCGCGTCGATACCCTCAATTGGCTGGACCAGCATGCGGCCGCGCCGGCCTCGGTGCGCCAGGCGCTGGGCCTGGCCAGTCTCTGTCAAGGCGAGCTGGCGATGGTGCGCAGTGCCGTCCCGTTCAGCCACTTCAACATGGTGCTGACTCTCGGCTGCCCGGCGCCGGTGAATGATGCTGCGTTCGCGGCCATCGATGCCTTCTACCGCGCTGGCGGTTGCGGGCGACACTGGGTCTTGGTCAACGACCACAGCCAGCCGCCGGATCTGGGCGAGCAGCTTCTGGCACGCGGCTACCGGGCCGATGGCGCCTGGGACCGCGTGATCCTGCGCGAGGCCCGGCCCGACCTGTGGCACGCCCATGGCCAGGACTGCGAGATCGTCGACGCCGGCAACGCCGGCGACTGGATCGGCTTCCTCCTCGGCTGCTATGGCATGCCGCCGCCCATCGGCGAGTGGCTGCATGCGCTGGTCGGCCGCCCGGGATGGCACCACGCACTGCGCCGAGAAGACGGCCGGCCGGGCGCACCGGTGGCGATGGTGCGCAGCGCTTTTGTCGACGACAGTGGATGGGCCTGGCTGGGCATCGATGCGCCGGTGCCGGGCGTCATGGCGCCCTGCTTTGCCGATGACCAGCAGGTCACCGCAGCGCTGCTGCGCGCTGTGGCGGGCGCTGGCGCGCACAGCTTTGTCAGTGACATCGAAGCGGCGTCACCCGACCGCACGGGCCCGGGCTATTCGGCCTGGCGCGAACTCGGGTTCCAGGCCGCCTACCTGCGGCGGCTGTACGTGAAGGGCTGACCTCCGCCCCAGCTCACTCCGGCTCGATCTTCGCCGCCCGTGCCACCTCGCCCCAGTGCTTGATCTCGCTGGCCAGCAGGGTGGCCAGTTCGGCCGGGGTGCCGGCCTGGGCCTTGACGCCCAGGTCACGCAGCGTGTTGCGCACCCCGGGCAGGCTGATCGCCTCCTGGGCGGCGCGGCCCAGGCGCTCGATCGCTGCAGGCGGTGTGCCGGCCGGGGCGGCGAGCGCGTTCCAGCTGTCCACCGTGTAGCCCTTGATGCCCTGCTCGATGACGGTGGGTACCTCGGGCAGCAGCGGGAAGCGCGCGGTGCCGGTCACCGCAAGTGCCCGGATGGTCTTGCCGGTGAGTTGCGGCAGCAGCGGGCCGAGGATCTCGAACACCACGTCCACGTCGCCCGAGCGCAGGGCGTTGATCACCGCCGGCGAGCCCTTGTAGGGCACCACCGTGGCCTCGATGCCGGCGCGCGACTTGAACAGCTCGGCCGACAGGTATTGCGTGCTGCCGACGGTGATGGTGCCGATGGTCAGCTTGCCGGGCTGAGCGCGGGCATAGGCCAGCATCTCGGCCAGGGTCTTGAAGCGCGAGTCCTCAGGGACGGCGATGCCCAGCTCGAAGAAGCCCAGCGTGCTGATCGGCGCCAGGTCTTTCACCACATCGAATGGCAGCTTCTTCATCAGGTGCACGCTGACGGCGGTGGCATTGCTCATCAGCAGCAGCGTGTGGCCGTCCGCCGGCGCCTTCAGCATGGCCTGGGTCGCGACGATGCCGCCGGCGCCCGGCTTGTTGTCGATGATCACCGGCTGCCCCAAGTTGGCAGCCATCGCCTGGCCCACGGTGCGGGCGGTGATGTCGGCCACACCGCCGGGGGCAAAGGGCACGACGAGGGTGATGGGGCGGTCGGGAAACTTCTGCTGGGCGCGCAACACGCCAGGCAGTGGCGCCAGGGCGGTCATGCAAGAAAGCAGGCGGCGGCGGGTCGGCATGGCAGGAGCTCCCGAATCAACGCGGGCGAGTCGTTCGACGTGTGGGTCTTGCGGGCAGGCGGAATGCCGCCTTGCGGTCCCTTGCGGACAGCAGCGCTCGCAACGAGTCGGCGCGTGCCGAGGCTGCCGGGTGACCGGCTCCGCGAATGTCCCCCGGCGCTGGCCTTCGGC